>CAVDTR010000009.1:0-79912 GCA_963612015.1 Lachnospiraceae bacterium | reverse complement strand
GGTATCAAAGTCGTAGGACGGGAGCGCGCGGGAATAGGTCGTAAAGATGTCCGCGACAATATCCTCTGTGGAAACCCCGTCCAGATAGCGGTGATAGTAGGGCAGGATATAGATGGTCGGGCAGAGATTGGTGTCCGGCGAGGAAATGATAAAAGCGTCCTTGGTCACACCGTTGTTTTTGGTGATCGTGCGGATCTCCACCGCAGCACCGTGATCTAAGAGAGCGCAAAGCTGCCCCTTGATGTCGTGTAAAAACTCCTGATAATTCATATATTCTCCTTTGTCTGTCAGGAACAAAGAAAATACTGGGAAAATGCACGAAACTGTGCCGGGATAAAAGAAAACACGGAACAAAAGATGTCCCGTGTAAGAGCCGATAATGGGAATCGAACCCATGACCTACGCATTACGAGTGCGTCGCTCTACCGACTGAGCCATATCGGCGTGCTCTTGCAAGCAAGATTTATAATAACAAATTCCAAAACGAAAATCAACCTTTTTTTGTGAAACAGGTTGTCCTTTTTCTGAGGAATTGATATAATCGGTAATGAATTGTGCAGAGAGGTAGAAATTATGAGCGAGAACAAAAAGAAAACAGAAAATATAGATGCAAAAAATACAAATAAAGCGCAGGGAAAAGCCGTTTGGATCGGCAATTTTTTCAAGGAAAACAAGAAGATTGACGTGATGCTTGGCTTTGGCGTTCTAGCGCTAGTGCTGATCTTGATCGGAACACTCGGACTTGGAGAGCCGGTCGTTCCGGTATGCCTTGTGATCATCCTTGAGGCGGGGATCGCGGTAATGCTCCACAACGTAGAGCTGTGGGTACACGGTATCGCCGTGATCGTCCAGATCATCGCAGGTGTCTGCATCCACCGTGCGCCGCTTATGATCCTGTGCGTGGTGCTGTATGTGCTTGCGATCATCGCATTGCAGCTTTGCAGCCGTCTGGACAAGTAAGTCTATGAATAAGATAAATTACCAGAAAATGATGGAGGACACCATCGCGAATATATGCTCCGAGGGGAAAGTGCCGCGGCTTCTGTTACATAGCTGCTGCGGACCGTGCAGCTCTTACTGCCTGCAATGCCTGTCGGAGTATTTTCAGATAACGGTGTTTTATTATAATCCGAATATCTATCCGCCGGAGGAATACGCGATTCGCGCACGGGAGCAGGAACGCTTTTCGCGTGAGTTCCCGACCAAGTACCCGGTACAGTTCGTGGAGGGAAGTTATGACACCGCGCACTTCTACGAGACGGTAAAGGGGATGGAGGATCTGCCGGAGGGAGACCGGCGCTGCTTTGCCTGCTACGAGCTTCGTTTGCGCGAGACGGCAGAGTATGCAAAGAAAAACGGATTTGATTATTTTACGACGACACTTTCGATCAGCCCGCTGAAAAATGCGCAAAAGCTCAATGAGATCGGAGGGCGGCTTGCCACCGAGTATCAGGTTCCGTATCTTTTTTCGGATTTTAAGAAAAAGGAAGGCTACAAAAAATCCACGGAGCTGTCGAGAGAATACGGGATGTACCGCCAGTATTACTGCGGATGCGTTTTTTCAAAGGCGCAGCGGGATGAAGAAATCCGGCAGAAGGAACAAAACAATAGCTCAATATAAATATTATGCAACAGAAAAGAAAGGCAGGATATCGTTATGGCACAATTATGGGGAGGACGCTTTACCAAGGAGACCGATAAGCTGGTTTACAATTTTAATGCGTCCATTTCATTCGATCAGAAGTTTTACGCACAGGACATTGAGGGCAGTATTGCGCATGTCTGCATGCTCGGCAAGCAGGGAATCCTCACAAACGAGGAGATGCAGCAGATCGTTGCATGTCTGGACGAGATCCGGCAGGATGTGGAGAGCGGCAAGCTGGTGATCACGGATGAGTACGAGGATATTCACAGCTTTGTGGAGGCAAATCTGATCGACCGCCTTGGCGATACCGGAAAGAAGCTGCATACCGGACGCAGCAGAAACGATCAGGTCGCATTGGATATGCGATTGTTTACCAGACTGCAGGTGCTTGAGACAGACGATCTTTTGAAGGAACTGCTTGAGACACTTCTTTCTATTATGAAGGAAAACACGCAGACGATCATGCCGGGCTTTACCCATCTGCAGAAGGCACAGCCGATCACGCTTGCACATCACATGGGGGCATATTTTGAGATGTTCAAAAGAGACCGTTCCCGACTGTATGATATTTTCATGCGAATGAACTATTGTCCGCTCGGCTCAGGTGCGCTTGCCGGGACTACATACCCGCTTGACCGCGAATACACTGCGGATCTTCTGGGCTTTTTCGGACCGACACTTAACAGCATGGACGGTGTTTCCGACCGAGATTATCTGATCGAGTTTCTGGCGGCGCTTTCCACGATCATGATGCACCTGTCACGTTTTTCGGAGGAGATCATCATCTGGAACTCCAACGAATACCAGTTTGTCGAGATCGACGATGCGTACAGCACCGGAAGCAGCATCATGCCGCAGAAAAAGAACCCGGATATCGCAGAGCTGGTGCGCGGAAAGACCGGGCGCGTGTATGGTGCGCTCATGTCGCTGCTTACGACGATGAAGGGCATTCCGCTTGCCTACAATAAGGATATGCAGGAGGACAAGGAGCTTTCCTTTGATGCGTTTGATACGGCGAAGGGCTGCATCGCGCTGTTTAACGGAATGCTAAAGACACTCCGCTTTAATAAGGAGGTTATGAGAAAAAGCGCGAACAACGGCTTTACCAACGCGACAGATGCGGCAGATTATCTGGTAAATCACGGAATCCCGTTCCGCGATGCGCACGGAATCATCGGACAGATCGTGCTTTACTGCATCGATAAGAAGATTGCGATCGACGATATGAGCCTTGAGGAACTGAAAAAGTTTTCCGATGCGTTTGAGGAGGACATCTATGATGCAATTTCCATGGAGACCTGCGTAAACAAGCGTCTGACGATCGGCGCTCCTGGCAAGGAAGCGATGGAAAAGGTCATTGCAACCGAGGAGGAATACCTCGCAAAAGACTGGGAGATTCCGGGCTGGGAGGACGATGTTTCGGATGACGAGGATGACTGGGACGAGGACGACACCGCTTCGGATGACGAAAACGAGTAATTTTGTTCCGGTTTGTGCATATTTTACAATAAATAGTAAAATAAATTGGTAATTTAATAAGGTTTGTGAATTGTAATTTTTAACGAAGTCAAGTAATATTTTTAATACAAAGACAAATGTTTGCGAGAGACGGACACAACAACTCACAGACGGAAGAGAATAGGAGAATTCATAACATGAGCGAGAAGTTGAAAGTTGGTATTTTAGGCGGAACCGGAATGGTTGGTCAGAGATTTATCTCTTTATTGGAGAATCATCCTTGGTTCGAGGTTACAACAATAGCTGCCAGCCCGAGAAGTGCAGGCAAGACATACGCTGAGGCAGTCGGGGATCGCTGGAAAATGGATACTCCAATGCCGGAAGCTGTTAAGAATATCGTAGTCAAGAACGTAAACGAGGTTGAGAGCGTAGCAGCAGAGGTTGATTTCGTATTTTCCGCTGTCGATATGACAAAGGACGAGATCAAAAAGATCGAGGAGGCTTACGCAAAGACAGAGACTCCGGTTGTCTCCAACAACAGCGCACATCGCTGGACACCGGATGTTCCTATGGTAGTTCCGGAAATCAACCCAGAGCACATGGAAGTGATCAAGTACCAGAAGGAGCGCCTCGGTACAACAAGAGGATTCGTTGCAGTTAAGCCGAACTGCTCCATCCAGTCTTATGCACCGGTTCTTACCGCATGGAAGGAGTTTGAGCCATACGAAGTCGTTGCTACGACCTATCAGGCAATTTCCGGAGCAGGAAAGACCTTCAAGGATTGGCCGGAGATGGTAGGAAACATCATTCCATACATCGGCGGCGAGGAAGAAAAGTCCGAGAAAGAGCCGCTTCGTATCTGGGGACATGTAGATGCCGAGAAGAAGTGCATCGTTCCGGCAGAAAGCCCGGTCATCACCTGCCAGTGTATCCGCGTGCCGGTATTGAATGGACATACCGCAGCGGTATTTGTAAAGTTTAAAAAGAAGCCGACCAAGGAACAGCTCATCGAGGCACTTGTCAATTACTCCGGCGTTCCGCAACAGCTTGAGCTTCCGAGCGCACCGAAGCAGTTCATCCAGTATCTTGAGGAGGATAACCGCCCACAGATCTCCCTCGATGTCAACTTTGAGCATGGCATGGGAATCTCAGTCGGACGACTCAGAGAGGACACCGTATACGACTGGAAGTTTGTCGGACTTTCCCACAACACCGTGCGTGGTGCCGCAGGCGGCGCAGTATTGTGCGCAGAGCTGTTAAAGGCACAGGGATATATTACGAAGAAATAGTGTGTTGAAAAGTTAATATCGGATCAAGTGAAAGCTGTTCTCCTGAATGAGTGGGAGAACAGCTTTTTTAAGTTGCCACAAAAATTCAATCGTGATATAATGAGCGAAAGTGAGCCAACATGCTTGCATGATTGGCGAACGGCGAATTTGATCATGACAGCTGCGAAGCAGCGGAAAGCGCCGAAGGCGCGTGTCATGATATGATATGCGTAGCAACGAGCAGGAAGGCGACTGCCCGACAGCGAAAAAAGCGAAGCTTTTTGAGATGGGCACTGCGGATGAACAGGCGCCCTCATACGGCAATTACAGGAGAGAAACGATGAACGCGAGAACAACTGATTTGAAAAAGTTAGAAAGCTACTACGAAAAATCAGGCAACCAGATGCTTTTATTATATGGAAGAAGAGGCTGCCAGAAGGAAGAACTGATCAAGGAATTTGTAAAAAATAAAAAGCACTTTTACTATCGCTGCCGTCAGGCATCCGCGTTAGAGCAGCGCAAGATGATGGGAAAAGAGATCGCAAGACAATTTGATGCGAAACTGCAGCGGGATACCTATGATGAATACTTCAACCGGATCAAGTCCGGCGATCCAAGCAAGCTTGTCGTGGTGATCGATGAGGCACAGTATGTCATCAAGAAAGACCCGGAGTTCATTCAAAGCATCGTAAAGCTGCGTATGAAGCGGCTTTATCCGGGACCGGTTCTGATCCTTTTGGTATCGTCCTCCCTTGTGTGGGCGAGACAGGAAGCTACAGAAGCATTCGGTGAGGCTGCCAAGCGCATCGACGGCCAGATTGAGATCGAAAATTATAATTTCCTTGAGGCAGTGCGCGCATTTCCAAAGACGAGCGTGCGCGATTGCATCAAGATCTACGGTGTGCTCGGCGGAGTTCCGGCATATCTGGATAAGTGGGATGAAACGCAGGATATCCGTTCCAACATCTGCCGACTGGTGTTAAGCCCGGAGGGAGCTTTGTTTACGGAGGCGGAGGACGTTATCTCCGCAGAGCTGAGAGAGCTTTCTGTTTACAGCACGATACTTGCGACCATTGCACGTGGGGACAATAAGTTAAATGATCTGTTCCACATGACCGGATTTTCCCGCGCGAAGATCAGCGTATACATGAAGAACTTAAGCCATTTTGATATTGTGGAGAAGCTGGTATCCTTTGAAACCGGCGGATGGGAAAATGCCAAAAAGGGCGTTTACCAGATCAAGGATACATTTGTTAATTTCTGGTTTAAATTCGTCTATCCGAACCAGTCAGACCTTTATCTGATGAGCTCGGAGCAGTTTTACGATACCTATATCGCGCCGGAGCTGGATGCATACTTAAAGCGCTATTTCAGGGATGTCTGCACGGAGTATCTGATGATATTAAATCAGATGGGGAAATTGCCGCTTAGTATCCATAAGGTCGGAACGTGGGTTGGCAAGACCGGCAACATTGACATTATCGCACAGAGCGCAGATCGCCAGAATATCATCGGCTTCTGCAACTGGGATCAGCCGCTTATGACGATGCAGATGTGTGAGGATATGGCGACTGCGATGGAGCAGGCAAAGCTAAATTCTGATCATTATTATCTGTTTTCCGCTACGGACTTTGAACCGGAATTGAAAAAATACGTTACAATGGATCAGCGGTTTGTGCTGATCGATATGAATGAACTGTAAGTGAGTGTAAGTATGGGAAAATCGTTAATCATAACAGAGAAACCGTCGGTTGCGCGCGAATTTGCGAATGTGCTTCATGTGAGCGGACGGCAGAACGGTTACATAGAGAACCAGGATTATGTCATAACCTGGTGCGTAGGTCATCTGGTCGGGATGGTGTATCCGGAAGCCTACGATATGAAATACAAGAAATGGCGGTTGGAAGACCTGCCGTTTTTGCCAAAAGATTACAAATATGATGTGATCAAAGAAGTTAAAAGTCAATATGATATTGTGCACGGAATGCTTCAAAGAGAGGACATTGACCGCGTTTACTGGGCGGGCGATGCCGGAAAAGAAGGACAGACGATCGAGGAGAATATCCGAAATTACGGCGGAGTGCGAGAAGGGATGGAGGAACTGCGCGTCTGGATCGATTCACAGACGGAAGAAGAGATTTTGCGCGGAATCCGGCAGGCACGACCGATGGCGGATTATGCAAATCTCGGACGCTCCGGCATCATGCGAACGATCGAGGACTATGCGATGGGAATCAATTTCTCGCGCGTGATGTCCGTCAAGTACGGAAATCTCTTAAATGATGCCGCCGGTACAAAGTCGTATACGGCGATCGCGGTAGGTCGTGTAATGACCTGTGTGCTTGGAATGGTAGTCATCCGCGAGCGAGAAATCCGCAATTTCAAAGAGACTCCTTTTTACCGCGTGGTAGGCAATTTTACGAAAGCGGGTGTTGAGGGGGAGTGGAAGACCACAGATACCTCAAAGTATCAGGACTCTCCACTTTTATATAAGGAAAACGGTTTCCGCGAGGAAAAGGATGCCATCGCGTTCATGGAGTCCCTTGAGGGCAGACCGGCGAAGGTACTTTCTATCGAAAAGGGAACGACCAAGAAGCGAGCACCGTTACTGTTCAACCTTGCGGAGCTGCAGGCAGAGTGCTCAAAACGATTTAAGATCAGTCCGGATGAGACACTGCAGATCGCGCAGGATCTGTATGAGAAGAAGCTGACGACTTATCCGAGAACGGATGCGAGAGTGCTTTCCTCTGCGATCGCAAAGGAGATATCCAAGAACATCAGCAAGCTCAGGAACTATGAACCTACCGCAGCTTATGTGGAAACGATACTGAATAAGAAATTATATGCAAATATAACTAATACACAATATACGGATGACAGCAAGGTTACAGACCACTATGCGATCATCCCTACCGGACAGCTCACAGAGCTTAACAGCCTGAACTCTTTGCAACGGGCTGTTTTTGACGTGATCGTGCGTCGTTTCTTAAGCATCTTTTATCCGCCGGCAGAATATGAAAATGTGAAGCTGGTCGTAGGTGTTGCGTGCGGGGAAAAGACGGAACAGTTTTTTGCAGGCACGAAGGTGCTAAAGAAGTCGGGTTTTTTAGAGGTGGCAACACCGCCGAAAAAGAAATCCTTCGAGGAAGAAAACGCAAGAATCATGGGCGGTCAGACGCTTTTGGATCCGGAGAACGAGGATTCGGAAAATGCGGAGCCGGTCGTCAATCCGAAGGTGTTACTGGAACTTGCAGATACACTTAAGAAAGAGGATGAAGTTGACGTAAACGGATACAGCATCAAGTTCGGAAAGACTTCACCTCCGAAGCGTTACACCTCTGGTTCGATGGTGCTTGCGATGGAAAATGCCGGACAGCTGATTGAGGATGAAGAGCTTCGTGAGCAGATCAAAGGCTCTGGAATCGGAACCTCCGCGACGCGCGCGGAGATCATTCAGAAGCTGGTGCGGATCGGCTATCTGAACCTAAACAAAAAGACGCAGATCTTAAGCCCGGAAAACCTCGGCGAGATGGTTTATGAGGTCGTGAACATGACAGTTCCGGCACTGCTTAACCCCAAGATGACCGCATCCTGGGAAAAAGGGCTCGATGGAATTACACAGGGAACGGTAGATTTCTGGGATTACCGCAACAAGCTGGAGGATTTTATCCGCAAGGAAACACTTTCCATGATCCAGCAGGATATCCGCGGAACACTTGCGGAGCGGATTAGCGATTATGCCGGAAGAGATGCAAGGGGAGCCGGTGCCAGGCGAAAGATCGGCGCGAAGTGTCCGGTGTGCGGCGGCGAGATCGTGACCACCCCGTTTGGATATGGATGTGCAAATTATAAGAAAGATAAATCTGGATGTAATTTTAATATTGGAGAGATCGCAGGTATGATCGTGCCGGAAGAACAGGTAAAGCTGCTTCTTGGAGAGGAAAGGCATACCGAAGTGATCAAGGGCTTTAAGTCCAAGTCCGGGAAACGCTTTAACGCGATGTTAAAGTTGGAGACGGAAGATGAAGGCAGCCGGTCTGCCGGAGATAATACACAAGCAGGTGACGGCTCACACAACGGTGACGAAACATATGCCGGAAATACTGCAAAGCGTTCGGTGCGTATTGTATTTGATTTCGCGGACGTAGAGCCGGAGATCCTGCCGGATATTGTCTGCCCGATCTGTGGCGGACAGATCCGAAAGACCTCGTTTGGCTTCGGCTGTGTCAATTTTAAGAAGGACGATCCGGAAAGCTGCCGTTTCTCCATCGGACAGATCGCGGGAAAAAGCCTTACGGCTGCGAATGTCAAGCAGCTTCTGACAGAGAAAAAGACAGATACGATCCGCGGCTTCAAGTCGAAGAATAAGAAAAAATTTGATGCGTGTCTGATCCTGACGGAGGATGAGAGCGGAAAGCCGAGCATCCAGTTCGATTTTGAACATGTTGAAGCAAAGAAGGTTGCCGGAGTTGTCTGTCCGATCTGTCAGGGCGAGATCATTGCAACGCCGTTTGGATTTGGCTGCGCCAATTATAAAAAGGATGATCCGAACAGTTGCCGTTTTGCAATCGGAAGGATGGCGGAAAAGTCGCTCACGGAATCACAGGTAAAGCAGCTTTTGACCGATGGACGCACGGAGACAATCCGCGGATTTAAATCGAAATCCGGCAAGAAGTTCGACGCGCGTGTCGCGCTTGCAAAGAACGAAGACGGAAAAGTGACGGGGTTAAAGTTCGATTTTGAAGATCTTGAACCGCTCACGTTAAAGGATGCCGAATGCCCGCTGTGCAAGGGCAGGATCGTGATCACACCGTATGGGTATCGCTGCATCAATAACGTTAAGGATAATGAAGATAGCTGCAAATTCGCGATCGGTCAGATCGCGGGCGTTAAGCTCAAAGAGAATCAGGTGCGCGAGCTTTTGACGAAGAAGAAGCTTGGACCGATTTCGGGCTTTGTCGCAAAAACCGGAATGATGTTTGAGGCACCGCTTAAGCTGACGGAGGAGGGCAACGTCGAATTTGACTTCCCGGAAAAGCCTAAACCGCAGGATTCAAATGTGCCATGCCCGAAGTGTCATGCGCTGATGAAACGCGGACAATGGCAGTATGAATGCGAGTGCGGCTTCAAGCTGTGGCACACCGTGGCGAAGGTTCCGTTGACAGAGGAGACGATCCTTACCTTATTGACGGAAGGAAAATCGAAGGAAAAGATAAGCGGCTTTACGTCAAAGGCGGGAAATGTTTTTGATGCGTACTTAAAGTATGAGGATGACACGATAAAGTTTGACTTCGACCGCAAGGATGAACCGGCGGAAAACCAGCAGCCAGTTGGACAACAGCCAAGTAATGAAGGTGCGGAAGATAACTTGACTTCGCAGGAACATGAATCATAAATTAGATATTCAGATAAAGAAAGGAAAACGACATGCAGACAGCAGAGATTAAGAACCTCTACACCTTAGAGGAAAGCATCGCCGGAGATTATCTGGCACAGTTTACATACCCGTGGGAGGCATTAAACGGGATCGGTGATTTTATCCGTGAGCTCGGACCGACACTTGATTCGGAGATCTACGAGCAGAGAGGAGAGGACATCTGGGTAGCAAAAAACGCGACCGTATTTGAGAGCGCGTACCTCCACGGACCGCTCATCATTGACGAGGAAGCGGAGATCCGCCACTGCGCATTCATCCGCGGCAATGCGATCGTCGGAAAAGGCTCTGTGGTAGGCAATTCAACGGAGCTTAAAAACGTGATCATTTTTAACAGCGTGCAGGTTCCGCACTACAATTATGTCGGAGATTCCATTCTGGGCTACAAATCCCACATGGGCGCAGGCTCGATCACATCCAATGTGAAGTCCGATAAGACGCTTGTTGTCGTAAAAGACCTTTATGATACGAAGGAGGAGATCGCGACCGGAAGAAAGAAGTTCGGCGCAATGCTCGGCGATTATGTGGAAGTCGGCTGCAATTCTGTCCTTAATCCGGGAACTGTGATCGGACCGCACTCCAATGTGTACCCGCTTTCACGCGTCCGGGGAGTGATCCCGGCAGACTCCATTTTTAAGGATGCCGATCATGTGGTAAAGAAAATCGAAAAATAATGTGCATTTTTAGGGTGAAAGATACACTTACGGAAATGTTTTGATAAATAATTAACAAAAATCAAAAAAAGAATATCCTTGGTACTAGACTTATGAAAAAAAATGTGCGAAAATGAAATCAGTGTGTCGAGTTAAAATCGATACGACAGAATAATTATTCTTGAAAGGAGTCTTATAATGATTTACACGAAAGAAGTTCAGAACATGTGTCCTGTTGCTAAGGGCGCAAAGCATGAGCCAGCTCCAATCCCGGAAGAGGGAAAATGGGTACATGCAAAAAAGATTGAGGACATTTCAGGCTTTACACACGGTGTAGGCTGGTGTGCACCACAGCAGGGTGCCTGCAAGCTTTCACTGAATGTTAAGAATGGTGTTATTGAAGAGGCACTCGTTGAGACTATCGGATGCTCAGGTATGACACATTCTGCAGCTATGGCAGCAGAAATCCTTCAGGGCAAGACCATTCTTGAAGCTCTTAATACTGACCTTGTATGTGACGCAATCAACACAGCAATGAGAGAGCTGTTCCTTCAGATCGTATACGGACGTACACAGAGTGCATTTTCCGATGACGGTCTTGCAGTAGGAGCAGGACTTGAGGATCTTGGAAAGGGACTTCGTTCTCAGGTTGGTACAATGTATGCAACCAAGGAGAAGGGTGTTCGTTACCTTGAGATGGCAGAGGGCTATGTAACAGGAATCGCTTTGGATGAGAATGACGAAGTTATCGGATATCAGTTCGTTTCCCTTGGAAAGATGACTGACTTCATCAAGAAGGGCGATGATCCGAACACTGCATGGGAGAAGGCAAAGGGCCAGTACGGCCGTGTCGCTGATGCAGTTAAGATCATCGACCCAAGACAAGAGTAGTCGGGGAAAATAACGAAAGGAGAACGAAATACAATGGCTTTATTTGAATCATACGAAAGAAGAATTGACCAGATTAACGCTGTTCTTAACAGCTATGGTATCAGCTCTATCGAAGAAGCTGAGAAGATCACAAAGGACGCTGGACTTGATGTTTACGATCAGGTTAAGAAGATTCAGCCGATCTGTTTTGAAAATGCATGCTGGGCATACGTTGTAGGTGCAGCTATCGCAATCAAGAAGGGATGCACAAGAGCAGCAGATGCAGCAGCAGCAATCGGAGAGGGACTTCAGGCATTCTGTATTCCAGGTTCCGTTGCAGACCATCGTAAGGTAGGTCTTGGACATGGTAACCTTGGCAAGATGCTTTTGGAAGAGGAGACAGAGTGCTTCTGCTTCTTAGCAGGACATGAGTCTTTCGCAGCAGCAGAAGGTGCAATCGGTATCGCTGAGAAGGCAAACCGTGTCCGCCAGAAGCCGCTTCGCGTTATCTTAAACGGACTTGGAAAGGACGCAGCACAGATCATTTCCCGTATCAACGGATTTACTTATGTTGAGACCAAGTACGATTACAAGGCAGCAAAGCTTAACGTCGTTTACGAAAAGGCATACTCTGATGGACTTCGCGCAACCGTTAAGTGCTATGGCGCAGATGATGTTCAGGAAGGTGTTGCAATCATGCATCACGAGAACGTTGGTGTTTCCATTACCGGTAACTCTACCAACCCGACTCGTTTCCAGCATCCAGTTGCAGGTACATACAAGAAGGAATGCAACGAGATGGGCAAGAAGTATTTCTCAGTTGCATCCGGCGGTGGTACAGGACGTACCCTTCATCCGGACAACATGGCAGCAGGTCCTGCTTCCTACGGTATGACCGATACCTTAGGACGTATGCACTCTGACGCACAGTTCGCTGGATCATCCTCCGTACCGGCTCATGTAGAGATGATGGGACTTATCGGAATGGGTAACAACCCGATGGTAGGTGCTACCGTTGCAGTTGCCGTACTTGTTGAGGAAGCTCACAAGGCTGGCAAGTTCTAATTCCCAAAAGACGGAAATAACCTAAAAACACAGCATATATATAAAACAGGGCTGGTCAAATCCGATGCAAATCGGTTTGGCTTGCCCTGTTTTGCTTGCTTAGGATTCGTATTTGATATATAATTAAAGCAGTGAAATTGCGGTAGCAGCAGAGCAATCGAACAATTCATGTATTTATTATATGTAAGGTAAATTAACTGGAGTACATTTACTTATGAAAAATAATTGGAAGAGAATTCCGGCATGGGCTGCGCTGTTTATACTGATCCTCTTATCTTTATTGCAATGCAACAGGAAGATACGGAACAGCCAGGAGCAGCAGCTTGTTGAGAATCTCAAGATTGTGACGAATCAAAGTGTCAAGTCGGTTGAGACGGAACTTCATGCACAGGAGGGCATCCTGATGTTCATGGCAGCTGAGGTGGAGGATGCCCTTGACAAAGGGGAGACGGTTGAGGAGATTGTCTCAAGGCTTAGATTACTCAGCAGGGAGACGGACTTTAAACGCGTGGCATTTGCGGATTCATACGGAAATGCAGCCACGACAGATGGACACTGCGGAGAGGTTGGAGCCACCTCCTTCTTCCGGGGCAGCGTGCAGGGAAATGTGATCATCACAGGTACGCTTATGGATACACTTGGAACACCCGAACCAGTTAATGTGCTGAGCGCGCCGGTCTACAGCAGGGACGGGAATATTCTGGGCGTTGTGTATGCAACCTACCGGACGGAAGAGTTTCAGACACTTTTTACGATGGACGGCTTTGATCAGACGGGCAGCAACTGTATTGTGGATGAGACAAGTGCTGTTATATCCGGGACCGGCAATCTGCCGTTTGACGTGGAGGAGGATACACTGTTTTCCTTTCTGGAGGGACTGGGACCGGATGCTGTGAATACCATGCAGAATTATTATGAAGCCGGCCCACGGCAGGACCAGCAGTATTTCCGTATAGATGGAATTAATTCGGAGGATTACTATCTGTATTACCAGACTTTGAATATGGGGAATGTGCATAACCAATGGTATGTTGTGACGATCGTGTCTGCAGAGGTATTGCATCAGCAGGTATCCCAGACGACGAAAGCTATCAGCAATATGCTGCTGGAAATCAGTGCACTGATTGTCTTTACGTTTATTATTTTTACAAGCGGAATTACAAGCATGGAACGCAAGCAGCGGAAGGAACTGGAAAAGATTGCTTATACGGACGTGCTGACAGGCGGCTATAATTTTGCATATTTTAAGAAAAAGATTACGAATGATAACCGAATCGGTTATCTTGTATCAATGGACATCCACTCCTTTAAGATGGTCAATTCCGTCTGTGGCAATGAAAAGGGGGATGAGATAATCTGCCAGATTCACAGGTGGATCTGTGAGACGGTATCGCCGGAGGATCTGGTTGCACATGTCAACGCGGATCGGTTTGTGATATTCTTTCCGAGGCTGGACAAAGAAAAGGTTATTTCCGAACTCACAGAGATCAATTACAAGATTGTCCATGAACTAAAGAGCGCGGGTGCGCCACAGCTGTCCGCTTACTATGGTATTGCACGCTTTGAGAGAGGCGATTCTGTGGAAATGGTATTTTCCAATGCCAACTTTGCAAGAGAAAGTATCCGCGAGAAAAAGGATGTATTCTATTCCTTCTTTGACCGCTATGTAACCCAGCAGATTTTAGAAGAAAAGCGGATGGAGGACTCTTTTGATGAGGCAATCACCAGACATGAATTTGAAGTGTGGTATCAGCCGAAGATTTCACCGAACTCCGGGCAGATGGTCGGTGCAGAGGCACTCATACGGTGGAGGAGAGCGGATGGCTCTCTGGTTTCACCTGGGAAGTTCATACCGCTGTTTGAATCCAACGGAATGATCCGCATTCTGGATGAATATGTATTCCGTGAGGTCTGCACAAAGCAGCGCAGCTTAGAGAAAAAAGGCTACAAGATCTTCCCGATATCGGTCAACTTGTCGAGAACGAGCCTGTATTCTTCCAATCTGGTGGAACGCTATAAGGAAATTGCCGATCAGACAGGCGTGTCACCGGATATGGTTCCGATAGAGATAACGGAGAGCGCAACGGTAGACGATGACCCGATTCGGATTCTGACAGAGAAGTTTCACAATGCCGGATTTCCACTCCATATGGACGACTTCGGAACCGGCTATTCCTCACTGTCTTCGCTGAACAGACTTCATTTTGATACGCTCAAGCTGGATAAGAGTCTGATCGACTATATTGGCAATTTTGGCGGCGACCAGCTAATCAAGCATACGATAGCGCTGGCAAAGGAGCTTGGGATGCATGTGACCGCAGAAGGTGTGGAGGATGAGAAGCAGGCCGTGTTTCTGCAAAAGCTGGGCTGCGACAGCATTCAGGGCTTTTTCTATTCCAGAGCACTTTCTGCGTCAGAATTTGAGGAAAAATTACTACTTAAAAGTGTTTACAAATAAGGCGAAATATACTAAAATGCTCACTTAGAGGTTAGGCAACAGGAGATAAAGAATGGCACTTCGAAACCAGAAGAAACGAATAGGAGACATGCTGATTGATGAGCATGTGATTACGGAAGAACAACTGTCAAAGGCGCTTCCGGTTGCAAAAGAGAATAAGAAGAAGATCGGCGAGACGCTGATCGAGATGGGCTTTACCACGGAGAATGAGATCGCGAGGGCGCTTTCTGTTCAGCTTGGAATCCCGCGCATTGATCTTTCTTCCATCATAATCCCAGAGGATGTACTTGGTCTGGTGAATGAGTCAGTGCTGCGTAAGCATATCATGATTCCGTTTGCCTATGATGATGCGAACCCGAATATGATTCATGTGGCAATGTCAGATCCGATGGATCTGCTGGCGCTGGATGATATTTCGATTATTACCAATCTGCAGCCGGAGCCGTCGGTTGCAACTGCACATGACATCCTGCTGGCACTTGACAAGTATTACGGGGATTCCGAAGCTCAGAAGATGGCTGAGGTATATGCAGCCGAGCGCAAGGAGCTGCTGAACAAGAGCCAGGAGGAGGAAGCGTACAATCAGAACGTAAACAATTCCCCGGTCGTTCTTCTGGTCAACTCCATGATCGAGCAGGCGGCTCGCCAGAGAGCTTCCGATATCCATATCGAGGCCATGGAAAATATCGTGCGCGTCCGTTTTCGTATCGATGGCGCACTCTATGAGAAGTTCAAATATGATATCCACCTTCTGCCGGCGATTATTGCGCGACTTAAGATCATCGGCGGGATGGACATTTCCGAGAAGCGTAAGCCGCAGGACGGACGTATCACGATGGTGATCGACCGCGTGGAATACGATATCCGAGTCTCTATGCTTCCAACGGTATTCGGTGAAAAATGTGTAATGCGTCTTGCACAGAAAAAGGCACTGACACGAAATAAGAAGGACTTGGGATTGTCAGAGGAGGATCTTTTAGCATTTGACAATATTCTGAAGAACCCGAACGGAATCCTTCTGGTTACGGGACCGACCGGAAGCGGTAAGTCAACGACACTTTATACCGCGCTTTCTGAATTGAATAACGAGGATGTCAACATTATCACTGTTGAGGATCCGGTCGAGGCAAATATCGACGGTGTCAATCAGGTGCAGGTCAACCCGAAGGCGGAGCTGACGTTTGCGAGTGCACTTCGTTCGATTCTGCGTCAGGATCCGGACATCATCATGATCGGTGAGATCCGAGACGGCGAGACCGCACAGATCGCGGTACAGGCATCCATCACGGGACACCTTGTTGTAAGTACCTTACATACCAACAGCGCGGCGGCGACGATCAGCCGTCTGGAGGATATGGGAATCGAGAGCTACCTGCTGGCAGATTCTCTGGTCGGAATCATCGCGCAGCGTCTGGTGCGCAGGCTCTGCCCGAACTGTAAAAAGGAACATATTGCAACTTTTGACGAAAAAAAGGTTATGAATATCGACGATGATGGCGATATAATAATATATGAAGCGGCCGGTTGTGAGAAGTGCGACAATACCGGTTACACCGGGCGGATCGGTATCTATGAGATCCTTACCGTCACACAGAATATCAAGAACATGATAAGCAGACGGGCGACCGCGGACGAGATCGCACGCGCGGCACAGACCGAGGGTATGCATACCCTGCGCCAGAGCGCAACGAAGCTGGTACTTGAGGGGACGACCTCCTATAAGGAGATGTTGCGCACTACATTTGAGAATTAAGCATACATTTGGAGAGAACAGCTATGACAATCGAAGATGCACTGACGCTGGCGAAGCAAAAGGAAGCGTCCGATATCCATATCTCACCGGGGAATCCGCTGATGCTGCGCATTGACGGAGAACTGATCCCGCAGAGTGAGTTTGTCTTAAAACCAAAGGAAATCAATGAGATCCTGCGTCCGGTAATGACTGAGGAGCAGTTCACACAGCTTGAGCAGGTCGGGGAACTGGATTTTGCGTTTTCGGTTCCGGGCTTTTCCCGTATCCGTGCCAATGTGTTCCGGCAGAGAGGAACCTACGCGGCTGCGCTTCGTATCTTATCCTATGAGGTGCCACAGCCGGAGACACTCGGAATCCCGAAGCCGGTTATAGACCTTACTCTAAAGCGTCGTGGTCTTATCCTTGTGACGGGAGCTACCGGTAGCGGTAAGTCAACCACCTTAGCAAGCCTGATTGAGATCATCGCAAACCGTGACCGCAAGAACATCATCACGCTGGAGGATCCAATCGAGTATTTGCATTCCAATAAGAAAGCAATCGTCAGCCAGCGTGAGATCGGCTGCGACACCGGAAGCTATGCGAATGCGCTTAGAGCGGCTCTGCGGCAGGATCCGGATGTTATACTGGTAGGAGAGATGCGAGATCTTGAGACGATCTCCACGGCGATCACCGCGGCAGAGACCGGACATCTCGTATTTTCAACACTGCATACCAACAGTGCGGCAGATGCCATCGACCGTATGATCGATGTATTCCCGCCGCATCAGCAGCAGCAGATCCGTATCCAGCTTGCGGGTGTTCTTGAGGGCGTGATCGCCCAGCAGCTTATGCCAAGAAGTGATACAAGCGGACGAGTGGCAGCCTTTGAGGTGCTGCTTGCCAATAATGCGGTGCGTAACTTAATCCGTGAGGGCAAGTCCTTCCAGCTCCCGTCTATTATCCAGACGAGCAAGAAGGAGGGGATGCAGACGATGGACGATGCGATTACGAATATTTTCTATCGCAATCAGATTTCTTCACTTACTGCCATCACCTACGCGCACGATTCGGAGTCTATGCAGAGTAAGCTGCAGATTATATAAGGAGGGCTTATCCGTTGGCAGAGTTTAATTATCTGGTCGTTGATAAGACCGGAAAAGAGAAAAAAGGAAATATGCAGGCGGAGACGGTGGAGGAGGTCAGAGCTAAGCTCAAGAACGAAGGCTTCACCGTGGTCAATGTCACAAAGGCATCCACGCTTACCAAGGAGATTAACATCACCATAGGCAAGCCCGTAAAGCCACGTGACCTGTCCGTATTTTGCCGTCAGTTTATCAGTATGGTGCGTGCAGGCGTCACGATTCTGGATGCACTTGACATGCTTGCCGAGCAGACGGAGAATACCGCGATGGCAAAGGCGATCCGCGGCGTACATACAGAGATCCGAAAGGGAGAGACACTCTCGGAGGCGCTGGCAAAGTATCCGAATATTTTCCCGGATATCATGTGCAGCATGGTGGCTGCCGGCGAGGCGTCCGGTAAGCTGGATGTTGCATTTGAGCGGATGGCGACACACTTTGAGAAGACCGCCAAGCTTAGGGCGATTGTCAAGAAGGCGATGATCTATCCGATTATCGTTATGATCGTAGCTATTGTTGTCATCATTGTCATGCTCATCAAGGTTATCCCGGCGTATGACGGTCTGTTTGATCAGCTCGGAGGAGAGCTTCCGGCGCTGACGAAGGCGGTTATCGCTGTCAGCAACTTTTTCATGAATGAATGGTTCTGGATCCTTGTGGTGGCTGTTGCTGCTGGAGTTGCCCTGTCGATTTTTAAAAAGACAGTTACCGGCCAGATCGTGTTTGGAACGATCGCCCGCAAGCTTCCGATTTTTGGTAAGCTGACAATCAAGCAGGCGTCCTCGAACTATGCACGCACCTTAAGCACACTGATTTATTCGGGACTTCCGATGATGGAAGCGCTCGCTATCACGGCGAACACGATGTCCAACTATTTGTACAAGAAGGCATTAGAGCATGCAAAGGATGAGGTTGCAAAGGGTGTTTCCCTTTCCGAACCGATCATGCAAAGCGGATTGTTCCCACCGATGGTCGGACATATGACGAGGATCGGTGAGGAGACCGGTGATCTCGAGGGTATGCTCAACCGTCTGGCAGATTACTATGACGAGGAGGTCGAGGTGACGACACAGTCTGTTATCGCAGCCTTAGAGCCAATGATTATACTGGTGCTCGCAGCAATCGTAATCGTCATCATCGGAGCAATCATGCTTCCAATGCTTGAAATGTACGGACAGATGGAGAATCTGTAAAGTGGAATTAAAGACTTCGTGGTATAGGGCACGCGGTTTTTAAGATAAATAAAATCAATAAGATTAAAGTAAAAAGGAGAATGAAATGATGAAAAAGAAAAACAACAACAAAGGTTTCTCTCTCGTAGAATTGATCGTTGTTATCGCGATCATGGCTGTATTAGTTGGTGTACTTGCACCACAGTTTGTTAAGTATGTTGAGCAGTCAAAGAGAAGCACAGATATTTCTAATGCGCAGTCTATTGCGGAGGGTTATTTAGCTGATATTGCGGATGGCGAAATTACAACTTCTGTTACTACTAAAGCGAAAGTTGTTGCAAAGGGTGCAACTGCTCAAACTGGTGAAACACCTGCTCCTACTAGCTGGAATGGCTCTGTTGATACAAAGGGAAGCATTGCTGATGGTTTTTATGTTACATATGATGTAACAGCAGGTACATGTACAGTATATGTTGCTGGGTATGATGTAACTGGTTCAGAAGCAACAGCTTATAAGACTGCTGCTGAAGCAAAAAAGTAATATTTTGAAAGGACACTAACCCTATGATACCTGAACTGATACCCATATATATCGTGATTTTCTTATTCGGGATTGTCATCGGAAGCTTCTTAAATGTATGTATCTTCCGCATTCCAAAACATGAGACGGTGGTGACGGAGCGTTCCCATTGCATGAAATGTGGGTATCAGCTTTCGTGGTATGACATGGTGCCTGTTTTCAGTTGGCTTTTCCTAAGAGGAAGATGCCGCAAATGTAAAGAACCGATTTCACCTCAATACCCTATAGTTGAGGCGGTTAACGGTTTTCTGTACGTACTTGTTTTTGCAGTAAACGGCTTCTGTTTACAGAGTGTTCTTTACTGCCTGCTGGTATCAGCTTTGCTGGTACTTAGCGTGATAGATTGGAGAACTTATGAAATTCCAATTAGTATCAATATTTTCATACTGTGCTTAGGAATCCTGCAAGTCATTCTTGATCCTGCGGATTGGGCGGACCATGCAATAGGATTCCTTTGCGTCAGTATTATCTTGGAACTGGTTCTGCTCCTTAGCAAGGGCAGGGCAATCGGTGGCGGCGATGTCAAGCTGATGGCTGCTGCCGGATTATTACTTGGATGGAAGAAAATCATTCTGGCATTTCTGCTGGGATGTATCATCGGATCGGTCATTCATCTGCTTCGCATGAAGCTAAGCGAAGCGGACCACGTCCTTGCGATGGGGCCGTATCTGTCCATCGGAATTGCGATTGCGGCTCTTTGGGGAGACGCACTGATCCGGTGGTATCTTGGTTATTTATTTTAAAATCGAAAATTACAGCGCATTGCGATGCGCTTTTGCCGGGGCAGAATACGCTTTTGAACCGGCAGCATAAAATTACTTGGAGGAGATCTCACGTATGTCGAATAAAATCTTAAGCATTGAGATAGGACAGGGACTGACCAGAGTAGCGGAAATTGATTACAAGGTCAAGAACCCAAAGATATATAATATTTTCTCGATTGCGACAACACC
Source organism: Lachnospiraceae bacterium (assembly GCA_963612015.1). Classification (GTDB taxonomy): domain Bacteria; phylum Bacillota; class Clostridia; order Lachnospirales; family Lachnospiraceae; genus Roseburia. Next base: position 59,485 of record CAVDTR010000009.1, on the reverse strand, counting down.
GAATGTAATCAATGAAGGAACTGTGGCAATCAATGATCTGTTTGTATCGGAGCTGAAGAATGCGATGCGCAAGCATGGTATCTCCACCAAGAAGGTTGTCTTTGTCTTAAATTCATCGCGTGTGGCGAGCCGAGTTATCCAGATTCCGCATGTAAAGTCAAGCCGGATTGCTGACCTGATTACAGCGAACGCGTCCGATTATTTCCCGGTGGATATGGAGCAGTACCAGATCGTCCATGAGGTGGTTGGAAATATCGAGGAGGCAGGGGAGAAGAAGATCGTTCTTTCCGTACTTGCTGTTCCGAATGACTTGCTTGCAGCCTACCGCGAGCTGGCAGAGGTCTGTGGACTTACCGTAGTCGGCTTTGACTATATCGGTAATTCCATCAAGAAGATGATGGTTCGTGAGATCCCGGAGGAGGTTAAGGCAACCTTAAAGATTGAGGATACTTCTTCTGTATTTACAATCATTGAGAATGGTATTGTGAAGCTGCAGCGTACCATTAACTACGGCGCGTCAGATGCAATCGATTCCGTGATCAATTCACAGCTTTTCGGATATGCGATTGAGCCGATGGAGGCAGTCGCGGAGCTGTCTCGCAGAACCTGTGTATTTTCCTCTTTTGACAAGATGGAGCCGTTTGCGGATTCGGAGAATTCTGCCGATCCGGATGAGATGCTCGATCAGCAGAAGCTGCAGGCACTGCGCGCAGAAATTACCGACAACTTCCGGATACTGATCGGAAGCATCTCGCGAATCCTCGACTATTATCAGGCACAGAACCCGGATAAGAAGCCGGAGCGCATCTATATGGTAGGTCTGGGCTCTATGATCAGTGGCTTAAGCCGTCTGATGACGAACGAGCTTAGCTGCAAGGTGGTCGCAAACCAACAGTACAACGACCTGACGCTCGTGAAAAATGCGGCAGATGAGACGATACATATTGCGGAATATTTTACAGCTATTGGTGCAGCACTCGATCCGATCAGTATAAGCGCTAATGATAAGAAAGCGAAGAATCTCAGCGGCAAGGAAAAAGCTGCTGCCGGAAGCTCTCTGGCAGGTGCAGTGGCTGTCTGCCTGCTGGCAGTCGTAGGAGCAGTTGCACTGGCAGTTGCAGGCAGAATGCAGTTGCAGGAGGCAAAGAACCAGAACCAGTACTTAGTCAATAAGATTGCAGGGCTTGAGTATGTAGAGGGGGTCTATGATGAGTATCTGAAAGTGCTTGCCAATTATAATTGGGCTGAGGGTGTGGACAATGCCGTCTACAGTCCGAATAATGAGCTTGTGGCATTTATCGAGGAACTCGAAGAGAAGATGCCTTCGGAAATCATCGTCTTTACGCTGAATGCGTCCAGAAGCGGTGTGTCCTTAAGTGTTCAGGTGGACAGCAAAGCGGCAGCTGCTGATGTGGTTGCACAGCTTCGCACATTTTCTTCGGTGACAGTATCTCATCTTTCGACTATAACAGAGAATGTCGATGAGGCTGGCACGACAACCGTAAGCTTTGATATTGACCTGACTTATGCTCCACGCGAAGCACTCAGTCAGGCTGAGGAATAGGAGGTAGAGCATTATGTCATCAAAGGATAAGAAATTACTCATCATGCTGGCAGGCATCCTGCTTATGGCACTTTCCTATTTCACGATGTACCGGAGAGATGTCGACAAGGCAGAAACCTTACAGGCTGAGAATGTGATCTTGAGTGCCCGTGTGAGCGAGCTTGAAGCGGTACAGGATAAATGTCCGCAATATGAGGCAGATATGGTAACCATGAACGCAGCGATCGATCAGATCATTGACCAGTTCCCGGTATATTTAAGTGAAGAAAATAGCATCATGGATGTTGTGCAGTTGGAGAATGAGACGAAAGCGTTTATATCGTCCCTTACGATTGCAGATGCTGCGGTAGTGGATACCTCGGCAGCCTCACAGGGAACCGGCACAGCGGCTGTTCCGGCGGCAGATACAACAGAGGATACCACACTTGAAGACATAGATGAGACATCGGAGGAGACTGCCGGAACAACATATACTACAACGACTTCTGTTGCGGAGAACGCAGCAATTTACAGTCTGTATGATATTGTCCAGACAGTGGTATTCGATGCAGATTATGATGGAATGAAGAATATGGTTTCCTTTATTGCAGAAGCAGAGAATCCGATGTCCATCGAGCAGATCGGTATGACCTTTAACCGTACCAGCGGTATGCTAAGCGGTACGATGGAGTTTAATTCCTACTATCTGACCGGACAGGATAAGTCTTATGTTCCGGCCGATATTCCTGAAATCTTACACGGAGTTGATAATATCTTCGGACAGATGTTAGAAAATCAGGACAGCACAGTGAATGGTGCGCAGTAATTAGATGACACAGACAAAAGCTCTGATTTGGATGGCTGCAAGAAGAAAGAGGGTGAATAACGTGCACAGGACAAAAAACAATAATACAGGATTTTCTTTAGTGGAGCTGATCGTGACGATCACGATTCTGGCAATCGTTGTTCTCCCACTTTTAAATGCATTTGTTCTCTCTGTCAGAACGAATGCCAAGGCAAAGGAGCGTCTGCGACTTACCTCCATCGCAGAAAATATGATGGAGGGAATCGAGAAGATGAGCTTGGAGGAGTTGGCATATCAGTTTGATTATCCGGAGGAACGGTTCAATCTGATTGACACAAGCTTGCTTTCAAATGATGAAAACGGTGCGCTTCCGGCATACGAGCTTACGAACGAGGGAAAGACCTATCAGAAAGCATATACCTACGAACAGATCAAACAGCAGGTGGATGCTTCGATTTCGGGCTGGGAATCGCTGGTAAGCAGCAGCATCCGGGTGAACGGATCCGAGCGTGTCTTTGAGGGACAGAGTTCACGGAATTATTACTTTTTCCTCAAAAATATGTCTGCAGGAAGCGGCTTGAAGAAGTACAGCGCTCTGATCTCCGTGAAACCGAATGATGTGAAGTCTTATAACGATACGACACTTGCAAGTCTTCAGTCCATTGATCCGCTGACGGATGCGCTGTATTCGGATTCTGTTTCAACCTCTACAGTGCTTGCACTGTTTCCGGTTGAGGAGACCTCTCCGTCTACGGCTGCGGATGGCACAGAAATCTCTGCGAAGATCACTACAGAGAAGATAACCAGAAGCATTGAGCTGAATGTAAGAAATATTTCCGGTGTCGAGACGGTGGAGCTAGTTTATTATTTTTCCGCGGAGGACAGCAAGGGCGAGACACTGGTATATAATTTGAGCAGCACACTGTTTGACAATGGGGATAATCCGGAGCAGCTTCTCGAAAATGTGTATCTGCTGTACTATCCGTGGTATAAGGGGGCTTCGGATTCCATCACGGTCAATAATCCGGACAATGTGGATTTTACGTTGCATCTGATCAAGCAGAAGGGCTCGGATCAGGCAGCAACGGATGCGGAACTTACAACGTGTGAGGCCACCTATAAGATAGATTTGTATGTCAAGGAGGCAAGCGCAGATAAAAAGGGACATTCCCACTGCGATATTCAGTCCAATCTGAATACAAACCTTGCCACCAAATCTGCAATAGATCAGATTCGAAACTGCCAATACAACAGCAATGCGTCTGCAAATGTCTGGAGTGATGTCCTGCAGGGTCGGTCAATCACAACACCATCTGCAAAGTGGGATCGTCTGTTTGATGTGTCGGTTGAGATATATGATGGCTCAGTGGATGTTGGCTCTTTGATGGGAGCAGAGCCTTTGGCAACATTTACAGGAGGTATGACGAACTGATGAAACGAAGAAACAATAAAGGATCATCCGTTGTTCTTGTCTTAGTCGTCTTTGCGATCGTTGGCATTCTTGCTACATCGGCGCTTCGGCTGTCTGTTATGAACTTTCAGATGAAGGCAACGGATTCACAGATCAAGAACAATTTTTATTCGGCGGAATCTGTTTTGGATCAGATTACAGTCGGTTTACAGAATTATGTGTCAGATGCGTATGTGGCTGCATATACAGAGACGATGGAGTTATATTCCAACAGCCTTACTACTTCGGCAAGAGAAGCGAAATTTAAGGCGTCTTTTATGACGCAGCTTAAATCGAAGCTGGTGGATGCGTCAGATTCTAACTGTTATAATGCAGCACTGATTACCTCACTGGTGGATTCTCCATCTGCGACCGTGGACTGCGGGACGCATCAGATGGTTGACAAGGGCACAAGTATTACCTTACGTGATGTCAAGGTTACCTATACGGATGCAAAGGCTAACACTTCCATCATTCAGACGGATATCAATATTGCAGCACCAAGCATGCGTTCGGTAACATCTACTTCTTTACCGGACTTATTTTCGTATTCACTGATCGCTAATTCCGGTATTGAGATCGGTCAGGGTGGACAGACGGTTACGATTGCAGGAAATGTCTATGCGGGTTCGGATGAGGTTACAAACCGGGTTACCTGGTATACGGACAAGAGTAAGCGGACGAAGAGTCTTAACATTGAAAGCGGTGCTACCGTTAATTTTTCCGGCGGAACCTATATTACGGCTGAGGGTGATATCAGTGTGGCTAATAATTCCAAGGTGACGTTCGATTCCACCGCACAGGTTTGGACCAAGAATATTATTGTAAATGGGGCACAGCTTAATCTGCTTTCGAATACGTATGTGTCGGATGACCTTACCTTGAATGGACGCTACAACAACGCGAAGGTGGTTGTTGGAAACGGCAGCAGCAAGTATTACGGGTATGGCAGTTCCGCAGATGATGCAGCAGAAAGCAGTGCGATCATCTTAAACGGAAAGAATTGCGATCTTGATATGAGCGGTCTGGATGAGCTTGCGGTCGCAGGCTATTCCTATATTGGCACAAGCAGCTTTAATGCGGGAACAGATTCGACAAACGGAAATGTACAGATGGGTGAATCCATAAGCGTCAAGGGTGATCAGATTGCATATCTGATTCCGGGAAGCTGCATTGGGACAAATGGATCAGCTTCTTCAGCTTATTCGAAAAATCCGATGACGATGACAGAGTATCAGGCATTAAAAACGCTCGTAAATGCAGAGGGCAGCAGCTACGCAATGGTTAATGGAAGCATCCCGTACACCAAGACCGGAAAGAGCTTAAATGACTATTTGAATGGCGCAGAGGTAAGCACTTGTGTCCAGACTGTATTTGACAATACCAAGGGACTTGTGTATTTCTATGTAAATCTTCCGGCGGATACTGCAGAGCAGTACTACAGCGATTACTATGCGGCTGACAAGAATGATGGCGGCAAGCTGGATTTGTATACCACTTACTATTCCAGCCAGATCAAGTACAATGACACGCCGTCCCTGCTCTATACCGCGGGCACGTATGTGTCCTACGATGGAAGCACGGTAACGCTGCACGAGGGCTCTACGGAGGATATTTCTTCCAAGATCAGCCGTATGCCAAAAACCTTTGAGGCACTTTCCACGATCCTGTCACCGAACTATTCTGCGATTGAACCGGAGCAGAAGGATAAGACAGTTTTTGAGAACATCATCAATACGGATGTGCTGAATGATGTGTTTAATCATGGCGATGACCACGGTATTGATTTCTCTTATACAGATCCGACAAGCGGTAAGGTATATCGTGTTATTATTGCAAAACAAGGACCTTATAACCTGACACTTGATACCTCAAAAGAAATTGCTATTCTGATCACGTCTAGTGATTGTGAAATCGTATTAAATTCTGCTTTTAAGGGAATTGCAATTTGTGATGGTAAGCTTTCGATAAAGGGAAGCTGTTATGCAGTCGAGGGTGTCACCGAACAGGAAGCAAGACGGCTTATGGCTGCAACCTTTACAGCAGGAGGGAAAACCTATTATGCCTATGAGTTGTTCAAAGGAGGTAATTCCTCCTGGATCGGAAGTCTTGCCGATGGTTCGGATGGTTCTTCGGACGGATCGGGCGGTTCTTCAGATGACAGCTCTGATTCGACAGTGGCAGCCAGCACCTACGGAGATCTGATTACCTTTAGTAACTGGCAGAAAAAGTAATATATTTGGGAGACCGGTATGAAACGAAATCAAGGCTATTCTTTGGTGGAGCTGATTGTGGTTATCGCCATCATGGCGGTGCTGACGGGAACGTCTGTAATTTCTGTCAACATGATCGGCAGCTTCAAGGCAAAGGAATGCGCTAAGAATATACAATCCTGCATCAATAAAACACGAGTCAGTACGATGGGAAGAAATTCAGTCGTACTGCATTTGTATAAAGGGGCGGATGGCTCTATCTATGCGCAGACAACAACAAATGGAACTGCGGATGAACCGCAGGTCATCGGGAAAAAGTCCGTTACTGTCCGTTACACGGATGGAGACGATCTTGGTACGGCGACTGAGCTTGATGCTTCGGGTGTTTATATTGAATTCGACCGGAGTTCCGGTACAATGAAGCTCCCATCGAGCGGACCGTCTATTTATGTGCATAAGATTGCGGTCTCTCAGGGAAACAGGACGTTTGTCCTTACAATCTACAAGGAGACCGGTAAGGTCGTATCGGAGTAGGAGGGAGGCTTTTTTATGGACAATCAAAAAGGATTCTCGCTGATCGAATTGATCGTGGCAATCGCAATTCTTACGTTCGTGGGAGCTGCGGTGGTTGGATTTTGTATGTCCGGGACCAATTCCTATAAGACGGTCAGCACGGAGGTCGATCTGCAGTATGAGGCACAGCTTGCGGTCAACCAGCTTTCCGATCTTCTGATTGACGCAAATCATGGTGTGGGGGTTGATTCTACAGCTCAGACACTTTTTATATTTAACGACAGCGCAGCTTATGCGATCGTTTGGGATGCGTCAGCCCAGCAACTGATGCTGAACAAATACAGTGTGACTTCGGGTGAGGTGAAGCTGGAATCTTCGAACCTGATGGCAGAGTATGTCACAGCTTTTTCCGCAGTCATACCAACCGAGGATAAGAACAACCGGCAGATGGTGAATCTGACGATTACCTTCACCAAGGACAATAAGAGCTACATGGGAGCGAAAAATGTAACACTTCGCAACAAGGTATCGGTTTATTCATCACTTCAAGAGGCTTATCCGTCCAAGACAATCGGATAATAGATCTGTAAAATAGAGAGGAAGTAATGACTATGCATAGATCACACAAAAAATTAGTTGCATCGGTTTCACTGCTGCTGGTGGCAGCTCTTGTTGTTACAACAATTACAATCAGTGATAGTTATACGGTTTCCGCACAGCCGACTTTCCAAGGTATCCAGAGTATTGTCGAAAGCAATACCAAGGAGACTCCATTTTCAGTGGTGGAGCTTGTCCCGGATACGGATATGGCAACACTTGGGTATCTGACGGATGACAATGAGCCGGTTGGTGGAGTTGATGACACGGGAAAGGCAGTCCTCTGGCAGGATGCCGTAAAGCTGCTTTCCGGAACGGATGCGCGTGTTCAGTGGATGGAGGAGAAATATAATTCGCTGAAAGCAATCTGTGGAACAGATAAAGAGCTTACCTACACCACCTATGAGGAAACCTATGTGCCTGCGGAGGACGAAGCGGCAGATTGGACTAAGGTTTCTCTTAAAACGGAGGATGTTCTTGCAGAGGGTACAGCCGGATACAGCATGTCAGATGTTGGTGACGGCAAGGGTACTTATATTTTAAGTGAAAGCTATGCGCCGAGTGATGAGGCAGGCACTGGTAACTATGATGAGAATCCGGATTATTATATCTATTCCCAGGAGGGCGGTTATTATTCTCTGGCATTTGCGGTCATCGAGGGAAGCAAGAGTGCAGAAACACTTGAAGAACTGACAGAGCTTGTAGGCGACAATGGTGCTTACATGGCAGTGTCCGCTTCTGTCTACAAGAGCGAGGAGGAATTTGACGCGTTCCGGAAAGAAGACGCAAATAAAAAATGTGCAATCTATGCAATCCCAAGATCTGACCTTTCCGCCAGCTTTACTTATATCGGCCTGGCAGACGAGGTGACACTTTCAAAGGATATTGATACCGACGACACAACAGATCCGGACACTAACAGTACAACAGAATCGGACACCGACACGTCACAAGTTCTGGATTTTGGAAACTATTGGTATTATAGTGTAGTTTTTGAACATGTTACAACGGATCAGTTGGAGACTGGCAAAAACTATTATCTGGTGATGCCGTCGAAAACGGTATTTAACCCGAAGAAGGACGCACAGTATGGCGCAGTCCTGAATGTGGCGCACCCTTATGTGGAGAATACCGGAAAAGGTAACTTCAATGCCGTCAGTGCCCCGATGTATTGTTATGTGGGGGAGGGAAACGGCAGATATACACTTGTCAAGGATTCTGCAAAAACGCTTGATTATGAGGTGAGAATCCCTTACTACTACTATAAGGGGGGATTTGCCAGCAATCAGCTGTTCAAGAATCAGGTGTTCAATCAGGAGAGCACACTTACCAATATGTATTTTGATGTGACAACGGTAACGCCGTCTTCTTTTGAGAATTATCTTGAGGCGAAGTCTGTTTCCCAGATAAATCTCTTGTTTGTTTCCGGAAGTGCAGCCTTTTTAGGGGGAAGTTCTTTTTCCACGGAGGAGGATATCAGCGAGACTACGGTAGAGGCAGTCATAAAGCAGGTATACGATTCTTCGGTATATATGCCGGTTATTGCGGATTATTCGATTATTGCCTCTGAGGTGCAGGACGGAAACTTAAAAAAGGGTGCCAAGTTCGGGACGAATACCAGCGTGACAAATGTGCAGCGGCTGACCGCGCTTTTGTGTGCATCCAACTTCAGCAGCCTTGTTACAGACGTAAGCTCATTTGATCTGAGTGCAGTTGATTGGAAGAATCTGACGTTTTCGCAGGATACAGATCACCATTATGTCAATAAGAATATCTATGTAATTCCGGGAAATACGACAGGTGAAGTGCCGTTTATTCTGTCTGATTTCTCTGCTTCGTTCATCGAGGCAAACAGTGACACTAAATTTGAAAATGCTGCCAAGAATACCGGATTTGAGGAGCTTGCAAGCTACATTGTGAATGAGAATTTTCTCCGCAAGGCTGAGTCTATGGGTACAGATACGGCGTATGAGCTCTTTGATTACAAGGTATCGAAGGCAATCGCAATCGAGTACTGCATCAGCTATCTGCAGAAGCGCGAGCAGACGGTAAAGCACGAGATATCTGTGCTGGACATTGAGCCGCGTCAGACCAATTCCGGCTATGACACTGAGCTGAAGAAAAAGATTAACCAATGGTTTACGTATGCAGGATATACGCTTGATTCACTTACCGTCACTACCGTTCCAATGGCAGAGTTTATCGGAAGAATTGATGATCTGGCAGATTACGACATGATCTATTTTGGCTTGAACACCGACTATTATAATATGAAGAACGGTGAGACGGTATACAATGACACCGCAATGAACGGACTGATCTACTCCAATGTCGGGGATATCACGGTTGTCAATTCCAGCGGTTCCATCGGGGCACAGTACCCATGGAGCTATTCCGGAATGCTGGAGAGCGATTATCAGCATTCATTTAACAATTCAACGGGACTGTTGAAACGTTTGAATGTCATAACGGCGGAATCGACTGTTGGTTCAAATAAGAAAGCTGTTTTGAATGCAAGTAACCGGACAGAGACGTTCCGCCTTTCCGGAAATGATCTGACCAAGCAGAAATACAATGAGGTCATCGACTATATCAAGGGTGGTTTCCCGGTCGTATTCGCAGATGATTTTATGAATGGAACCGATGTCAACGAGGTAAAGATCGATAATTGCACCTACATCTATGAGCTGGTGAAGGATCAGATCGCGAACGAAAACGTGATGACAGAGACGACTGCAATCACCAACACCGCAAAGCTGTACCGCTACATTTCGTTGAACAAACCGGTGGTTACCGTGTCCGGGCTTACCAAGACGACCGGAAAAGAGTATGTGACCTTAAACAGCTCCAAGGTCAGCTTCAATTTCCAGATTGAGAACCTTTCCGCTGCGGATGGAGAGGCGGATTTTGACTGTATGCTGTATTTTGACAGCAATGCGGACGGCAGATTTTCCGCGTCAGAGGCAGTGATCGCATCGGATATTACCATTAGCAAAAACGGAAAACGCATCAAGCCGGTAGACGGTCATTACAGTTTACAGGCAGGGGAGGATATCACTTATTCCCTGAGTTACCACCTCCCGGATTCGTATGTCGGTATCATTCCGTGGAAGCTTAAGATCAGCCAGAATGACAATGAGTACCGCTATAATTCTGTGAGTGGATATTTTTACATCAAGAATACGGCGGGAAAACAGGTGGTTAATATCCTGCAGATCAATACAGCGAATGATAGCAGCTCCAACCTGAACATGCAAAAGGAGATGGAAAAGAGCAGCTCTACCTTTAAGAAACTTGTAAATTCTTTGGACGATTTTACGCTTAACATCAAGACGATTTCCGGCAGCGAGTATACAAACGGCTATACCGAGATCGGCGGTGTTGCGTATGTCACGGTTGAGGGAAGCCAGGTACGGCTGGATTCCTTTGATATGCTGGTACTTGGATTTGCGGATCTGTACGAACTTAAAGACGGTGCCAATAATTGCTTCAAGGGCTTGCAGGAGTACATTGATGCGGGCAAACCGGTGCTGTGTACGCACGATACGACGTCAACCTCCAACGATTCCACGGCAACCTACTGGGGCTATGACTATAACACGTTGCTCCGCAACTATGTCGGCATGGATCGCTACGGAATCCTAAGTAATCAGGCGTTAAAACTTGGTTTGACGCTTTCTGACTCTGATACTGCAAAGGCTTGCCTAACGGAAAAAAACAACGGAACAAAGCGGTACTATATCATTAAGAATGCGGACGGAACCTATCGCTATACGACGAACCAGAATGCGAGCGGAACTGTTACGATCAAGCAGCTGTTTGAGGATGCGGTCGCTTCCGCAGAGGCGAGCGGAACCGATATCGCGTATGAACCGAGAAGCGGCAAGACCAAGATCGTAAAGCAGAATCAGGGTATGACGGATCTTAGCCTGATGTTCCAGATATATGGAATGACCAAGGAGACGAACCGTGCAAAGGAGTATGTCAATTATGCGAGCAACTCGAAGATCAAGGATAGCTGGCAGACGACAACGACCGCAGTGCGCGTCAACGAGGGACAGATCACAACGTATCCGTTTGCGATCAGCGATACACTCAAGATTTCAAGCACGCATTACCAGTATTATCAGCTCGATATGAACGAGGATGAGGATAATGACGGCGAGAGCGACATTGTTGTGTGGTATACATTGTCGGGATCTGACCAGCATAACTCAATTTACACGACAGCGGAGAAGGATGTCCGAAACAACTACTATATCTACACCAAGGGCAACATTACATATTCCGGTGTCGGACATAGCAATGTAGATTCTGAAGATGAGCTGAAGCTGTACATCAACACCATGATTGCTGCTTACAGCACAGGTCTTAATACGCCGACCGTATCGATCCGGCAGAGCAGTGATGAGGATGCACCATCTGTAGATACGATTTATCTTTCGTATGATGCGAGTCAGGATGCGATTATTGAGCAGGAGCTTGGCTATAGCTCGAGCCAGTATAAGCAGAAGTTCTACTTTACTGTAAAGGACAGCAACCTTATCAAGAACATGCGGTCAAAGGAAGAATTTGTTGATTTCTACATTGAGGTGACAAAGGCAGAATATGATGCAAACAAGAGTTCCGGATCGTACATCGAGCATGACGGCATATATCTGAAGAAGCAGAACTGGACAGTCTATGCGGCGGATGGCAGCGCACTTTCTACGACCGGTGACGAGAACGGCGTTAAGAATGGCTGGTATGACTGGTCCACCGGCAAATATCATCTGGTAAGCGGCACAACGTATTGCGTGGAGCTGGATATGGGAAGCCTGATCAGTGCGGCCTCTTATGACGGCACTTTCAAGGGCAGCACAAAATCGATTAAGATTTATCTGGGTGCGTACACGAAGATCTGCTATAATAATGCTGCTTCTACGGTTACGGACACCGATATCAGCTACTATGGTTTTGAGGTGCGGCAGTTGGAGCTTGTAGATTTGGATTAGCCGGAGAGTAGTACAAACGAAGGATAGCTATGATATTTTATATCATATAGTTATCGAGAATATACTTGCTATAACATCAGGTGATTATAAGTATAACAATCAAGCATTCTTGTAAGCCTTGACGAGGGTATGCAAGAGTGCTAAGATAACTCGTGTGTGAGTGAGTATATTGACATTGAAAAGGGGACTTTTTCGGATGGAAAGAATTGTTCTATCTCTTTTAGTTGACAATAATCCGGGTGTGGCAAGCCGTATCTCCGGATTGTTCAGCCGCAGAAGCTTCAATATGGAAAGTCTTGCTTCCGGAATTACCGCAGATCCGCGCTTTGAGCGTATCACGATCGTGGTCAACGGAGATGAGCAGACGATCGAGCAGATCGAGAAGCAGCTCGCAAAGCTTGAGGATGTGCGTGACATCAAACGTCTTGAGACAGGTACTTCCGTTACACGGGAGCTGATGCTGATCAAGATCCGAGCGAAGGACACCGAGCGTCAGGCAATCATGAACGTCACGGATATTTTCCACGGACGTATCGTGGATGTATCGAATGACTCCATGATCGTGGAACTTACCGGCAAGCAGGATAAGCTGGAGGCTTTTCTCAATCTTTTGGATGGCTATGAGATCTTAGAACTGGCGCGTACCGGAATTACCGGTCTTACCCGCGGCTCCGGGGACGTTACATTTATTGAGTAGGCTTTTTAATAATTTTTTAATTTTTAGGAGGACAAATACATGTCAGAAGCAAGAATTTTTTATCAGGAAGATTGCAACCTTTCTCTTTTGGAGGGCAAGACAATCGCAATCATTGGCTATGGCAGCCAGGGACATGCTCATGCATTGAATGCCAAGGAGTCCGGATGCAATGTCATCGTTGGACTTTATGAGGGAAGCAAGTCCTGGGACAAGGCTGTAAAGCAGGGCTTTGAAGTATATACCGCAGCAGAAGCTGCAAAGAAGGCTGATATCATTATGATTCTTATCAACGATGAGAAGCAGGCAGCTCTTTACAAGAATGACATTGAGCCAAACCTTGAGCCGGGCAACATGCTTATGTTTGCACACGGATTCAATATCCATTTCGGCTGCATCGTTCCGCCAAAGGATGTCGATGTTACCATGATCGCTCCTAAGGGACCGGGACACACAGTACGTTCGGAGTATCAGGCTGGTAAGGGTGTTCCTTGCTTGGTTGCTGTTGAGCAGGATGCTACCGGAAAGGCGCTTGACGTTGCACTTGCATATGCACTTGCAATCGGTGGAGCAAGAGCCGGCGTTCTTGAGACAACCTTCCGTACCGAGACTGAGACAGACCTCTTTGGCGAGCAGGCAGTTCTTTGCGGTGGTGTCTGCGCACTTATGCAGGCTGGTTTCGAAACTCTTTGCGAGGCTGGTTACGATCCGAGAAATGCATACTTTGAGTGTATTCATGAGATGAAGCTCATCGTTGACCTTATCTACCAGTCAGGCTTCGCAGGAATGAGATATTCTATCTCCAATACCGCTGAGTATGGCGATTATGTAACCGGACCGAAGATCGTTACCGAGGATACCAAGAAGGCAATGAAGAAGATCCTTTCTGATATTCAGGATGGTTCTTTTGCTAAGGAGTTCTTACTTGATATGTCTGACGCAGGAAAGCAGGTGCACTTCAAAGCTATGAGAAAGCTTGCTGCTGAGCATCCTTCAGAGAAGGTTGGCGAGGAAATCCGTAAGCTGTATAGCTGGAACAACGAGGGCGATAAGCTCATCAACAACTAATCGTTACATAGGATTGTGCATGAGGGCATGGGTTTATCCCATGCCCTTTTTGGCGAGAATAGGTTGATTTGATAAGCGAAACACTATATAATATTGGCATATTTGGGGGTTTACAAGCATTTCGACGATAGGGAGAACGTTATGAACATACAATTACAATGTTGCGGGCTTGTGATTATTGCATTGCTCATTGTTTTCTTTTTTAGCCAGCAGCGTGTCGGACTTTTTTCAGAGCACATTTTTCAGCAGACACTTATGGTTACAGGCATCAGCTTGATCCTTGATATTTCATCAATTATTGCGATCAACTATATGGATTCGTTACCGGTAATTGTGGTGAAGGGCTTTTGCAAGGTTTATCTTGCGAGTCTTGTTATGGTAGCAGCGCAGGCACTGTTTTATGTGCTTGTCGATATGCATGATGAAAAGCATTATCTTAGGCTTGTGAGGAACAGCAGGTTTGTTACTATAGGAGAAATTCTGCTGGTCATGATTGCTCCGATTGCGATTCACCGTGAGTGCGGAGAGGTATACACCTATGGTTTGAGCGTTCTTTTGACTTATCTGTTTGCAGTTTCTTATGTGCTCGCAGCTATTCTATGTATGATAGTGTTCCACAATATGATTGTGCGTAACCGGCGAATTGCGGTATGTATCTGGATGGGGATGTGGATTGGAGCAGCCACCATACAGTTTTTTGTCAATCAGCTTTTGGTGGTTGGATTTGCCTGTGCACTTGGCATGATGGCACTATACTTAAAGCTGGAGAATCCGGAATCGAATATCAACAGACAGTATGGCTGCTTTCATGTACATGCACTGACGCAATTCCTGAATCAGTGTTATGAACGTCAGACGAGACAGAGTGTACTTATGATTTCCCTGTCAGGCATACAGGAGGATGAGGCACAAGGGCTTTCCAGAACGGAGAGTCTGATGATTCTGACGGAGTATCTGGAGAAGTTTCCAAAGGCGAAGGTATTTAAAAATAATTCGCCTGAGCTTGTTGTGCTTTTTCCGGATGCGGATGAGATGATGCGTGTATACCAGCAGGTGAGGAAAGAATTCTGGCCAAAGGACAGGGACAGCGAAAGATTTGTCTGTCCGTTCAGTTTTATGGTGCTGTTTCCGGATATCCTGCTGCTTCAAAATGCAGATGATTTTTATCAGATGCTCCAGTATTTAAGAACAGAAATCCGTCGGAATGACTGCACAGATATCATATACGTGGATCAAACAGTCCTTGCAGCAATGCGAAAGCATGGAGAAATCCGGCAGAGCGTGCTTAGTGCTTTGGAAGAAAACCGCGTTGAGGTGTTCTATCAGCCAATTTACTCAACGAAGAAGAACCGGTTTGTTTCTGCGGAGGCGCTTGCCCGCATCCGTAACACGGATGGGACGATTCTTCAGCCAGGAAAGTTCATACCGGTGGCAGAGGAGACCGGGCTTATTGAAGAACTGGGTGAACGGATTTTTGAAAAGGTATGCGAGTTTTTGCAGAAAAGTAATGTGGAGAGGCTTGGACTCTCTTATATAGAGGTAAATCTCTCGGTGATTCAGTGTGAGAAGAAGGATCTTGCGGAGCGATACATTAAGATTATGGACCGCTATAAGGTAAAACCATGGCAGATCAATCTTGAGATCACAGAGTCTGCATCTGTCAAGACTAAGGAGATCCTTCTTGAAAATATGAAGAAGCTGATTAACTATGGGGTGACTTTTTCTCTGGATGATTTCGGAATCGGACAGTCAAACCTAGATTATGTGATTGAGATGCCGGTCTCACTTATGAAGTTGGATATGAATATGACACAATCGTACTTCCGGGATCTCAAGGCACAGTATGTTGTGCAGGCGGCGATTCACATGGCTCACGGAATGGATCTGCTTCTAGTGGCAGAGGGCGTTGAGACGGAGGAGCAGCTAAAGGGAATGAGAGATGAGAACATCGACTTTATTCAGGGCTATTATTTCTCAAAACCGCTTCCGCAGCAGGAATTTTTAAGCTTTTTTGAAGCGCACGCTTAAGAATGGCAAGGGCACGAAGTTGACAAACAAAGG
Source organism: Lachnospiraceae bacterium (assembly GCA_963612015.1). Lineage (GTDB taxonomy): Bacteria > Bacillota > Clostridia > Lachnospirales > Lachnospiraceae > Roseburia. The sequence goes on along the minus strand of CAVDTR010000009.1, from coordinate 43,547 downwards.
GCCAATGTGTAGAATGGACATATTGTTATTGAAAGATTAAATAAGATAAAAGAGGCGAAATTATGGCAGAAGCATACAATCACAAAACGATTGAGAAGAAATGGCAGAAATACTGGGAGGAGCATGAAACCTTTAAGACTGATGTCTGGGATTTTTCCAAGCCGAAATACTATGCGCTTGATATGTTCCCGTATCCTTCAGGAGTAGGTCTTCATGCAGGACATCCGGAAGGATATACTGCAACGGATATTATGTCACGAATGAAGCGTATGCAGGGCTACAATGTCCTTCATCCGATGGGATATGATTCCTTCGGACTTCCTGCAGAGCAGTACGCAGTTACGACCGGACACCATCCGGCAGGATTTACACAGAAGAACATCCAGACCTTCTCCAAGCAGTTGAAGGAGCTGGGATTTGACTATGATTGGTCAAAGATGATCGCTACCTCCGATCCGAGCTTTTACAAGTGGACACAGTGGATCTTTAAGAAGCTGTATGAGGCTGGCTATGCAAAGCATATTGATATGCCGGTCAACTGGTGTGAGGAGCTTGGAACGGTTCTTTCCAATGATGAGGTTATTGATGGAAAGTCTGAGCGCGGCGGCTACCCGGTTGTCAGAAAGAATATGAAGCAGTGGGTTATCGACCAGCCTGCATTTGCAGAGAAGCTGTTAGAGGGCTTAAACGAGATCGACTGGCCGGAATCTACCAAGGAGATGCAGCGCAACTGGATCGGAAAGAGTACCGGTGTCGAGGTTGATTTCCAGATCGTGGGCGGTGGACAGTTCTCCATCTATACCACCTGTATCGAGACCATCTACGGTATCACTTTTATGGTTCTGGCTCCGGACGGAGAGATCGTAAAAGGACTTATGGACCGTGTTGAGAACAAGGAAGAGGTTCAGGCATATATCGATGAGACCTTAAAGAAGAACGATATGGATCGTACCGAGTTAAATAAGACCAAGTCCGGCTGCATGTTAAAGGGACTTTATGCGATCAATCCGGTCAACGGCAAGGAGGTGCCGCTCTTTATCGGAGATTTCGTTCTTGCAAGCTACGGAACCGGTGCTGTTATGGCTGTCCCAAGCCACGACCAGCGTGACTTTGAGTATGCGATCGCCCACAATATCGATATGATCCAGGTTATCGATGGCGCTGACGTATCCGAGAAGGCGTTTGAGAAGCAGGATTACCTTGGAAAAGGCTGCAAGCTGATCAATTCCGAGGAGTTTACCGGACTTACCGTTGAGGAAGCAAAGGAGGCGATCACCCAGAAGCTTGAGGGCATGGGTGTTGCAAGAAGAAAGACCAATTATCATTTCCGTGAGTGGATCTTTGCACGCCAGAGATATTGGGGCGAGCCGGTTCCTTGTGTATACAAGGAGGACGGAGAGATCTACTTCCTTCCGGACGATGAGCTGCCGCTGATCCTTCCGGAGCTTGAGGATTACAAGGGCAAGAATGGCAAGGCTCCGCTTGAGAATGCAACCGAGTGGAAGCAGTATGACAGAAACGGCATCAAGGGTGTCCGTGAGACCTCTACCATGCCGGGTTCCGCAGGTTCTTCCTGGTATTATATGCGTTATATTGATCCAAATAATGACAAGGAATTTGCAAATCAGGAGCTGTTAAAGCACTGGCTTCCGGTTGACCTTTATGTTGGTGGTCCGGAGCATGCGGTCGGTCATCTGATGTATTCCCGTATCTGGAACCGTTTCCTCTATGACAGCGGCTTGTCTCCGGTCAAGGAGCCATTCAAGAAGCTTGTTCATCAGGGAATGATCCTCGGCGAGAACGGTATCAAGATGGGTAAGCGTTTTCCGGAGTTCGTTGTCAATCCAAGTGACATCGTGGAGGAGTATGGTGCAGATACCTTACGTCTGTACGAGATGTTCATGGGACCTCTTGAGGTTTCAAAGCCTTGGAACTCCAGCAATGTACAGGGTGCAAAGCGTTTCATCACAAGAGTATGGAACTTCTTTACCGAGCCATCCAACATTACTGAGGAGGATGACGGAACCCTTACCAAGATCTACCACCAGACTGTCAAGAAGGTCACAAATGACTTTGAGGTGCTTGGTTACAACACTGCGATCAGCCAGATGATGATCTTCGTAAATGAGGTATACAAGGCTGGCAAGTGTCCGAGAGCGTATGCAGAGGGATTGATCAAGATGCTTTCCTGCGTATGTCCGCATGTCGGCGAGGAGATCTGGAGCCGTCTCGGTCACGACGACACCATCGCGTATGAGAGCTGGCCGACCTACGATGAGGCACTTACCGTAGATGATTCCGTTGAGATCGCAGTACAGATCAACGGTAAGATCAAGGCAACCATCTCCATCGGAAAGGATGACCCAAAGGACGAGGTTATCGCAAAGGGCAAGGAAGCAATCGCTGACAAGCTCACCGGTAATATCGTAAAGGAGATCTATGTTCCGGGAAGAATCGTCAATATCGTAATGAAATAACTTGCGTAAGAAGTGATTTGATAATATGTATGATAGAGGGCGGGCAGGAACCGATTGGTTTTCTGCCCGCCCTTTTTGGTTGTGTGCCATGGACGCGTAAAGCACGGCTTTTATTTTTTGATCTGGTACGGTGGCAGGGACGGATCGCTGCCACGAAGCTTCTGCATACCGCGCTGGATGGCATCCTTTGAGTTCTTCCAGTCTGCATCCTTGTTCTTGTAATCGTATTTTTCAACGAACCATGCGATATCCTCGTAGACACGCTCCATGTTTTCCTGCATCAGCGGGAGCATCGTGTTATAAAAGTCTGCGCGGTCTTTATCGTTTAGCTCGGCATCGGCACCCTCACACAGCACCTTAAAATGGGACAGGCAGAAGCCCTGCGTATTGGCAACCTGCTTGCGGAAGTCCGCATCGTCCCGGTACATGCGGAAGAACGTCTTCATGTAGGCGGAGAAGGTGTTGTTGACGGAGGTGCAGATAAAGCAGGTGGACTCGCGCTTGTTGATCCAGTCAACGATCGAATTGCAGGAAGCGTCCTTTTTGGAGAAAAGTCCTTTTTTGCCGACAGAGTCCGGTTTGAAATTCTTAAATTCTTTTTCCATCTCGCCGAGGTGGCGCAGATAGAGTGTTTTTAAGATCCACGCATTGCCAAGCGAATTGCCGTAGTCGAACATCTTTTTGAAATGTCTGCGGCAGAAGCCCTCGCGGTCGGTCATATCGCGGATGTCTGCCTCCATGTAGGACGCTCCGTGACCGAGTACATAGTCCATGGAGTGTTCCTCGGTCTTGCGCTCGATATAGCAGAATGGACACTCGCCGGCGTTTGCCATTGCGTCAGCGATCGGGATGGTGTGAAGTTGTTCTTTCATTGGGTTACCTCCGGGGTATAGTTTGTGTAAAAATCGATAAAGGATTGTAAGGTCTTGGTTGGTGTGGTGTGTTCCTTGTAGGCAAAGCCGACCTCACGGTTATGGATCGGAAACGGCATCTGGACTTCGACGAGACTGCCACTTTCAAGCTCTTTTGTTACAAAGCTCTTGATGACGCAGGCGATTCCGACACCGATCTTGGCGAACTCGATCAGAAGATCCATGTTGGACGCATCGATGGATTCCGCTACCTCGATGTGGTTCTCGGTCAGATAGTCATCAATGTACTGGCGCGTCATGTTATTCTTGTCGAGGAGCATGAGCGTCGCGTTGGAGAGGATCTCATCCCCCTTGATGCCGCGGTCGCTGATGTGCTTTAAGTATTCGTTGGTTGCGACAAAGATATCTTCGATGTCCTGCACATAATCAAAATGGATTCCCTTTAAGGAGTCCGGGCGTCCGATCAGTCCGATGTCGATCTGGTTCTCGTCGAGCAGGCGGAGCGTCTCATTGGTGGAATGACACTGGATCGAGATACTGACGTGCGGGTTGCGCCGGATGTATTCCTTTAAGTAGGGGAGCAGGATATATTTGCAGAGCGTCGTGCTGACACCGATCTTGATGTGTCCGACACCGAGCGAGAGTGCACGCTTTAGCTTGTCCTCACCGGTGGTCAGCGACTCAAACGCTTCCCTTACATGATCGTAGAGAAGATTGCCCTCCTCGGTCAGAAGGACACCGCGGGAGCTTCTGGAAAACAGGCGGCAGCCGAGGCTTTCCTCTAACTTCTGGATGGATTTGCTGATCGCGGGCTGGCTGATGTACAGCTCCTTGGCTGCCTTTGAGATATTGCCGGCGTTTGCAACCGTGTAAAAGATCCAATACGATGACAGGTTCTGATTCATGTGTACCTCCGTAATCTGGCTTTATGATAGGTGTATTATATCATGTGCTTTCGCACATGATAGATGATGCCCTATGCGCATTCGTGCTTCGCACTTCGCGTCTGATATAATTTCGCTGCGCTCATTATATCATAAAACATAGTTATGGCAAATATGTTTATTATGTATTTTGATTATATTTTTTCCTGTGCTAGAATGGCATTGAAAAGAATAGCAGGGCGGGAGCCACTCACACACATTTCCCGCAGGACTATTGGAAGAATGTAAGTAAATTTTAGGAGGAACGCTCATGGGAATGACTATGACCCAGAAGATTCTTGCCGCGCATGCAGGACTTGACTGCGTATCAGCAGGACAACTGATCGAGGCGGATTTGGATCTTGTTCTTGGAAACGATATTACATCGCCGGTTGCGATCCACGAAATCGAGAAGATGAATGTGGACGGTGTTTTTGACAAGGATAAAATAGCGCTTGTCATGGATCACTTTGCACCGAATAAGGATATTAAGTCTGCACAGCACTGCAAGTGTGTCAGAGAGTTTGCATGCAAGCATGAGATCAGCAATTACTTTGATGTCGGGGAGATGGGAATCGAGCATGCGCTTTTGCCGGAGCAGGGACTTACGGTTGCGGGAGATGTGATCATCGGCGCAGATTCGCACACCTGTACCTACGGCGCTTTGGGCGCATTTTCTACCGGTGTCGGAAGCACGGATATGGCAGCCGGCATGGCAACCGGTCAGGCATGGTTTAAGGTTCCTTCCGCGATCAGGTTCAACATTGTCGGAAAGCCGGCAAAGTGGATCAGCGGCAAGGATGTTATTTTGCATATTATCGGAATGATCGGTGTGGATGGTGCACTGTACCGCTCGATGGAGTTCGTAGGCGAGGGCATCCAGTACCTTAGCATGGACGATCGTTTTACGATCGCGAACATGGCGATCGAAGCCGGCGGAAAGAACGGTATTTTCCCGGTGGACGATCTGACAAGAGCGTACATGAAAGAACATTCCAAGCGTCCGTTCGTGGAGTACACCGCGGATGAGGATGCGGAGTATGATGAGGAGTACACGATCGATCTTAGCACCTTAAAACCGACCGTTGCATTCCCGCACCTTCCGGAAAATACGCGCACAATCGACGAGGTGGGCGATGTGAAGATCGACCAGGTTGTCATCGGCTCCTGCACCAACGGAAGAATGGATGACCTGCGCATCGCAGCATCTATTTTAAAGGGCAAAAAGGTCGCAAAGGGACTTCGCGTTATCGTGATCCCGGCTACCCAGAAGATCTACCTTCAGGCGATGGAGGAAGGACTTTTACGCACCTTTATTGAATCGGGCGCGATCGTGAGCACTCCGACCTGCGGACCTTGCCTTGGTGGATACATGGGTGTTCTTGCTGAGGGCGAGCGGTGCGTTTCTACCACCAACCGCAACTTTGTCGGAAGAATGGGACATGTGGAATCAGAGGTATATCTTGCAAGCCCTGCGGTTGCAGCGGCAAGCGCGATCACCGGTAAGATTTCCGGTCCGGATGAAGTGATGTAAGGAGGAGCGAAAATGAAAGCAGCACATGGACACGTTTTTAAATATGGAGACAACGTGGATACGGATGTTATCATTCCTGCAAGATACTTAAATTCATCCGATCCGAAGGAGCTTGCAACACACTGCATGGAGGATATCGACAAGGATTTTGTCAAGAATGTAAATGCAGGTGATATCATCGTGGCAAATAAGAATTTCGGCTGCGGTTCGTCGAGAGAGCATGCGCCGTTGTCGATCAAGGCGGCGGGTGTAAGCTGCGTGATCGCGGAGACGTTCGCACGCATTTTTTACCGCAACGCCATCAATATCGGACTTCCGATCATCGAATGCCCGGAGGCGGCAAAGGCGATCTTGGCAGGGGATGAGGTTGAGGTGAATTTTGACACCGGAGTGATCACGGATGTGACGACCGGACAGTCGTTCCAGGGACAGGCATTTCCGCCGTTTATGCAGAAACTGATTGACTGTGAGGGATTGGTAAATTATATTAATACCAAGAACGCATAAGAGGAGTCAGTATGTTACCCGGTGTATATCAGGCAACAAAAAAAGATGGTACAACGTACTACCGTGCAGGGATTACGTTTCGATGTAAGCATATAAGCCTCGGCAGCTTCCCACTCGTACAGGAGGCAGGCGAGGCTTATTGTGATGCACAGCATATTTTAAATGACGGGGTGACACTGGAGCAGGCGATCACGCGCTATCATAAGAAACCGTACAGGCTTGCGTTCGACAAGTGCGTTTCTTTGATCAACTTCCGCGACAACAATCTCTATATTGCCAACCCGATCTATATGCGAAAGAATTTTTTTAGCTACTATCTGTCTTTGGATGAGGAGCTGAAGTTTGATATTGACGATCTTTTTTATTATGCCGGGCATAAGATCATGCGCAGACAGGGGCATCTGTTCGTCAACGATTACGGAATGCAGGCAACGATTCTAAGCCGCTACGGGATACGAAGCTATGCGGTCTACAAGAGGGATTACGACTTTGCCAACAATGATCCGCTGGACTTAAGATATTCCAACATCAAGGTGTACAACCGCTTTTTCGGGGTGCAGGCGTATGAGAAGAACGGCGCGAAGCGCTACCGCGTCAAGATTCATCTCAACGGCAATTACACGGTGGGAATCTACAGGAGCGAGGAGAAGGCTGCGGTTGCGTACAATAAGGCGGTAGACCTCGCAAAAAAGGCGGGGTATGCGCGCAATTTTCCGGAGAATTATGTCGATACGCTCTCGGCGAGCGAGTATGCCGCGCTGTACACGCAGATCAAGATCTCGCCAAAATATATGGATTATCTGGAAAAGGGCTGTTAATCCGGTGTCCCTGTATTGACAGAAAAATCGGATTTCTCTATAATGAACAAAAATAAGATAGTTATGGGCAGTGCAATAAAAAGAAAAATGAGGTTAAAAAAATGGGCGTAATGTATTCAAGTACCAGAAATGCAGATGTAAAGTATCGTGCTTCCGAAGCGATCTTGAAGGGACTTGCGGATGATGGAGGACTGTTTGTACCGGATTCCATCCCGACGCTGGATGTCTCTGTGGATGAGCTTGCAAAGATGTCTTATCAGGAGACCGCTTATGAGGTGATGAAGCTGTTTCTTTCCGATTTTACGGAGGAAGAGCTAAAGAGCTGTATCGAAAAGGCGTATGACAGCAAATTCGACACACCGGAGATCGCGCCGCTCGTATCGGCAGATGGGGCATATTATCTGGAATTGTTCCACGGCTCAACCATCGCGTTCAAGGATATGGCATTGTCTATTTTACCGTACCTCCTTACGACCTCTGCAAAGAAGAACCAGGTCAAGAACGATATCGTTATCCTTACGGCAACCTCCGGAGATACCGGTAAGGCTGCACTTGCAGGATTTGCGGATGTTCCGGGAACAAAGATCATCGTATTTTACCCGAAGAACGGTGTCAGCCCGATTCAGGAGAAGCAGATGGTAACCCAGAAAGGGGACAATACCTTTGTTGTCGGCATCCATGGCAACTTCGATCAGGCACAGACCGGAGTGAAGCAGATGTTTAATGACAAAAATCTTGCAAAACAATTAAACGATGCGGGATTTCAGTTTTCTTCCGCAAATTCGATCAATATCGGACGCCTTGTTCCACAGGTTGTCTACTATGTATATGCGTATGCAAGGCTGTATGCAAACGGCGTGATCGCAAAGGATGAGAAGATCAACGTGGTTGTCCCGACCGGTAACTTCGGCAACATCCTCGCCGCATTCTATGCAAAGAACATGGGTGTGCCGATCGCAAAGCTCATCTGCGCATCCAATGAGAACAAGGTGTTGTTTGACTTCTTCCGCACCGGAACGTATGACCGCAACCGTGACTTTATCCTGACAAGCTCACCATCCATGGATATTTTGATCTCCTCGAACTTGGAGCGCCTGATCTACCGCATTGCGGGCAACGACGCTGTAAAGAACGCCGAGCTTATGAAGAGTCTTTCCACCACCGGAAAGTATGAGATCACACCGGAGATGAAAGCGCTTCTGGATGATTTCTACGGCAACTATACAAGCGAGCAGGAGACCGCGGAGGTGATCGCGGATCTTTACGAAAAGACCGGATACATCATCGACACCCACACAGCCGTTGCTGCCGGTGTATACCACAAGTATAAGGCAGAGACGAAGGATACCGAGACCAAGACCGTCATTGCTTCCACCGCAAGCCCGTTTAAGTTTACGAGAAGCGTCATGGATGCTATCGACAAGAAGTATGACAGCATGAGCGATTTTGAGCTGGTTGACGAGTTGAGCCGTATCGGCAACGTCGCAGTTCCACAGGCAATCGAGGATATCCGCAGCGCCGCAGTGCTCCACGACACAGTATGTGAAGTGGATGAGATGCCGGCCGTTGTGAAGAAGTTCCTCGGTGTGTAGGATAGTGGATTTGTAAAAAGGATATGTTTCCGGATATTATTCCGGGAGATGAACAACCTCAAAGAGGAAGTGGACAAGTCCGAATGAGTAGAGGATCGGAAAATGATAGGTACGGTTTGTAAATTCAAGAACCGGGGACTCTACTTCAAGCGGAGCGGTGATGGACAGCTCCTTCGACTCGATATTGGAGGTATTGACAATGAACAGACCGTTGTGCAGATTCAAAAAGTCTGCAAGGGATGCCTGCACATATTCATCGTATTCGGTAAATTCTTCATTGACATAGCGGGATGCAAAGGCGATGGCGGCTGCCTCGTCCATGCTTAGGTAGGAGGTGACGGAGTAATCTCCGAGTACCTTCTGGCTGACGCAGCATTCCGGCGGATATACGGTGATCTGTTCCGGATCAAGTGCGGTGAAATCCTCACCGATAAAACGCACGAAGTTATTGAAGAGAAGCTCCATATACAGTCTGCCGTATATCGTTACCGGCTCTTCGGAGACAACAAGGAAGTTCTCAAACAATCTTGCAATGTTGTCGTGATTGTCCTGCGTCATGTCGAGATCGATCAATTCGTTGGCAGAGCGGTAGTCTGCAATGATTTTCTCGAAATCCTGATAGGTAAGTACACAATCATCGACAAGGAGCTGACCGAGCAGCAGATAGTCCGGGCTTTGCTCCTGCAAAAGTTCAACGACCTGCTGGTTGGACAAGAAGCCGAGATCGATGGCAAGCTCGCCGAACTTGCGGTCAACATGCGTCTGTTCGATAACGACCTGATTGACTTCGCCGGAGGTCATGTAGCCTGCATTGATAGCAAGGGTTCCAAGGCGCATGTGCTCATCGGACATTCTGCGCATGGCAGAGAAGAACTGCTCCTTGGTGATGAGATTGTTGGCAAGAAGATAATTTCCGAAAAACTGTGTATACATGGGCTATTTATCTCCCTTCCAAAAATCTGGTCACGATATCGATTACCTGCTGCCGGTCAATCGGCTTCTGGACAAAGTCCGTAGCGCCGGCTTCGAGCGCGCATTTAAGCTGTGACTGTGTACCAACAGAGGAGCAGATGATGATGGTCGCATCCGGGTCATAGGAAAGGATCTCCGCAATCGCAGCATTGCCGTCCTTTTGTGGCATTACGATGTCGAGAAATACCAGATCCGGCTGGATCTCTTTGTATTTGCTGATCGCCGCCTGACCGTCACTGGCTTCAAAGAAGGTCGGCGTTCCCAGTGTTAAAAGAATATCTTTGATCTGTTTGCGCGCGAGAATCGAATCGTCGCAAACCAATACCTTCAAATCCTCAATCTTCATAATGCAAAATACTCCTTTGGTAAAGATACTACAATTTTACATGAAATGACACGTTTTATCAATGATTTTTCTTGTTGTTTTTTCTGGTACTTTCGGGTAAAATGGCACCGGAAGGAGGTTGATGGGATGAATGCTTTAAAAAATATCAATACATTGCTGATCATCGACATTGTTATTTTAGGTTTTGGCATTTATATGCTGTGTATCTGCATTTCCATGAAAAGAACCGGAAAGATCCATTCGGTACTTCTGACCGAGCCGGAGATCAAAAAGTGCAGGCACCCGGAGAAGTTCATCGCGTATATGAATCCGAGACTGCTTGGATTTTCGATCATCACGCTGATCGACGGTGTGATCGGGCTTGTGGATGAACTGGCCATTTCAAGCCGGTATCTGGATTTTGCCTATATGATCATCTTTTTTGCGGCGTTTCTATGGTTTACAAGCGCTCTGAAAAAGGCACGCGAAAATTTCTGTTAAAGTGCGTAAAAATTCTATTAAAATGATTGACAAAAAAATAACATAGTGTATCATATAGGTGTGTTTTTAAGGCATAATTCGGCAAGAAATTGCCGGTTAATGATTCACAAAATAAAAGAAGAGAGGAAAAAAAGATGGCAGAAATCAATTTAAGCAAGTACGGTATTACCGGAACAACTGAGATCGTTTACAACCCTTCTTACGAGTTACTGTTTGAAGAGGAGACCAAATCTGATCTTGAGGGATATGAAAAAGGACAGGTGACAGAGCTTGGCGCTGTCAACGTTATGACCGGAATCTATACCGGACGTTCACCAAAAGACAAATATATCGTTATGGATGAAAATTCCAAGGACACTGTTTGGTGGACATCTGATGAGTACAAGAACGACAACCATCCAATGACAGAGGAGACATGGGCAGCCGTTAAGGAGATCGCTAAGAAAGAGCTTTCCAACAAGAGACTGTTTGTTGTTGATGCATTCTGTGGCGCGAACAAGGACACCCGCATGGCTGTTCGTTTCATCGTTGAGGTTGCTTGGCAGGCTCATTTTATCAAGAACATGTTCATCGTTCCTACCGAGGATGAACTGAAGGATTTCGAGCCGGATTTCGTTGTATACAATGCATCTAAGGCTAAGGTTGAGAACTACAAGGAGTTGGGACTTAACTCTGAGACCTGTGTAGCATTCAACATCACAAGCCGTGAGCAGGTTATCATCAACACATGGTACGGCGGAGAGATGAAGAAGGGTATGTTCTCTATGATGAACTACTACCTCCCACTTAAGGGCATCGCTTCTATGCACTGCTCAGCAAACACCGATATGAACGGTGAGAACACCGCTATTTTCTTCGGACTTTCCGGAACAGGTAAGACCACACTTTCTACCGATCCTAAGAGACTTCTGATCGGTGATGACGAGCACGGCTGGGATGACAACGGCGTATTCAACTTCGAGGGAGGCTGCTACGCAAAGGTTATCGGACTTGACAAGGAGTCTGAGCCGGATATCTACAATGCAATCAGAAGAGATGCACTTCTTGAGAACGTAACTGTTGACGCTGAAGGCAAGATCGACTTCGACGACAAGAGCGTTACCGAGAACACTCGTGTATCTTACCCGATCGACCATATTGAGAATATCGTTCGCCCGATTTCTTCCGCACCGGCTGCAAAGAACGTAATCTTCCTTTCCGCTGATGCATTTGGTGTACTTCCTCCAGTATCTATCCTTACACCGGAGCAGACACAGTATTACTTCCTTTCTGGATTTACCGCAAAGCTTGCTGGTACCGAGCGTGGAATCACCGAGCCTACACCTACCTTCTCCGCTTGCTTCGGACAGGCATTCCTTGAGTTACATCCAACCAAGTATGCTGAGGAGCTTGTTAAGAAGATGCAGAAGAGTGGAGCAAAGGCTTACCTCGTAAACACCGGATGGAACGGAACCGGAAAGCGTATTTCCATTAAGGATACCAGAGGAATCATCGATGGAATCTTAAGCGGAGACATCAACAACGCACCTACCAAGAAGATCCCGATCTTTGATTTTGAAGTTCCTACCGAGCTTCCGGGCGTTGATCCTGCAATCCTTGACCCACGCGATACCTACGCAGATGCTTCTGAGTGGGAGGAGAAGGCAAAGGATCTTGCTTCCAGATTCAATAAGAACTTCGTAAAGTACGAGGGCAATGAGGCTGGTAAGGCATTAGTATCTGCTGGACCACAGTTATAATTTGAATTTAAAGTAATTCCGACAATAGCGAGGCAATCTGACTGCTTGCAGTCAAGGCTGCCTCGTTATTTGTTGCAATTTTATTTTGAACTTCATTGCTTTTTTCCACGCAGGATGTTAGTATATTTACAAAGCATATTTTCACGGCAGGCGTGGCCATTTATTGGGGCTGCACGTTCTTACACTTATCTGAATCATATTTAACATATCCCGAAAATTCATGCTTTTACAACCATTCAACAAAAGCAGGAATTTGATAGGATATTCATAGTTCCTGCTTGGCACTTTACAATGCGCTGAACGGTTCTAATCTGTCTGATCCGTCGCTGGTCGAGATGTGTACGCTGGATAAGGGCGTATCGGTTACTGTCCACAATGATGCGATGTCACAAGAGCTGTGAATGATAAGACTGTGCGGACCGAGCTATACAAAGAATACGAAAAAGTCAATCCGATGAAAAAATAAATACGATTGAACGATTGTCGATATAATCCAACTTTGGAAGAATGTGTCTCGAATTATTTGTTGCATTTAGCGGTATGATAGATTATAATTAAAGCAGTCACAAAAGAGACTGTGTAGCCTGGGATGTTCGACAATCCTGTATATTTAGAACCTACATTTACTTTTCATGGGATTCCTATATGAGCTGTTGGATGTCAGGCCGCCTCGTATCAGCGGAAGGCAGAAGGCAGACTGCGGTTACCCACCTAGCAATAGCGCTAGGAGTCTAAATTGCAGGAAACGGCATTTTGGGTTTACACAAAAGATAGCGTTACAAAAGATAGCCATTACAAAAGAGAAACAGTTACAAAAGAAGGACTTTTACGAAAGAGGAATAATTGTAGACAACCAAAGAACCCACGGGATAAGATACCAAAGAAAAGGGAGCTGCTTTATGCGGCTCCCTTATTTGTGCGTGTGACGAAAAAACGCATGCTTATGCAAGAATAAATGGGGGGAGTGCGCCTGCTGTATGAAAAAGAAATTTGACAAGGTAAAATGGATGATACTTCTGATGATCGCTTTGGTGGTCGTAAGTGTTTCGATAACGATTTTGGTGGTGATGCACATGGTGTCGAAGCAGACTGCAAAAATTCCGCAGAATGGGACAACGCAGGAAACAAATGCGCAGATCCTGGTGGAAAATGTCTATATCACCGAGTGCACAGACAACTGGATCACATTCCTGTATCAGGGCGGATCATACCGGTTCCGGGGGCAGATCGCAGGCGGTTACAGCGGTGTCGCAGACATTTATTTTTTGAATAATAAGATCGACAAGATCTCGTTAAAGCGAACCACTGTCCAAGGAACACTGCTCAGCTACAACGAGGATCAGATCGAGGTGGAGGGATATGGCTTGGTGGAAAAAGCAGCGTCGCTTGCGGTGTACCGGATCGCGGAGGGGCAGGTGATGACAGGCGATTTTTCTGGGCTTTCTATCGGGGAGGAGAATCTTAGTTATGTTGTGGCGGAGGGAAAAATCTGCGCGGTCATTCAGAATGAGGATGACATACAGGTGGCGGATAAGGAGGATACGATCCGCGTCCTGCTTAAAAATGGCGAGAACATCACCTATCAGAGGCTATACATTACCGGTTCAAGGGAATGGATGATAAATGGAGCCATACAGAAGGCAGACGATCCGGTAGACATGGTAAGCGTGATACGCCAGATCGCGGACAAAACAGATAGGCAGAGCCAGACGAGCCAACTGCCGGACGTGACGATGGTGTGCACAGCACAGGCTGTCTGCAATGACGGATTTTTGTACATCACGGACGAGAACGGAACAAAGCTTGGCAATGGCTACGAAGGGATATTTCTTGTGCGGGAATGGGAAGATGGTGTGGTTCTGATAAATCAGATCGGAATAGAGGATTATGTGCGCTATGTGCTGCCGTCGGAGATGGAGAGCGCGTTCCCGTTTGAAGCCCAGAAGGCGCAGGCGGTCTGTGCGCGGACATTTGCCTATGCGCAGATGCAGAACAAAACGTATGCCGTGTATGGCGCAAATGTGGACGACAGCACATCATTTCAGGTATATAATCGATTTGGAACAAGCAGTATGACGGATCTTGCGGTGGAGGAAACGAAAGGTCAGCTCATGGTGTATGATGACCAGCCGATCACCTGTTACTATTTTTCAACCAGCAACGGTTTTACAGAGGATATGGAGGTGTGGGGCGAGGAAAATCCGCCCTATATAGCGGCACAGAGCCTGCTGTTTTCGGATACGTCTGCCGGGCGGCTTAGTCTGCGCGCCAACTACATAGATTTTTTGCAGGAGGCTCCGCAGTCCTACGACAGCGATTCGCCGTATTACCGGTGGAGCGCGATTTTGGATCTGGATGCATATACCGATGCCTCTCTTGGAAAAATAAAGAGTATCACATTGACAAAACGAAGTACAAGCGGCTATGTCCGTTCGATGGATGTCTGCTACGAGAAAATGACACAGACGCTTACTGATGAGAACGAGATAAGGAAATTTATAGGAAAGCTGCTGTGTGAGGTTACGCTGACAGACGGGACGAAGCGGACGGATATGACGATGCTGCCGAGCGCGAGCTTCGTGATCACAGGGCAGGATGGACAAAAATACACCTTATCCGGCGGCGGTTTCGGGCATGGAATCGGAATGAGCCAGTATGCTGCCGGGAAAATGGCAGAGCTTGGAATGGATTACCGGGAAATTCTGGTGTTCTTTTATAAGAACGCATTTCTTGCGCAGAGCAGATAGCTTGGATTAAAGGGCTTGAACTGACATAGCCGGGTAAAGTGATTTGGATGATAAGTCCGGGAAAGCTGAAAAAACAGTAGAAAGAATGATGAAAAGGAAAGGAAGCGGCAGAAGATGAAATTTGACATGCATTGCCATACGAAGGAGGGCTCTGTGGACGCGAGAGTCTCCATAGAGGATTACATTAAGACATTGCGTGAAAAGGGCTTCAATGCGTGCGAGGATGAAAAGAGCAACGCGGGCGCACGGGAGATGGCGGCAAGATGCGGGAGAGCAGAACAAAAAAGAACAGTGTTTCAAAAACGGACAAAGGCAGTCAGAATTAGCCAACGCGCGAATATAAACGCGCGAAGCAAGCGCGCGAAGCACGATGAAAAAGTTCTTGATGTTTTTTACGCCCTGTGCTAAAATATACGACATGTGAAAGGCAATGAATGTGTACAGTAGAGCATATTACTGCTGCAAGAGAGAGAAGGTCACCGGCTGTAAGCCTTCTTAAGAAAAGGATATGCTTGAATTTCCCACAGGAGCTGCGCGGATGAAGAACGATGGTTTTGTAGTCTGTGACGGATGTTGCACGTTACGCAGAAGATGAGTGCCGGATACAGGTTGTCCGGAATTTGGGTGGTATCGCGATTAAATCGTCCCATGATAGCAATCAGCTATCATGGGATTTTTTTGCTTGCTAGGAAAATATCCGAATAAAGCAAAATGCCACACAGGGATGCAACCCGTGTGGAACGAACGATGCACTTGCGTACCCACTTATTTAAAAAGACTGTATTAAGAAAAGGAGAACGAACATGGCAGAATTTACAGAACTGAGTGAGAAGATTGCCAAAATCAAAACCGAAGTGCAAGACGAGCTTGCAAAGCTCGAAAGCTCAAAGAGCGTGTACGAGTACAAAAAGAATATCCTTGACGGAAAGACCGGACTGATCGGCTCGTTGATGAAGCAGATGGGCAAGATCCCGAACGAGCAGAAGGCAGAGTACGGCAAGAAGGTAAACGAGCTGAAGGCATGGGCGCAGAACCATTTTGAGGAGCTGGATGCCAAGCTTAAGGCGGAGGAGATGCGCCTGCGCTACGAGAGCGAGAAGATTGATGTCACAATGCCGGCAGTTAAGAACGAAAAAGGTAATCTGCATCCGGTCACACAGGTAAGAAACCAGCTTACCGATATTTTCGCCTCCATGGGATTTGACATCTACGAGGGAACCGAGATCGAGACCGATTATTACAACTTCACCGCACTGAACACCCCGCAGGATCACCCGGCAAGAGATATGCAGGATACCTTCTATCTTTCCCCGGATTTCCTGCTTCGTACCCAGACTTCCGCAGGACAGATCCATGTCATGGAAGCCAAGAAGCCGCCTATCAAGGTCGTTTCTCCGGGTAAGGTATTCCGTTCCGATGATGATGCTACCCATTCCCCGATGTTTACCCAGATGGAGGGACTTGTCGTAGACAAGGGAATCACTCTCTGTGACTTAAAAGGTATGCTTGATGAGTTCGTACAGAAGATCTTCGGAAAAGGCACGACAACAAGACTCAGACCGTCTTATTTCCCATTCACCGAGCCTTCCGTTGAAGTTGACGTTAGCTGCTTCCAGTGCCATGGCAAGGGCTGCAAGCTCTGCAAGGGAACCGGCTGGATCGAAGTGCTTGGCGCAGGCGTGGTAAATAACAAGGTCCTTGAGGGCTGTGGAATTGATACCAAGGAATACAGTGGTTTTGCGTTCGGTATCGGTATCGAGCGTGTTGCAATGCTTAAATATGGAATCAATAATATCAAGCAGTTGTTTGAATCTGATTTGCGCGTGTTAAAGCAGATTGATGATTAAGGGAAAGGAGAACGTTTGTTATGTTAGCACCACTGAGCTGGTTAAAAGAATATGTAGATATTGATGTTACCCCGAAGGAGCTTGAGGAGAAGCTGTTTTCGTGTGGATTTGAAGTGGAAGAGCTGATCGAGACAGGTAAGGACATCAGCAAGGTCGTTGCCGGACTTGTGGAGAGCTGTGAGCCGATCCCGGACACCCATCTGAATCTGTGCATGGTCAATGCCGGTGAGCATGGAACCTTCCAGATCTGTTGCGGCGCAGACAACGTAAAGGCAGGCGGAAAATATCCGCTCGCACTCGTAGGAGCTACCGTTTATGCGACAGCAAAGGATCACAAGACGATCGAGGGTGTTATGGAGATCAAGGCAGGCAAGCTGCGCGGCTATGATTCGTTCGGTATGCTTTGCTCCGGAACAGAGCTTGGCTTGACCGAGGATCTTTATCCGGGTGCAGGCTACAACGGACTTTTGGTTTTGCCGGAGGATGCACCGCTTGGAGCGGATGTAAAGCCGATCCTTGATATGACCGACTGGATCTTTGACATTGCGATCACCGCGAACCGCCCGGACTGCCAGAGCATCTATGGTATTGCAAGAGAGGTCGCTGCCGTGCTCGGCAAGCCGCTTAAGCCGCTTGCACTTGACTATACGGAGAGCGGAAAGACCAAGGACGGATTTACCGTAAAAGTCGATGCGACAGACATCTGTCCAAGATATATCGCACACTATGTACATGACGTGGAGATCAAGGAGTCCCCGGCATGGATGAAGAAGCGTCTTGCGCTTGTCGGATGCAACTCCATTTCCAACATGGTCGATATCACCAACTACATCATGAAAGAGCTCGGACAGCCGATGCATGCGTTTGATTACAACTATCTGGAGGGCAACCAGATCCATGTGCGCAGGGCAAATGACGGCGAGAAGATCACCACACTTGACGAGAAGGAGTTCACGTTAAACAACGCCAACCTTGTCATCTGCGATGGTGTGAAGCCGGTTGCACTTGCCGGAATCATGGGCGGCTTAAATTCCGAAATCCTTGACACGACAACAGAGGTAATGTTAGAGTCTGCAAAGTTTGCAAGAGATAACATCCGAAAGAGCTCCCGCGCACTCGGACAGTCCTCCGATGCAAGCGCAATGTACTCCAAGGGTGTCTATGAATACACGACAGATCTTGCCATGAAGCGTGCACTTCACCTGATCGAGGAGTTAGGCTGCGGAAAGATCTCCTCCACACACGTTGAGGTTTCCACCGGCAACTCCATCGAGCCAAAGGAGATGAAGGTCAGCATCGCGCGTGTAAACGGCGTGCTTGGCATCAAGGTGCCGGATGAGGATATTGTCCGTATTTTAACAAACTTACATTTTGCTCCGCAGATCAACGGGGACGAGCTTACCATCCAGATCCCGCCGTACCGCGAGGATATGGAATCCTACCCGGACGTTGCGGAGGAGGTCATCCGTATGTACGGCTACGACCATATCGTACCGACCTTCATGCCGACCGCACAGGTTACGATGGGCGGACTTAACTTAAGACAAAAGACAGAGCTTAAGATCAAAAATGCGTTATGCGCGGCAGGCGGATACGAAGGAATCCATTACTCCTTCTTCTCACCGGCTGACCTTGATCTGCTTCGTCTGCCGGAGGACGCAAAGGAGCGTCATGCGATCCGCCTGATCAACCCGATCAACATTGATCTGTCTTTGATGCGTACAACACTTGCACCGCAGATGCTTCGCGCGATCGCAAGAAACCAGAAGAGAGGAACGATCGAGGGACGTATTTTCGAGCTTGGCAATATCTTCATCCCGAAGGAGCTGCCGCTTACCGAATACCCGGACGAGCGAGAGACACTTTGCGTCGGTGTATTTGGCGAGAACGAGGATTTCTTCACCTTAAAGGGAATGGCAGAGGCTGTCGCAGAAGCGCTTGATGTAACCTTTACCTACGACAGAACGCAAAAGCCGTTCCTGCATCCGTATCAGACCGCAGCGGTATTCTGTGAGGGCGTAGAAATCGGATATCTTGGCAAGGCATGCTACGAGGTATGCAGCGAGCTGGATATGCGTACTCCTGCATATATTATGGAGCTGGATGTGCGTGCACTGTCACAGTGGTTTGGAAAGAGCAGAACCTTCCGCCCGCTACCAAAGTTCGCTGAGGAAAAGAGAGACTTCGCATTTGTGATGGATCGCGACATTACCTGTGCCGAGGTGGAGGATCTGATCTATGAATCCTGCGAATATGTAACGGATATCCGCCTGTTCGATGTTTACGAGGGCGCACAGCTTGCACTCAATAAGAAGAGTATGGCATTTACCGTTGTATTCACACCGAAGGAGGAAGAGTTCACTCCGGAGATGATCGATGGATTTGTGGATGTCATCTTAAAGAACTTAAATGTAAAACATGCGATTACACTTCGCGTCTAGGAGCAGATATGGACGTAAAAGATTTTTATTATGATCTTCCGGAGGAACTGATCGCTCAGGATCCTCTGGAGGACAGATCATCTTCAAGACTGATGGTGCTTGACAAGAATACCGGAGCGATACAGCACAGGATCTTTAAGGATATTCTGGATTATTTAAATCCGGGAGACTGTCTGGTATTAAACAACACAAAGGTCATTCCTGCGCGCCTGTTTGGCGTGAAGGAAGGCACCGAGGCAAAAATCGAGATCCTGCTTTTAAAGCGCAGGGAGAACGACATCTGGGAGACGCTTGTAAAGCCGGGCAAAAAGGCAAAGCCGGGAACAAAGATCAGCTTTGGCAACGGACTTTTGGTGGGCGAGGTCATAGATGTTGTGGAGGACGGCAACCGTCTGATCCAGTTTACCTACGAGGGAATCTTCGAGGAGATCTTAGATCAGCTCGGACAGATGCCGCTGCCACCGTACATCACACACCAGCTTGCCGACAAGAACCGCTATCAGACCGTGTACGCCAAGTATGACGGATCGGCGGCTGCGCCGACAGCCGGACTTCACTTTACGAAGGAGCTGCTTGCTGCGGTAAAGGAAAAGGGCGTTGACATCGCGGAGGTAACACTTCATGTCGGACTTGGAACCTTCCGCCCGGTCAAGGTGGACAATATTCTTGACCATCACATGCATTCGGAGTTCTATATGATCTCGCAGGAGGCTGCGGACAAGATCAACCATGCCAAGGAGAGTGGACACCGCGTGATCGCGGTCGGGACGACGAGCACCCGCACGATGGAGTCGGCTGCCGACGAGAACGGAAAGCTGCATGAGTGCAGCGGCTGGACAGAGATCTTTATCTATCCGGGCTACCAGTTCAAGGTGATCGATGCGCTCATCACGAACTTCCATCTGCCGGAATCCACGCTTGTCATGTTGGTTTCCGCGCTTGCGGGAAGAGAGCATATCCTTGCAGCATATGAGGAGGCGGTAAAGGAGCGTTACCGGTTCTTCTCCTTTGGAGATGCAATGTTTATCCGATAGTTTTTACGCATTTTTACGCAGAATTAACTTTTTACTTGTGCAAAGTCGTAAGATGTAATATGATGTAAGTAATCTTATGGGGAAGTAAAGGTGGGATGAACAATGGAAGAGAAGAGAAAGCACAAGAGACTTGATCTGGATGTGAATGTCCAGTTGGAACGTTTGGACGAGGCTGGTATCACGACCGTGAAGTATGTACATGTGGATGTTACGGATATTTCCCGCAGCGGCATTGGGTTTAAGTCCAAGGCGGCTTTGGAGATCGGTACATACTATGATGCCAAGATCCAGATCTGGACGAAGGAAGTGGTAGATACGGTTGTTGAGATCGTAAGACGCGCCCAGAATGAAGATGGCTATTCCTACGGTGGAGTGTTTATCGGAATGACGGATACGGATGCGCTCAAGATCGACATTTACCAGATTTTTAACGATTTGTAGAATGGAAGGGGTTGTTGTTTGACAACCCCTTCTTTCGTACCTATTTTACGCGGACACGAGGAATGGATCATGTTGACACAGGAATATCACGTTAAAAAAGTACAGAAGCTAAGACCGATCGAGGTATGTGTTCCCGGATCAAAGAGCATTACTAACCGTGCGCTTCTCATCGCTGCACTTGGCGAGGGAAAGAG
Source organism: Lachnospiraceae bacterium (assembly GCA_963612015.1). Classification (GTDB taxonomy): domain Bacteria; phylum Bacillota; class Clostridia; order Lachnospirales; family Lachnospiraceae; genus Roseburia. Next base: position 22,583 of record CAVDTR010000009.1, on the reverse strand, counting down.
CACGCTTAAGGGAGTGCTTTTTTCCGATGACTCCCGCCATTTTTTGCAGGCGCTTTGTGACCTTGGATTTGAGGTGGAAATCGACGAGCCGGGCGCTGCCGTTACCGTGCAGGGCTGCGGCGGAAGGCTTCCGAACCGGGCAAAGTCCGGAAGCGTCTATGTGGGAAGTGCCGGGACGGCAGCCCGTTTTCTGACAGCGTATCTTGGCATGTCGGAGGGAAGCTTTCACCTAGATGCCTCCGAGCAGATGCGAAAGCGCCCGATGAAGGAGCTGCTGGTTGCTCTGGAGGAGATCGGGGCGGACGTAACGTATGAGAACGAACCATATCACTTTCCGTTTACCATCGGCTGTGCGGGGCGCAAGAAGTATGAGGTGACGATCGATGTGGAAAAGAGCAGCCAGTTTTTGAGTGCGCTTTTGATCGTTGCGATCCTTTTCGAGGAGAATTTTACGATCCATGTTGCCGGCAGCCATGGGATGGCGTATGTGGAGATGACGGTCGCGATGATGAAGCAGTTCGGCGTGCGGCTCTTAAGACCGGATGCGCATACCTTCGTGATCCCGGCGGGACAGCGCTATATCGCAAGGGAATATGATATCGAACCGGATCTTTCCGCTGCCTGCTATTTTTATGCGATGAGCCCGCTCTTGGGCGTGCCTGCGCGCGTGCACGGCGTACATAGTGAGTGCTTGCAGGGGGATGTACATTTTCTGGATGTGCTTAAGGATATGGGCTGTACGGCCGAGGAGGAAAAGGACGGAGTGCTGGTGCTGCCTCCGAAGGACGGTAAGATGCATGGCGGAAGCTGGGATCTGTCGGGATTTTCGGATCAGGCGCTGACGCTTGCCGCGATCGCGCCATTTGCGGATGCACCGGTTACGATCGGGCATATCGGACACATCCGGCTGCAGGAGTGTGACCGCATGGCAGCGATCGATAAGAATTTGTCCGCGATGGGAATCGCCTGCAAAAAGACGGAGGATTCCGTCACGATCTATCCGGGAGTTCCCCATGCTGCAGCGATACAGACCTTTGAGGATCACCGGGTGGCGATGGCATTTACGCTGCCGGGGCTTGTGACGGAGGGCATTGTGATCGAGAATCCATCGTGCTGCCGCAAGACCTTTGAACATTATTTTGACGTAGTAGACGCCGCTTTGTATTAAAGCGGCGTCTTTTTATCTCTTATACACTTTGTAATTGCGTTCTTCCAATATGACGATGGCGTGATCCAATGCGGTCTGATCGTAGAACTCAACGCGGAGGACACCTTCCTCAAATTCACGGTTGTGAATGATTCCGATATTCTTGATGCTGACACCCTTGTAAGCGAGGAGATTGGCGATGATCGCGATCTCGCCTGCCTCGTCTGCCAGATCCAGATAGATCTCATAGACGGAAGATGCGGTCTTGCGTCCCGGAATGAACATGGAATCGCGGTAGTTCTTCGCGCTCTGGAAAAAGTCCATGATCCGGTCGGAGTCGTAATCGACGAGCAGACCGCGCAGATAGGAGAGCTTTTCCATGTAAAGATCCATCAGCTTTACGATCTGGTCGCGGTTGGATGCACAGATGTTTTCCCACATGACCGGGGAGGAGGAGGCAACGCGGGTGATGTCGCGGAAGCCTCCGGCGGCGATCGTTTTCATGATTTCCTGTTCGTCATCGATTTCCTGAACAAGGTTGACAAGTGAAAATGCGATCATGTGCGGCAGATGGCTGATCGATGCCGTTGCATAATCGTGCTCCTCGTAGCCAAGCACCAGAGGAATCGAGCCAAGAGACTTGACAAAGTCGCGAAATTCTCCTAAATATCTGGAGGCGGTATGTGCGGTCGGCGTGATGATGTAGTAAGCATTTTCGAGGATGGAGGCATTGGCGTTGGTAATGCCTGTCTTTTCCGATCCGGTCATCGGGTGTCCGCCGATGAAGTTGCGTTCGAGGTCGAGCGCGATGACTGCCTTGTGGATCTCGGATTTGGTGCTTCCGACATCGGTGATGATGCAGTCCTTGCGGATGACCGGCTTTAATCCGGCAAGATATTCGATATTCTTATTGACTGGAGCGCACAAAAAGATATGGTCGCAGTCACTAAAATCGCTGAGTTCAAGAAGTGAGTCATTTGAGATGATCCCTTCCTTGTATGCGGTCTCTATGGTCTCTTTATGTCCGGCGGTTGCAAGAATGGTGCAGTCCGGCAGATTACTCTTTAATTTTTTTGCGATGGAGCCACCGATGAGCCCTAGCCCGATGAATCCGACTTTTTCAAATGCCATGAAATTCCCTCCAAATAGTTCCTTTGAATTTATTCTACTACATCTTTGGGATACGTCAAATATTGTTGGACAATTCCATATTTTTTGATGTAATTGCACAAAAGTGTTGTAATAATGAAAGATTATTAGTACAATATATCCATGAGAAATTACATAAGGAGGGTTTTTACATGAATGTTTACACAACGGACAAAGTAAGGAATGTAGTCTTACTCGGACATGGCGGTTGCGGTAAGACTTCATTGGCAGAGGCGATGGCTTTTCTTTCCGGCATTACCACTCGTATGGGGACGGTGGCAGATGGAAATACGATCAGCGATTTCGACAAGGAAGAAGCCAAGCGGCTGTGCTCGATCCACACCTCAGTAATACCGATCATCTGGCAGGACACCAAGATCAATCTCTTGGATACGCCGGGCTCTTTTGACTTTGTGGGGGAGGTCGAGGAGGCTGTCTCTGCTGCGGATGCGGCGATCATCGTTGTATCCGGCAAGGCTGGTATCGAGACGGGAACTAGACGCGCATGGGAGCTTTGCGAGCAGTATAAGCTGCCGAGGATCATTTTTGTGACGGATATGGATATCGACAACGCCAGCTACCGGCAGGTAGTCGAGGATCTGCAGGCGATGTACGGCAAGAAGATCGCGCCGTTCCATCTGCCGGTTCGCGAGAACGGAGAGTTTGTCGGCTATGTCAATGTCGTACAGCAGAAGGCGAAGCGCTGGAAAGCGGACGGAACCGTGGAGAAATTTGAGGTTCCGGACTATTCTAAGGAGAATCTCGGAATCTGCCGGGAGGCTTTGCTTGAAGCGGTCGCAGAGACGAGCGAGGAGTTCATGGAGCGCTACTTTAACGGGGATGAATTTTCGGAGGATGAGATCCGTCAGGCGCTTCGCGTGAACGTGATCGACGGCTCCATCATCCCGGTGCTGATGGGCTCGAACATCCTTGCGCGCGGCATGTATACACTGATGTCCGACATCGTAAAATACCTGCCAAGCCCGGATCGCAGAACCTGCGCCGGCATCAACACCAAGACGAACGAGGTATATCAGGCAGATTACAATTTTGCCAAGGCAAAATCCGCCTATGTATTTAAGACGATCGTTGATCCGTACATCGGCAAGTATTCGCTGATCAAGGTCAATTCCGGTGTCTTAAAGACGGACGACGTGCTTTACAATTTCCACCGCGACACGGATGAGAAGATCGGACGGCTGTATGTAATCCGCGGCAACAAGGTGGAGGAGGCTCCGGAGCTTCATGCGGGAGACATCGGGGCACTTGCAAAGCTTGCAAATACCTTTACGACCGATTCCCTTTCCACAAGGAACCAGCCGGTTGCATATATCCGTGCGAACATTTCCAAGCCGTATGTATGTATGCGCTATAAGGCGAAGAACAAGGGCGACGAGGATAAGATCTCACAGGCGCTCCAGAAGGTGCTTCTTGAAGATCTGACGCTGCGCGTTGAGAATGACAGCGAGAACGGACAGACGCTTCTGTACGGAATTGGCGACCAGCATCTTGAGGTTGTCGCAAGTACGCTTCGCGAGAAGTATAAGGTCGACATCGAGCTGATGCGCCCGAAGATCGCATTCAAGGAGACGATCCGGAAGAAAGCGGACGTTGAGTACAAATACAAGAAGCAGTCCGGCGGACATGGACAGTATGGTCATGTAAAGATGACCTTTGAGCCGTCCGGGGATATGGAGCTGCCGTATGTATTTGAGCAGTGCGTTGTCGGAGGTGCGGTTCCGAAGAACTTCTTCCCGGCAGTGGAAAAGGGTATCGCGGAGGCAGTCAAGAAAGGTCCTCTTGCGGCGTATCCGGTCACAGGTGTCAAGGCGGTGCTCTACGATGGCTCTTACCATCCGGTAGATTCCTCCGAGCTTGCGTTTAAGGTGGCGGCAAAGCAGGCATTCAAGAAGGGCTTCCTTGAGGCAAAACCGGTGCTGCTTGAGCCAATCGCAACACTCAAGGTCGTTGTGCCGGACAGCTATACCGGCGATGTCATGGGCGATCTGAACAAGAGAAGAGGCCGTGTTATGGGAATGAACCCGACCGGCAACGGCTATCAGGAGATCGTTGCGGATATCCCGATGCTTGAAATGTATGGCTACAATACACAGCTTCGTTCCATGACGAGCGGAAGCGGCACGTTTTCTTATGAGGTTGCCCGCTATGAGCAGGCGCCGGATGACGTGGCACAAAAGGAGATTGAGGCAAGAGCGAGCAAGCTTACCGACAATGAAGAATTATAGTTTATGACAGAAAGGGAGTGTGTTTCATGAATATGCGGGTAAGACGATGCATAGGAGGAAGCATACTCCTTCTTCTTGTGTTTTTGACGGTTGGACTTGTCTGGTATCGGGTCGGAACGGCAAAGAGACGCACCACGGATATGGTTGACAGCCGCGCGAGTGTGACCGGCTATCGGTATCGTTCCAAGGAGAGTGCGAAGAACCGGTGGCTTAAGAACCTTTCCTACGATTTTTTGGATGAACTGATGATTCCGGGAATGCCCTCATCAAAGCTTCAGGATCTGGAGGAGCAAAAGATATTCAGTGCGGCGCAGTGCCCGCAGGGGATCTGCCTTACCGGGGAATATGTGATCCTGACCTCCTACTCGGAGGGCAGGGATGATCTCGGTGAGCTGTTTGTCTTTGACCGGGAGAGCGGGGACTTTCTTGTCACGCTCGGCATGAATCCGAAGAGCCACCTCGGCGGCGTGGCGTTTGACGGGCAGAATGTGTGGATCTGCAATTCGAGCACGCGAAGCATCGAACGGATCTCCTATGATTTTGTGAAGTTGATGGCGGATCAGAATACGGGAGAGGTCGTGGATGCCTCCAAGATGGTCGATACCATTCCGGTGGAGAATACGCCGTCGTGCATCACCTATGACAATGGAAGGCTGTGGATCGCGACACACACGGTATCTGGGGACTCAGAGCTTGTCGCATATTATTACAATCAAAAGAAGGAAGAACTTACCGCGCTAAGCAGCTACCGCATACCGCGTAAGGTGCAGGGAATCGCGTTTGACGATGCGGGGCGTGTGTATCTAAGCACGTCCTATGGGCGGGCATCTTCGTCCTATCTGAAGGTGTACGCATCCGTCTTTGCGATGTCCGGTAACCCAAATAAGCCTCAGATCAAGGTGGAGATGCCACCCGGATCTGAGGAGATTGCTCTTTCCGGTGATGAGATCTATGTGCTGTTTGAGTCTGCCGGAGAAAAGTATTTTTACGGTACGGACGGCAAGGGCATCAGCCTTAGCCCGATCGATAAGATCCTTGTGATCGGCCGCAGCGCGCTTACCGGTTAGGCGCCCATCATGTTTAGAACCTTCTGGATACGCGCCCGCTCATCCGGGCTTAGATCCTGCATGAGGATCTCGCTGATAAAGCGCACCTCCGGCTTGGTAAAATTGATGTTCTGCTTTTTTGCCTGACTCATGTATGCCATGAGAAACGGCATGGCATCCCTGGTGTTTTTGGGTTTGTCTTTCTTGGCAAACTCCATTATGAAATCCATTTTGGTTTTATCCATTCCGAGCAGTTCGGGATGTTGTTTAAAGATGTCCTCCATCATATCGATAACCTCCGGATGATCGTATTATTATATGCCGCGTGCCGGTTAGAAGTGAAACATATCGTAATTGTCAACGATGCACAGCAGATTAAGCAGATTGTCGATTGCCTCCTGCTCGCTCTTGGTGCAGTATTGCTTCAATTCCCCGAGCAGCGTACTTGTCCTGTTCCCGCCTTCCGGTATGGAACAGGCGGACAACTGGTTGTCGCTTTCGTCGAGGACGGACATGACAGTGCGGTATTCGAGGTACTGGATGAGTGCCGCTAACTGTTTTTTCTGTGCGGTTCCTATGTAGGGAACGATCGTCTTTAGCATCTGCAATTCTCTTGTCTGGATCGCCTCATCATAAGGTGTTGGCATGGTTTCTTTTTCCATAATTTTAGCCTTTTTTTACATATTATGTGGGGAAAGGCACAATATGAGCTGTTTTTTCATAAGATGAGGAAAAAGGAGTTTTTCAATGGGGATTTTGATCATAGATGGCAACATGGTGTATGAGATCGACGACGAGTGTATGAAAAAGCGCACGCCGCCCAAGGAATGTGATGTATATAAAGCGTACCAGAAGCAGAAGGAAAAGGAGAAGGATAAGAATAAGAAAAAGAAATAAGGCTTTTGAAACCGAAAAAAAGGACCGAGACACCGGCCCTTTTTTGATGGAAACCTATTAGCAGATGCTGTTGTTACCGCAGCCACCGCAGAAGAGAAGCAAAAGGATAATCCAGCAGCAGCCATTGTCGCCGTTAAGTAAGCTGGTACCACAACCGTTGCCGCATCCGTTACCGCAGCCGTTTCCGTTGCAGAAGAGTAATAAGAGGATGATCCAGATAATAGAATTGCATCCTCCTTCGTTACATCCACAGTTTGTTGCAGCTAAATCACTCATGCGTGACCTCCAAAATTATTTATTTACAGTATATTGTATGAGACGGATTTTTAGGGGTTCCTATTTTTTGAAATAATTATTTTGATAGTCTTGACTTTGATTTTTTGAATGTTTAAACTAAACACAGACTATAAGAAAAAGGAGAACAAAAATGGAAAAAATCAAAATGACAACACCACTTGTTGAGATGGACGGAGATGAGATGACCAGAATCCTTTGGCAGATGATCAAGGATGAATTGCTGACTCCTTTTATTGATTTAAAGACAGAGTATTATGATCTTGGTCTTGAGGAGCGCAACCGTACCAACGACCAGGTTACCGTTGATTCTGCAAATGCGACCAAGAAATACGGCGTTGCGGTAAAATGCGCAACGATCACCCCGAATGCGGCGCGCATGAAGGAATATGACCTCAAAGAGATGTGGAAGAGCCCGAACGGAACCATCCGCGCGATGCTCGACGGAACGGTATTCCGCGCTCCGATCGTTGTAAAGGGGATCGAACCGAACGTAAAGACATGGAAGAAGCCGATCACGATCGCAAGACATGCTTATGGTGACGTATATAAGGCAACGGAGATGAAGATTCCGGGTGCCGGCAAGGCAGAGCTTGTCTACACCGCAGAGGACGGAACAGAGACAAGAGAGCTGATCCACAACTTTACGGGAGCCGGTGTCATTCAGGGACAGCACAATCTGGATGCATCCATTGAGAGTTTCGCACACAGCTGCTTTAAGTATGCACTCGACACTCATCAGGAGCTTTGGTTTGCGACCAAGGATACGATCTCAAAGAAATACGATCACACCTTCAAGGATATTTTCCAGGAGATCTATGATACCCAGTATAAGGAAGCGTTCGAGAAGGCGGGCATTTCTTATTTCTATACCCTGATCGATGATGCGGTTGCCCGCGTCATGAAGTCCGAGGGTGGATTTATCTGGGCTTGCAAGAACTACGACGGCGATGTTATGAGCGATATGATCAGCTCCGCATTCGGTTCCCTTGCAATGATGACCTCCGTTTTGGTATCCCCGGACGGATATTATGAATATGAAGCTGCACATGGTACAGTACAGAGACATTACTATAAGCATTTGAAGGGCGAGGAGACCTCCACCAACTCGGTTGCAACGATCTTCGCATGGACGGGAGCACTCCGCAAGAGAGGCGAGCTTGACAACCTTCCGGAGCTGTCTGCATTTGCGGATAAGCTGGAAAAAGCATGCTTGTCAACCATCGAGTCCGGAAAGATGACAAAGGATCTCGCACTCATCACAACACTTCCTGACCCGGTTGTGCTTAACAGTGGAGATTTCATCAAGGCGATCCGCAGCGAGCTTGAGAAGCTGCTGTAATAAATACATAGTCTGTTAAACTTTTCACACATTGACAGTTCGCGGAAGAAACCCTATAATCAAATATAGGGTTTCTTTACATTTAAGAGTGTTGGAGGAATGATGGTGGAAAAAGAAATATCGCAGGCTGTGATTCGCCGTATGCCAAGATATTACAGATATCTCGGCGATCTTTTAGATGAGGGCGTAGAGCGGATCTCATCCAATGATTTAAGTCACCGCATGCATGTGACAGCCTCACAGATCCGGCAGGATCTGAACAATTTCGGAGGCTTTGGACAGCAGGGGTATGGATACAATGTGCAGTACTTGTACGATGAGATCGGCAAGATCCTCGGCGTGAACAAAAAGCACAATATCATTGTGCTCGGAGCCGGTAATCTCGGTCAGGCGATCACGAATTATACGAAGTTTGAGAAGCTTGGATTTGTTATCATCGCGCTTTTTGATGTCGATCCGGCTTTAAAGGGGAAGAATGTGCGCGGCATCCCGATCCTTATGATGGATGAACTGGATGATTTCAGCAGAACACATTCGGTTGATATTGCGGCACTCACGTTGCCGAAGGCGTTCGCCAAGGACAACGCGGCACATTTGGTGAAGCTTGGAATCCATGCGATCTGGAACTTTGCACATGTTGATCTGGATCTGGAGGATCAGTCTGTCATTGTGGAGAATGTCCACCTATCCGACAGCCTGATGCAGCTTTCCTACAATATCGCCAAACAGCATAACTAGAGCTTTTTGTTTACGTTTTTGCCAAAGATGGGGGAATCGTATGTGGAAAAATGAGGAAGAGTTCAAAAAAGCATTACAAGGAAAAAATGTTCCGATCTTAGTGCTCGATCAGAAGTGGCACCGCCTGTTCGCAATCCACGGCAAGCCGCAGGAGGTCGTGGAGCTAGAAAGCAGCTTAAACGCACTGCTCGCAAGGCAGGGCAAGCTGAATACGGATGCAAAGGCGCTCAAAAAGCTCAAAGGGCAGCTGATGGACAACATCATGCTCAATATGCAGGAGACGGACGACTCGGCGCAGAACATCGTGCGTGATCAGAAGCTTGAGGCAGACCGCAAGATGATCGACGAGACGAACGCCAAGATCGAGGCGATCGAGGATGAGCTTTTAGAACTGCCGAAGCAGATCCATGCGGTCAACGAATCGCTTATGCTTGTGAGCATGGACTATTTTTACGAAAAGCTGCGCGTCAACAAAGAGGAATCGGAGGAGATCGATGCGTGGATCAAGCAGGTGCGCATTGACTTAAAGAAAAACATAATCCGCAAACAGAATCGTGACATCAACAGCCACGAGATGTATGCGTATATACATGATGTGCTCGGCGCGGAGGTGCTTGATCTTTTCGATGCCGAATACGGAGCAGCGGATAACAAAGAAAGTTAGGGGATCGTTTCGTGCAATATCTTGTTACGGGAAAAGAGATGAAGCTTCTTGATCAAAATACCAGTAACCATTTTCATGTGCCGCCGGTGGTGCTTATGGAACAGGCTGCCGGAGCATTTGTTCAGAAGCTTTTGTCATTTGACAGACAACTGAAAAAAGTATTGGTCGTATGCGGATATGGCAACAATGGCGGAGACGGGATCGCGATCGCGCGCCTGCTGAATCAGAACCATATCCCGGCATATATATATCTGTGTATGGATAAGGAGGAGAAAGACGATAATCTCTACCAGACACAGAAGAGGATTTACCGCTCCTACGGCTATCCACAGGTGACGGAGATTGCCGCAGAGGATGCGTATGACTGCGTGATCGATGCGATATTCGGAACCGGCTTATCCAGACAGGTAAAAGGCGCGCAGGAGCAGACAATCGACTGCATGAACCGCATGAGCGGCTGGAAGGTTGCGGTCGATATCGCATCTGGCGTATCGGCAGATAGCGGAGAGATCATGGGCTGCGCGTTTGCGGCGGATGATACGTTTACATTCTCCTTTCAGAAGATCGGGCAGACCATCTGGCCGGGAAGGGACGCAAGCGGCAGCGTAAGCGTTCTTCCGATCGGAATCACGGAGGAGAGCTTTTTAGAGAAAAAACCGTTGTTTGCGACTTTGGGCGACGATGACCTTTCGCTCCTTCCAAAGCGGATGGATCATTCAAACAAAGGCACCTACGGCAAGCTTTTGGTGATCGCCGGAAGCCGCAATATGGCAGGAGCGGCGTTCTTTGCCGCAAAGGCTGCGTACCGGACGGGATGCGGGCTGGTAAAGATCTACACGGCGGAGGAGAACCGCGATTCCTTACAGGCAATGCTGCCGGAGGCGATCCTTTCGACCTACGATAAGAAATATGATGAAAAACAGCTATCCGATGAACTGAAATGGGCGGATGCGGTCGTAATGGGACCGGGTATCGGAACGGCGGGCAGCACGCTTGCCATGCTCAAATTTGTGCTCCAGAGCATCACGGTGCCGCTCCTTCTGGATGCGGATGCCTTAAATCTTTTGGCACAGGAGCCGGAGATACTGCTTCGGCCGCATCTGGATTTGGTGCTTACCCCGCACCTTGGTGAGATGGCGAGACTCAACAACGAGACGATCTCACTGATCCAGACAAGGCTTGTTGAGACGGCACAGGAATTTGCGATGCGCTATGATGTCGTATGTGTCCTGAAGGATTCCAACACGATCACCGCCGTGCCGTATGGCATGACCTACATCAACACCAGCGGCAATCACGGAATGGCGACTGCGGGAAGCGGGGATGTGCTTTCGGGCGTGATCGGTTCGCTTCTGGCGCAGGGCGCAAGCGCAGAGCTGGCATCGGCACTCGGCGTACACCTGCATGGACGTGCAGGCGATTTTGCGGCGGGAGAGCGCGGCAAAAGAGCAATGACCGCAAGTGATATCATTGACGGGCTATCCGGAATATTATGTAATGTGGAGTAAAATATGTTTAGAGAAGAAATCAGCAGAGTATATGCAAAAATCGATCTGGACGCATTGCGGTACAACATGGAATCCATGCACCGGAATGTAAAAGAGGATACAAAATTCATCGCTGTGATCAAGACGGACGCTTATGGACACGGTGCGCTCCCGGTCGCGCAGGCGATCGAGGATCTGCCGTATCTGTGGGGCTATGCTGTTGCCACAGTGGATGAGGCGAACGCGCTTATCGAGAACGGCAGAAAGAAGCCAATCCTGATCCTTGGCATCAGCTTTTTTGAGCAGTACCATGACATCGTGGAGAAGCACATCCGCCCGGCGGTCTGCGATTATGAGGTCGCAAAGGCACTTTCGGATATCGCGGTAGACATGAATGAGACTGTCCACATCCACATCCCGATCGATACGGGAATGAGCCGTATCGGATTTCAGGTGACGGAGGAGACGGCACAGACGATCGAGGAGATCGCCAAGCTTCCGAATGTGGAGGTCGAGGGTATTTTTACCCATTTTGCCAAGGCAGATGAAGCAGATAAACTTCCGACCGAGGAGCAGATTGCGCATTTTAGAAAGATCATTGACATGGTGGAGAAGCGCGGAATCCATATTCCACTCAAGCACTGCTCAAACAGCGCGGGAATCATCGAGTTCCCGGAGGCAAACATGAATCTGGTGCGCGCGGGCGTGACCATGTACGGCATGTGGCCGTCGGATGAGGTGCGCCGGGATGTCGTGTCACTTCGTCCGGTGATGTCCTTAAAGAGCCACATCTCCTTTATCAAGCTGCTTGAGCCGGGACGACAAATCAGCTACGGCGGAACCTACACGACCAGTGAGACCAGAAAAATCGCAACGATTCCGGTCGGCTACGGCGACGGATATGCCAGAAGCCTTTCCAACAAGGGCTATGTTCTTATCCGGGGGCAGCGCGCCTATATCTGCGGCAGAGTCTGCATGGATCAGTTCATGGTGGACGTGACGGATATTGAGGGCGTAAAGGAGGGCGACAAGGTGACTCTTCTCGGAAGAGATGGCGAAGAGTGCATCACGATGGAGGATCTCGGCGATTTGTCCGGACGCTTCAACTATGAGTTTGCCTGCCTGATCAATCAGCGCGTACCACGCGTCTATGAGCCGTAATTTTTAAAGCAGGCGGTTCCTTTAAGATTTTTGCATACGATGTGAATACACTTGATAAATTTGGAAATACTTTTTGTAAAACATCAAAAAACCAATATTTATGGAGTGGAATCAATATGACAGTGCAAAGAGGAGATATTTATTACGCGGATTTACGGCCGGTCGTTGGCTCCGAGCAAGGTGGAGTGCGGCCGGTTTTGATCATACAGAATAACGTCGGCAACCGGCACAGCCCGACCGTCATCTGCGCGGCAATCACGTCCCAGATGAACAAGGCGAAGCTTCCGACACATGTGGAGCTACATTCGGATCAGTACGATATTGCAAAGGATTCGGTCGTTTTGTTAGAGCAGCTTCGCACGATCGACAAAAAGCGCCTAAAGGACAAAGTGTGCCATCTTGATAACCAGATCCTTCTTAAGATCGACAAAGCCTTGGAAATCAGTCTTGAGCTGTATACATAAACTTGACGGAATTTCCATACAATGGTATCTTAAAAAGGATAAACGTAATTATTTAAAATAAAGAAGGAGAATCTACTATGGATGACAGTGCCAGTCCCCGAACGAAGCCGTCCGGATTTTTGAAACGATTATTCGGAAAAAGTTATGAGGATGTGACAGAGGAAGAAATCATTTCAATGGTGAAGGAGGGACACGAACAAGGTGTCTTAGAAACCTCCGAAGCTGAAATGATACATAATATTTTTGAATTTGACGAAAAGGAAGCAAAGGATATCATGACACACCGCAAGCAGATGACCATGTTGGATGGCAATCTGTCCTTTACGGATGCGGTCGGCTTTATCATTGAGAGCGGACGCTCCAGATATCCGGTGTACGAGGAGGACTCCGATACCATCATCGGCGTGCTTCATATTAAGGATGCATTCCGCTTCTTTTTCCGCAATGAGGTGTTCCGCACCTCGATCAAGGACATTCCGGGACTATTGCGAGATGTGGTATTTGTTCCGGAGACAATGAAGATCAATACGCTTTTTAACATGATGCAGAAGGAAAAGAGCCATCTGGTCATCGTGGTCGACGAATATGGACAGACCTCCGGATTAGTCGCGATGGAGGATATCTTAGAGGAGATCGTCGGTAACATCGAGGATGAGCACGACAAGGAGAGCCAGCAGATCGAGCAGGAGGCGGACGGCTGCTACCGGATCGACGGACTGACGGACTTAAAGGACGTGGTATCGCTCCTTAAGCTTCCGGTCGAGGAGGACTCGTTCGACACACTAAACGGCTTCTTGATCTCGTTGCTTGAAAAGATCCCAAGCGACGGCGAACACCCGGTGATCCGCGCCTACGGCTATGTGTTTGAGGTGCAGAAGGTGGAGGATAAGATTATCCGCGAGGTATTGATCTACAAAGAATCGTAAGCAACGCTTGTGCATGCACTTGCACGATGAGATAAAGTTTGCTAGAATAAATTAGAAAAAATTTTTTAGAAAAGAGGAAACAGTTTATGTCAGGACATTCGAAATTCGCGAATATCAAGCATAAGAAGGAGAAAAACGACGCAGCAAAGGGCAAGATCTTTACCATGATCGGTCGTGAGATCGCTGTTGCAGTTAAGGAGGGCGGTCCTGATCCGTCCAATAATTTCAAGCTTGCACAGGTCATTGCCAAGGCAAAGGCAAACAATGTTCCGAACGATACCATTGAGCGTGGAATCAAGAAGGCTGCAGGCGAAGGCGGAGCAGTCAACTACGAGACCGCTACATACGAGGGCTACGGTCCATCCGGCACAGCGATCATTGTACGTTGCCTTACCGACAACAAGAACCGTACCGCGGCTAACGTCCGTAACTGCTTTACCAAAGGACAGGGAAGCATCGGTACACAGGGCTGTGTATCTTACATGTTCGACGAGAAGGGACAGATCATCATTGACAAGGAAGAGTGCGATATGGACGCAGACGACCTGATGATGGCAGCGCTTGACGCAGGCGCAGAGGACTTTAGCGAGGAGGAGGACAGCTACGAGATCATCACAGCTCCGGCTGACTTTGAGAACGTCCGCAAGGCTCTTGAGGATGCGGGCATCGCAATGGCATCCGCAGAAGTGACCATGATCCCACAGAATTATGTCACCCTTACCGATGAAGTTGACATCGTAAACATCGGAAGAATCCTTGATTTTCTCGATGATGATGACGATGTTCAGGAAGTATTCCACAACTGGGAAGAGTAAGCAAGGTTTTTCAAACATATAATGATTATAGGGGGCATATATGAATAGAATCCTTTTTGCAGCATCAGAGTGTGTACCATTTATTAAAACGGGAGGTCTTGCGGATGTATGCGGGGCGCTTCCGAAGGAGTTTGATAAGGAATACTGGGATGTGAGGGTTGTAATACCGAATTATAGCTGCATTCCGGAGCATTTCCGCAATCAGTTTGAGTATGTAGCACATTTTTGGATGTCTGCAGGCCCATATATTCAGAACAAATATGTAGGTATCCTCCAGTACAAGATGGACGGCATCACCTACTACTTTATCGACAATCAGGAGTATTTCAACGGATTTACCCCGTATGGCAATGTCCTTCATGACATCGAGAAGTTTACCTTCTTTGACAAGGCAGTCCTTTCCATGCTGAAGCACATTGATTTCCGCCCGGATATCATCCACTGCCACGACTGGCAGGCAGGTCTGATCCCGGTATATCTCAAGAATGAATTTTCAGCAGATGATTTCTACTGGGGAATCAAGACGATCATGACCATACATAACCTCAAGTTCCAGGGCGTGTGGGACATCAAGACGATGCAGGGCTTTACCGGTTTTTCTGCAGACCTGTTCACACCGGACAAGCTGGAGTTTAAGAAGGACGCCAACATGTTAAAGGGTGGTCTTGTATATGCGGATTATATCACCACGGTGAGCGATACCTACGCACAGGAGATCCAGAGCGAGTATTACGGCGAGGGCTTGAACGGACTGCTTGCTGCAAGACATTTTGATATGCAG
The DNA here is from genome assembly GCA_963612015.1 of Lachnospiraceae bacterium. Lineage (GTDB taxonomy): Bacteria > Bacillota > Clostridia > Lachnospirales > Lachnospiraceae > Roseburia. Next base: position 7,426 of record CAVDTR010000009.1, on the reverse strand, counting down.
GGAATCGTAAATGGAATTGATTACAAGGTTTACGATCCGAATACCGATCCGAAGATCTACACCAACTATGATGTGGAGTCCTTCCGCAAGAAAAAAGCAATGAACAAGGAAAAGCTTCAGGCGGAGCTTGGACTTGCGGTTGATAAGAAGAAGTATATGATCGGTCTGATCTCACGACTGACGGATCAGAAGGGACTTGACCTCATCGATTACGCGATGGAGGGCATTACGGACGAATTTACACAGTTCGTTGTGATCGGCACCGGCGAGGGACAGTATGAGAATTTGTTCCGCCACTATGCATGGAAGTACCCGGATCGTGTATCTGCAAACATCTGCTATTCGGATGACCTTGCACACAAGCTCTACGCGGCGGCGGATGCATTTTTGATGCCATCCCGGTTTGAGCCGTGCGGACTTACCCAGTTGATCTCGTTCCGCTACGGAACGGTTCCGATCGTGCGTGAGACCGGAGGCTTAAAGGATACGGTCGAGGCATTCAACGAGTACGAGAACACCGGCGACGGCTTCTCCTTCGCAAATTACAATGCAGACGAGATGCTTCGCGTGATCAACTACTCAAAGCACATCTATTTTGACAAAAAACGTCAGTGGAATCAGATGATCGAGCGTGGAATGACGAAGGATTTCTCATGGAATGCTTCCAAGTTCCGCTACGAAGGACTTTACAATTATCTGATGGGTAAATAAAGAATTAAAGCGAGAATAATCTGTTTATTCTCGCTTTTTTGGAGGTTGGATTTATGGCAACAAAGAGAAGAACTTCTGGCAGCCGTGCTTCGGGGCGTTCTTCTTCAGGAAGAAAGACAAAAAAAGAACGTATGCAGGAGATGGAGCGCAAGGCAGCCTTCCGTGAGGAGATCATACTCTGGATCGTGGTTGCGGTTTCTCTGATCCTGTTTATCAGCAATTTCGGTGTCGGTGGCAAGGTCGGCAACGCGATCAGCGGTATTCTTTTTGGAATTTTTGGTATTATCGCGTATGTTTTCCCGGTGATCCTTTTGGTCGGCAGCTTTTTTGCCGTGTCGAACAAGGGCAATTTCTCTGCGACGATCAAGATAGTGTCTGCCATTTTGCTGGCACTGTTTTTATGTCTGTTCGCGGCACTTTTGTCGGAAGCTGACACCGTGATGAAGCCGGTGGAGGCGTTTAAGTTCTGCATGGAGAACAAAAAGGGCGGCGGCATCTGCGGCGGAACACTTGCATATTTGCTGGTTCCGGCGTTCGGACGTATCGGAACCTATATCATTGACATTATTGTCCTCATTATCGCGTTTGTCCTCATCACCGGCAAATCCGCGATGAAGGGTATGAAGAATCAGGGACAGAAGGTATACGAGTCCGCGAAGGAGAGCAATGAGCGCTATCAGGAGTACCGCGAGTACAAGGCGAGGGAGCGCGAGAAGCACCGTCTGGACAACAAGGTAAGCGGTGTCTCCGTCGACACGAAGATCGACGCGGTGGAACAGGACAATTCGGACAAGCTTTCCGAGCTTCGAGTGGACAATACGATCGACCTCCCGACGGTCAAGGAGGAGAGCAAGGTACTGTTAAATTCATCCGGCGAGATTACCCATCCGGCAGAGCCGCAGGCAATCCCGGAGCCGGAAGCAGAGCCGGAACCGGAGCCAATCCGTTCCGTCACACCGATGATCTCCGGCAATTTCTCAAGGGATTCACACACAACAGAATCTGATAATATGCGAAAGATTGTTCCGATGCGCTCGGAGAGTGCAGCCGGATTTGTGGCAAATACGACGCTTCGCGAGGCACCAAAGCCTGCAACAAGCGTACCGGAGGAGCCGGATATGCCGGTATTCCCGGACCCTGCGACGGCGGAAGCACCAAAGCAGGAGGAGACGATCCCATCCAGAAAGCCGAAGCAGACTGCGGAGGAGATCAAGCAGGGCGTGCAGGAGGTGTCGGACGAGATCGACCAGACCGCCGTCCCGGTGAAGCGCTATGTATTCCCGCCGATCGAGCTTTTGAAGAAGTCTTCCGGCAACAAGGCGGGCAACTCGGAGAGCAGTCTGCGTGAGACGGCTGCCAAGCTCGAACAGACGTTAAAGACCTTCGGCGTGAATGTCACGGTCACAAACATCAGTTGTGGACCGGCGGTAACACGCTATGAGGTACAGCCGGAGATGGGCGTAAAGGTCAGCAAGATAGTTGGTCTTGCCGACGATATCAAGCTGAATCTCGCGGCTGCGGACATCCGTATCGAGGCACCGATCCCCGGAAAGGCTGCCGTCGGTATCGAGGTGCCGAACAAAGAGAATGTCATGGTTTCCTTCCGCGAGCTGATCGAGGACAGCGAGTTTAAGAATGCCAAGTCGAATATCACCTTTGCGGTCGGACGAGACATCGCCGGAAAGGTAAAGGTTGCGGACATTGCGAAGATGCCGCATCTTCTGATCGCCGGTGCTACCGGTTCCGGTAAGTCTGTATGTATCAACACGATCATCATGAGTATTTTGTACAAGGCAGATCCAAACGACGTCAAGCTGCTCATGATCGATCCGAAGGTGGTTGAGCTTAGTGTATACAACGGCATTCCGCACCTTATGATCCCGGTTGTGACCGATCCGAAGAAGGCAGCCGGAGCACTCAACTGGGCGGTGCAGGAGATGACTACCCGTTACGAGATGTTCGCGGAGTGCGGCGTGCGTGACATCAACGGCTACAATGCCAAAGTGGAGCAGCTTACGCCGATCGAGGGGCAGGAGATGCCGAAAAAGATGCCACAGATCGTCATTATCGTGGACGAGCTGGCAGACCTTATGATGGTCGCATCGGCGGATGTCGAGGAAGCAATCTGCCGTCTGGCACAGCTTGCAAGAGCGTGCGGTATCCATCTGGTCATCGCAACACAGCGTCCTTCCGTCAATGTCATCACGGGACTGATTAAGGCGAATATGCCGAGCCGTATCGCGTTTGCGGTTACCTCCGGCGTGGACTCAAGAACGATTCTTGATATGGTTGGCGCGGAGAAGTTGCTCGGAAAGGGTGATATGCTGTTTTATCCGCAGGGCATCCCGAAGCCTCTGCGTGTGCAGGGGGCGTTTGTATCCGACAAGGAGGTTGCGGATGTGGTTGACTTCTTAAAGTCCAACAACGGCGCGGCTTCTTACAGCGAGGATGTACAAAAGAAGATGGAGAGCCTGCAAAGCTCTGCCAATCAGACGGTGTCCATCTCCGATTCCGATACCGGAGCGGACGGCAGGGATTCGTATTTCAAGGAGGCTGCTAAGATCATCATCGACAAGGACAAGGCATCCATTGGTATGCTGCAGCGCTACTTAAAGGTAGGTTTTAACCGCGCAGCGCGTATCATGGATCAGCTCGAAGAGGCAGGCATTGTTGGGCCGGAAGAGGGAACGAAGCCGAGAAAGGTTTTGATGAGCCCGGAAGAATTTGAGCAGTTTGTTGACGAAATGGGCTGAAAGTGATAAACATATTAACATACATTAAATCGCAGGAGGATAAGGGTTTGAAATCAGATATTGAGATCGCGCAGAGCGCGGAAATGATGCATATAAGGGATGTGGCAGCCTCTTTGGATATCAGTGAGGACGATCTTGAATTTTACGGAAAGTATAAGGCAAAGCTCTCGGATGAACTGATCGAGCGGGTACAGTCGAACCCGGATGGCAAGCTGATCCTTGTGACAGCGATCAACCCGACTCCTGCAGGGGAAGGCAAGACGACAACGAGTGTCGGACTTGGCGAGGCGTTTGGAAAGCTTGGCAAAAAGGCAGTGATCGCGCTTCGTGAGCCTTCTCTTGGACCGTGCTTCGGCATCAAGGGCGGAGCGGCAGGCGGCGGTTACGCACAGGTTGTCCCGATGGAGGATCTCAATCTCCATTTTACCGGGGATTTCCATGCAATCACCTCCGCAAACAACCTGCTGGCTGCACTTCTGGACAATCACATCCAGCAGGGCAACGAGCTTGGAATCGATCCGAGACAGGTGACATGGAAGCGCTGCATGGACATGAACGACCGTGTACTGCGCAATATCGTTGTCGGACTTGGCGGCAAGATGGACGGAATGGTGCGCGAGGATCATTTTGTCATCACTGTTGCATCCGAGATCATGGCGATCTTATGTCTTGCGGATGACATGAAGGATCTCAAGCGCCGTCTAGGCAACATCATCGTCGCATATTCCTTCGATGGCAAGCCGGTGACCGCCAATGACTTAAAGGCGACCGGAGCGATGGCTGCGCTTCTTAAGGATGCGTTAAAACCAAACCTGATCCAGACCTTAGAGCATACGCCTGCAATCGTGCATGGCGGACCATTTGCAAATATCGCGCATGGCTGCAATAGTGTGCGCGCAACCAAGACCGCGTTAAAGCTCGCGGATTATGTTGTGACGGAGGCAGGCTTTGGTGCTGACCTCGGTGCGGAGAAGTTCTTCGACATCAAGTGTCGCAAGGCGGGACTTACGCCAGATGCGGTCGTGCTTGTTGCTACGATCCGCGCACTCAAATACAATGGCGGCGTTGCAAAGGAAAATCTCTCAGAGGAGAATCTGGATGCGCTCGCACGCGGAATCGTCAATCTGGAGAAGCACATTGAGAATCTGCAGAAGTACGGCGTGCCGGTCATCGTAACCTTAAACTCCTTCGTGACGGACAGCGAAGCGGAGACTGCTTACGTTGAGAAGTTCTGCAAGGAGCATGACTGTGAGTTTGCTTTATCCGAGGTATGGGAGAAGGGCGGTGAAGGTGGAATCGCCCTCGCAAACAAGGTGCTTCATACACTTGAGACAAAGGAGAGCCATTTTGCACCGCTTTATAAGGATGAGCTTTCCATCAAGGAGAAGATCGAGACGATCGCAAAGGAGATCTACGGTGCGGCTGCGGTAACATACGCACCGGCTGCGGAGAAGGAGATTGCAAGGATCACAGAGCTTGGCTTTGGCAATTTCCCAGTCTGCATGGCAAAGACGCAGTATTCTTTATCCGACGATCCGAAGAAGCTCGGTCGCCCGGAGAACTTTACCTTGAATGTTCGTGAAATCTATGTATCTGCCGGTGCAGAGTTTGTCGTTGCGATCAACGGCTCGATCATGACCATGCCGGGATTATCCAAAAATCCTGCGGCTTATGGAATCGATGTCAGCGATGACGGAACGATTACCGGACTGTTTTAAGGAGAATTATGGCTGAAATAATTAACGGAAAAGAGATCTCCGCTGCGTTAAAGGATGACTTAAAGGCGGAGGTCGCCGCATTAAAGGAAGCGGGAAAGTCCTGCTGTCTTGCGGTGATACAGGTAGGATGCGACCCTGCATCCAGCGTATATGTCGGGAATAAAAAGAAGGCTTGTGCATATATTGGAATTGAATCGCGCTCGTATGAACTTCCGGAGGAGACGACAGAGGAGGAGCTTTTAGCTTTGGTTGCGAAGTTAAACGCAGACGATACGGTACACGGAATCCTCTGCCAGCTGCCGTTGCCGAAGCATATCTGTGAGGATCATATCATAAAGGCAATCTCACCGCATAAGGATGTGGATGGTTTTCATCCACAGAATGTGGGTGCGCTTGTGATCGGACAGCAGGGCTTTGTCTCCTGCACACCGGCTGGCATCATCGAGCTTCTTCACAGAAGCAATATCCAGATCGACGGAAAGCATTGCGTGGTTGTCGGAAGAAGCAATATTGTCGGCAAGCCGATGGCGCTTCTGATGCTGCGCGAGAATGCGACGGTCACGGTATGCCATTCTCACACCAAGAACTTACAGGAGATCTGCAAAGAGGCGGATATCCTGATCGTTGCGATCGGCAAGCCGAAGTTTATTGACCACACCTATGTAAAAGAGGGCGCAGTCGTGATCGATGTCGGAATCCACCGCGGCGAGGCCAACAAGCTGTGCGGCGATGTGGACTTTGACGATGTTGTTGGGCACACCGGCGCGATCACCCCGGTTCCGGGTGGCGTCGGACCGATGACGATCGCCATGCTCATGAAAAACTGTGTGGAAGCTATGAAGCTGTATTCCTAATATTTCTTAAGGGGATTTGAAATATGAAATGTATTTATTGTGGCGCTGAAATGCCGGATGGCAGCGTTTTTTGCGCAAGATGCGGAAGAGAAGTCCAGATCGTGCAGAATATGGAGGCTCTTGAGGATGAGTATCTTGCGGGAATCTTAGAGCAGGGGCAACAGAACAAGCCGGGAGCTTCCTCCGCCGAGGCAAAGCGCAAAAAGCAGGAAGCGATGCGCAGGGAACAGGAACGGCGCAAAAAGAGAAAGTACCTGACGATTTTTTACTGTGTGCTCGCATTCTTCATTGTGTGCGGCATCGGGGCGGGACTTTACATCAAGCACATGATCGACGTGGAGCATGCCAATTCCGCAGACTATCAGATCTCGAAGGCGCAGGAGGCGTATGCAGCCGGCGACTATAAGACGGCGATCACCTATTATGAGAATGCCTGCAATCTGGACGACAGCAATCTGGATGTAAAGCTCACGCTTGCAGGGCTGTATTTTGAGCGTAAGGATTACGATTCCGCGCTGCTTCTGTATCTGGAGGTGCTTGAGGCAGATCCGCAGAATGTGAAGTGCTACCAGAACCTGATCGCAATCTATGAATATAAGAACAAGACCGACGAGATTATCGCACTCAGCAAGAACGTCACAGACCCGGATATTCTGGCGCTGTTTTCGGATTACATCGTCAATGCCCCGACTTTCAGCGTGGAGGGCGGCAAGTACGATAAGTATCTGGAGGTGGCACTTGCCTCCGACGCCGATAATACAATTTACTACACGATGGACGGCACAGATCCGTCTGTATACGGCAGGATCTACCGCGAGCCGCTGGCGCTTGACAAGGAGGGCGAGTTCTCCATCCGCGCGGTATGCGCCAACGCGAAGAAGTTGTATAGCGACATCGTGGTGGAGGACTATGTGATCGACATTCCGGCACCGAGCATGCCGGTGGTTACACCAAACGGCGGAACCTTTGACGAGGAGACCTTGGTTTCCATTACCGTTCCGCAGAACTGCACCGCTTACTATACCTGGGACGGCACGATCCCAAGCGTGCTTTCCGATAAGTACATCGCGGAGATGCCGGTTCCGGACGGCAACAACATCCTCTCTGTCATAATCGTGGATGAAAAGACCGGAAAGTGGAGCGAGATCTACCGCGGCAGATTCGTATATTATCCGGTTACGGAGGCGGATGTGCCGGCAGACGGCAGCACAGATGCAACGACGGAAAGTTCGTCGGATGGCGGTACTGCGGCAGATGGCGCGCAGTAGTATGTCAGGCGTTTGGCAGTAAATGCCTCGGAGAAGGATTGAGTGAAAAAGCATCAGACCAGCAGGGTGATCAGCCCCCTGTCAAGTAGACAAGTAAAAAATCTAAAATAAGTTTATAGATA
>CAVDTR010000008.1:0-83035 GCA_963612015.1 Lachnospiraceae bacterium | reverse complement strand
TTGGGAAAAAGTAGCAGATTGAAAACAACAGATATTTAATTAGAATAATAAGAATAACAGCAATAGAAAAGAGAGGTAAATTAAAATGGATAAGAAAGATATTCTGGCAGTATGTGACCATACTTTATTGTTACAGGGAAGCACCTGGGAGGAGATCAAGGTCATCTGTGATGATGCGATGAAATATCACACCGCATCCGTATGCATTCCGCCTTGCTATGTAAAGCAGGCAGCAGACTATATGCAGGGCAAGATCAAGGTATGTACCGTTATCGGATTTCCGAACGGCAATATGACCACAGCAACAAAGGTGTTTGAGACAAAGGATGCCGTTGCAAACGGTGCAGAAGAGATCGACATGGTCATCAACATCGGTATGCTCAAGGCAAAAGAGTACGATTATGTATTAAACGAGATCAACGAGATCAAGGAAGCCTGCGATGGCAAGCTCCTTAAGGTCATCATCGAGACCTGTCTCTTGACAGATGAGGAGAAGGTAAAGATGTGTGAAATCGTAAACGCTTCCAACGCGGACTATATCAAGACCTCTACCGGATTTTCAACCGCAGGAGCAACCTTTGCAGACGTTGAGCTTTTTGCAAAGCACATGAACCCGGATAAGAAGATCAAGGCAGCAGGCGGAATCGCTTCTATGGCAGACGCGGAGAAGTTTATCGAGCTTGGCGCAAGCCGTCTTGGAACCAGCCGTATCGTAAAGATCGTTAAGGCTGAGGAGAACGCTTAAGGAGAGCGTTTTTGAAAAAGAAAGGAGAGGACGCAGCGTGAAAAAGTATAAGAGAGTATTTGTGATCGTTATCGATTCCTTTGGTATCGGGGCGATGCCGGACAGCGAGAAGTTCGGTGACATCGGGGTAGATACTTACGGACATATCGCAGAATCGGTTGACCATTTTGTGATCCCGAATCTGCAGAAGCTGGGACTATCCAATCTGCACCCGGTAAAGGGTGTTGATCCGGTAACGGAGCCGATCGGATATCGTGCAAGGTTAAGGGAGACCAGCAACGGCAAGGATACCATGACCGGACACTGGGAGATGATGGGAATCAACACCCAGAAGCCGTTCATCACGTTTACCGAGACCGGATTTCCGAAGGAGCTGATTGATGAACTGTCCAAGCGCTGTGACGGAAGAGAAATCATCGGGAATAAATCTGCCAGCGGAACAGAGATCCTTGACGAGCTTGCAGAGCAGGAAATCAACGAGGGCAAGCTGATTGTCTATACATCTGCGGATTCGGTTCTTCAGATCTGCGGCAATGAGGAGACGATGGGACTTGAGACCTTGTACCGTTACTGTGAAGCTGCGCGCGAGCTGACGCTTCGGGATGAGTGGCGCGTCGGTCGTGTCATCGCCCGCCCGTATGTCGGCAAGAAGAAGGGTGAGTTCGTCCGCACCAGCAACCGCCACGATTATGCATTAAAGCCAACCGGACGGACCGCGTTAAATGCGCTAAAGGAGGCTTCCTATGACGTGATCTCTGTCGGAAAGATCAACGATATTTTTGTCGGGGAGGGAATCACGGAGAGCTACCGCTCTAAGAGCAGTGTACACGGAATGGAGCAGACGATTGAGATCGCACAGAAGGACTTTACGGGACTTTGCTTTGTAAATCTCGTTGATTTCGATGCCCTCTGGGGACACCGCAGAAATCCGCAGGGCTACCGTGACGAGCTTGAGCGTTTTGATGTGAAGCTCGGTGAGCTGCTTCCTCTTTTAAAGGAGGATGATCTGTTAGTCATCACCGCAGATCACGGCAATGATCCGACCTACACCGGAACGGATCACACGAGAGAAAAGGTGCCATTTCTGGCATATTCGCCGTCCATGAAGCAGTCGAAGGAGCTTCCGGAGCAGGAGACCTTCGGCGTGATCGGCGCAACGATCGCAGACAATTTTGATGTGGAGATGCCAAAAGATACGATTGGTACTTCACTTTTGGAGAATTTTCAGTAAAATGAAAGCTGCGGCGGGGCTGCCGCAGAACAGTAAGTGACAGAAAGAGGTAACAATATTATGGCAATAGACCAGAGCAAGATTCGTAATTTTTGTATTATCGCGCATATCGATCACGGTAAATCAACTCTGGCTGACCGAATCATCGAAAAGACCGGAACACTGACAAGCCGCGAGATGCAGGCACAGGTTCTGGACAATATGGATCTGGAGCGGGAACGCGGCATCACGATCAAATCGCAGGCGGTGCGCATTATTTATAAGGCGAAGGATGGGGAGGAGTATATCTTTAACCTCATCGACACACCGGGACATGTGGACTTTAACTATGAAGTTTCCCGGAGCCTTGCCGCGTGTGACGGCGCGATCCTTGTCGTGGATGCGGCGCAGGGCGTGGAGGCACAGACGCTTGCCAACGTATACTTGGCGCTGGATCATGATCTGGATGTATTTCCGGTCATCAATAAGATCGACCTTCCGAGTGCAAGACCGGAGGAAGTCATTCAGGAGATCGAGGATGTAATCGGAATCGAGGCGCAGGATGCACCGCGTATTTCCGCAAAGACCGGATTGAATGTCGAGGAAGTTCTGGAACAGATTGTCACAAAGATCCCGGCACCGAAGGGCGATCCGAAAAGTCCGCTCAAGGCATTGATCTTTGACGCAGTGTATGATCCGTACAAGGGTGTTATCGTCTTTTGCAGGATCATGGAAGGAACTGTAAAGGTCGGCACAGAGATCAAGATGATCGCTACCGGAGCGCAGGATATTGTAACCGAGGTCGGATATTTCGGCGCGGGACAGTTTATCCCATGTGATGAGCTTTCTGCAGGAATGGTCGGATACATTGCAGCGAGCATCAAAAACGTGCGCGATACGCGCGTCGGCGATACGGTGACAGAAGCGTCCCGCCCGTGTGATAAGGCACTTCCGGGCTATAAGAAGGTCAATCCGATGGTGTATTGCGGTATGTATCCGGCAGACAGTGCCAAGTACCCGGATCTGCGCGATGCGTTAGAAAAGCTGCAGATCAATGACGCATCCTTATTCTTCGAGCCGGAGACTTCACTGGCGCTCGGCTTTGGATTCCGCTGCGGATTTTTAGGACTGCTTCATCTGGAGATTATTCAGGAGCGCTTGGAGCGTGAGTTTGATCTGGATCTGGTCACAACCGCTCCGGGTGTTGTATACAAGGTGCATAAGACGGACGGCGAGGTGATCGACCTTACCAATCCATCCAATCTTCCGGACCCGTCCGAGATCGATTATATGGAAGAGCCGTTTGTGAGCGCAGAGATCATGGTGACCAGCGAGTATGTGGGCGCGATCATGAACCTGTGTCAGGAGCGGAGAGGAATTTATATCAGCATGGAATATCTGGAGGAGACACGAGCACTCATCAAGTATGAGCTGCCGCTGAACGAGATTATTTACGATTTCTTTGATGCGTTAAAATCGCGTTCCAGAGGATATGCTTCCTTTGACTATGAGTTAAAGGGCTATGTCCGTTCCGAGCTTGTCAAGCTGGATATCCTGATCAACCGCGAGACGGTGGATGCATTGTCCTTTATCGTATTTAAGGATAGCGCGTATGACCGCGGACGCAGGATGTGTGAGCGATTGAAGGAGGAGATACCGAGACACCTGTTTGAGATCCCAATCCAGGCGGCAGTCGGTGGCAAGGTCATCGCAAGGGAGACGGTCAAGGCGATGCGCAAGGACGTACTTGCCAAGTGCTACGGCGGTGATATTTCCAGAAAGCGCAAGCTGCTTGAAAAGCAGAAGGAAGGAAAGAAGCGAATGCGCCAGGTGGGTAACGTAGAGATCCCGCAGGAGGCATTTATGAGCGTCCTCAAGCTTGACGAGGATTGATGCTATGAATTGACGGGCTTGACATACGCGCATGAAATGCGTATATGCTGAACCAATATGATGTAAGAGAGGAGTGTGTGGCAATATGAAGAATCTGGAGTTGTATGTACACACTCCTTTTTGTGTGCGCAAATGTGAGTATTGCGATTTTCTGTCGTTCCCTGCGGACGAAAAGACGCAGGAAGCGTATGTGCAGGCGCTGCTTCAGGAGATCCGCTACTACGGCACACAGCTAAGAGACTGTGAGATCTCCACCGTCTATATCGGCGGGGGGACGCCGAGCTGGCTGTCGCAGGAGCTGATGCTTGCTATTCTGGACACAATCGGCAGTTCCTTCCATATAAATAAAAAGGTGGAGGCGACAATCGAATGTAATCCGGGAACGCTTACCAAGAGCAAGCTGCTGGCGTACCGGGAGGCGGGTGTCAACCGGCTTTCCATCGGATTGCAGGCTGCCAACAACGAGGAGCTGAAGCGCCTCGGAAGGATCCACACGTTTGAGCAGTTTATGAAAACGTATGAGATGGCGAGGAACGCAGGGTATGGAAACATCAATATCGACCTGATGAGCGGTCTGCCATATCAGAAGGTCGAGGACTATCTGCGCTCGCTGCAGAGTGTCATCCGGATTCGACCGGAGCATATATCCGCATATTCACTGATCATCGAAAAGGGCACGCCTTTTTATGAAAGGTACAAGTTCGATGCGGTAAAGCAGGAAGCCGGGATGAAGCCGGATATACTTCCGGATGAAAACGAGACCTACCGGATGATCAAGCTGACGCAGCAGCTGCTTGCAGAGGCGGGCTATGCACGGTACGAGATCTCCAATTTTGCCAGGCCGGGCTACGAATGCAGGCACAACATCGGATATTGGACGAGGGAGAACTACCTTGGCGTGGGACTTGGGGCAGCGTCGCTTATCGATAATGTAAGATACAGCAACACAAGGGATCTGTACGAATATATAGAAGAATGTTCAAATATCTACAAAATGTCCTATGCTCCATCGGAACCGGTGCAGTTATCGAAACCAAAGCCGGAGTACATCACGAACCTCCATGCATCCGTGGAACCGATCACAAAGCAGGCACAGATGGAGGAGTTTATGTTCCTAGGACTTCGTATGACAGAGGGGGTGACACGCGCACGCTTTGAGGAATGCTTTTCCATGCCGATAGAGGCAGTCTACCGGGAGGAGATCGAACAGCTTAAGGCGGAAGGACTTCTTATTGCAAGGGAAGGACGCATCCTGCTTACGGACAAGGGACTTGATCTGTCCAATTACGCAATGGCAAAATTCTTGCGGTAGTGGATTTGTTTATTGTTTTGTCTCCCTTTTGTCTCTTTTACTGTAGTATGATAGGCGTAAAGAATAAAAGTTGTAATAAAATATAAAGAACACAAATACGAAAGCGAGGAATTATTATGCCAAAGCCAGATAACCAGAGTCCGAACACAAAAACTATGCCGGGAACGGAAACGCAGCCAGAGACAAAGCCGGAAGCCAACCACTCTTGGTCTGCGCCACTCCCGAAGGATGCTCCTGCTATATGGAGATATGATTGGTCTAAGAACACTAAATATTATGGCAAAACATTGGCTGGTCACGATAATACACAGCGGATGTACTCTGTAATTATGGAGTATCAGGCTATTAAGCAGAAGGGAAATTTTACCAGTGAAAAAAACTATGCGTTTTATGCTCTGGCAAAGGCTATGGAACTGCTGAGACTGAACGATGGTCAGCCGGCAGATAAGCTGTTTCCGGAAGAAAAAAGAATACCGGAGGTCTTTTTGACAAAAACAGAAGAAGTATGGAGTGTTTTAAGTATCCTGCGAAAAAATGTTGTCAATGGGCAAACACTTGAAGTGGGACCATATGAAGTGATACATGCAGTAGAGGAGTTGCGTCAGATGCAGACAAAGTCCCAGTCTGAGGAACAGAAGGAAGATAAAGCAGCTAAGGAAGCGGAGGAAAAGAAAAAACAAGAGGAAGAAGCAGCTAAGGAAGCGGAGGAAAAGAAAAAACAAGAGGAAGAAGCGGCTAAGGAAGAGGAAGAAAAGAAACAGCAGAAAAAATTCGGACTGGCGGAAGAACTGAATAAAAAGCAGGCAGCTGAGAAGGAGCGTATCGAGCAGAAGGAGGTATTCACCGAAGAAGCTGTAAAGAAAGAGGACAAGAAGAAAGAGGACGAGAAGAAAGAGGATGTCAAGGAAGAAGCTGTAAAGAAAGAGGATGAGAAGAAAGAGGACGTCAAGGAAGAAAGGGCAGAGAAAGAGGACAAGAAGGAAAAAGACGTCAAAAAAGAGGCTGAAGAGAAGGATGAAGTTGTAAAGCAGGATAAACCGGAAGCAGAAAACATAATTCACAATGATAACAAACCGAAAAATCGTTTGGACTTTGCGCCGGAGGCAGAGGAAGTAGAACGCAAGCAGGTAGCAGGACAGCACAGGAAGCATCAGGAGAAGGATATTCTGGATGATGCAATAGAGTCCTTTGATATTGCATCAAGAAGGTTTCTCTGGGGAGGCAGCGGTCATCAGACTGAATTTGAGGCAATCCAGAGTGCTATCCGTAGTTATAAGAATGCCAATGAGAACAACAAGCGTATACTTACACAGGATTTGTACAAGGCTTGCAGAATTTATCTGGATAAGCACACAGATAACGGACAGCGTCAGATGGATATCGGCGGTCAGAAGCAGGCGGGTGGCAGACTGCGGAAGCAGGCAGTTATCAATATCCTGCGTATTCTGGATGAAAAGAGTGCGAGCGTAAAAGAAGAGTACAATAATCCTTATCAGTGTGTACAGGGACAATATGAATTGTATTGCGACGATAAGAGAATACCTGCCATAAAGCTGGATTATGAAGCTTTGGAGGGCTCTCTTGCGAAGGAAACCTGTAAAGCTGTAAGAAATTCAAAGCTGCCGATCCATGAAAAGGCATACAAAGAGCTACAGCTTGCAACAGAGGCATTCCGGACGAAGAAGACCGAAGAAGAACAGCGCAGAGCTGCGGAGCAGAAAAAAAGGGAACTGCAGAATCAGCCAGACCAGAAGAAACAGCCTAACAAGGGAAAGCAGCCTAAAAAGTAATATGTGGCACCAGAGTCCCCGCTTCGGAAAAATTACTCCGCAGGCGGGGATTATTTGGAAAAGCAGGCTGTTTTGTCTCCTTTTTGTCTCCCTTGCTGTGTATAATAAGGATTAACAAAGTAAGTAAAGCAGGAAATATGAATCTGTAACATAAAAACCAAAAACAAAAGGGAAAGGAAAAAACAATATGCCGAAGGATAAGAATCAGAACAACAATCAGGTAAATCAGGCGGAGGATCCGAAAATCTATCATAAGCGGGTGAAGAAGCTGGTTTATGACAAGTGGATGGAAGAAGAAAAAAAGAAAATAGAGGCAGAGGTCCAGAACGTTCAGAATAGCGTAGAGCAAAAGATAAAGGAAAACGAAAGTGAAATTGACCAGAATGCCACAAAAGAGCTGGTTGATTTAAAGGAGAGGTTAAAGAAAGACTGGAAGGCTCATCTTGAAAAGCTTGATCTGGAGTTAAAGAGCATTGACAAAAAGCTTGCAGATAAAATGCAGGAAGCATTTACAAAGCTGGAGAAAGAGTGTCAGGAGAAGGGAGCAGAAGAAAAGAAAAAGTACGAGAAAAAGCTGCAGGAGATTGAGAACGAGAAGAAGCCTATTCTGGTTGCTGTTGATCAGGCGAAGGAACGCATCGGTAGAGAAAAGGAAAAATGCCAGCAGGAGTTTACAAAGTGCTGGGCTGAGATTGCCGAAATCGGTGCGGCAATCGGAGATTTTTCTGAACAGTCCAATAATGCAACCTTTGAGGATCAGCGTAAGCTGCAGAAAAAGATTAAAGAACAGCAGATTGCCCTTACAACGGCAAATCAGAAGCTCAGTACCTGGGATGCCGCAATTAAGGAACTGGAAGAGGAAGAAAAAAAACTGTATCAGCCGCTGGAGCCTTTTGAGAAGCGGAAGAAGAACGCACAGAACGAATATGATCAGAAGCTGGCTGAATTGACCAAAGAAAAAATAGACAAGATGGTTGCAGAAAAGGCAAAGGCAGCGGATGAAAGAAAAAAACTTGAGAACCAGTACGAGGAGGACAAGAAGAAAGAGTATAGTCCTGTCCGCTGGACATCCCTCGCAGAGGAGGTAGAGGACCAGGCAAAATACAAGAAGATGCTTCTTTCTCGGAACAAAACAGCAGAGGCAGATGCGAAAAGAAAAGACCTTACGATACAGATGAATGTAACGGGAGCTGCATTTTTAAAACGTCTTTACAGCAGTGTGGATTTCGGATACGAGGTGGACAGGCTGGAAAGCAGCGAAAAGAGCTATAGCAGCTCCAATACCGCTGAATTTACAAAAATGGTAGAGGCTCTGAAAAAGGCAGAAAAGGCAGTCGGGGAAGGCACGGTGTCAGCTTTGGTTGACGAGAATATCCGCAAGAGCTGTCTGGAGGCTTATAAAGAATGTCGGAATTACCTGCAGAAGAAAGATAGAGGCTGGTCACTACTGGAAAAGATGCGTTCCAGAACTGGAAAGAACCGTATCGAGATGGCGAGAGGCATGATGGCGAAGCTAAAGGAGTTCTATCCTGATTTGGAGGAGGCTTTGGAGGCGGAGCACAACCAGAAAAACGAAGTCCAGGAAGCACAGGCGGAGGAAAGGCCGGTGCCTGTAAAGAAATCCGGGAAGAATCCGACAAAGGATGTCAAGGCTGAATTGGATGCGGCAAAGGCGCAGCTTCGGAAGCAGGGAGGCAAGGAAGCCGGAAAAGAGACAAAGATGAAGAACGATCAGAATACAAATAAGAAAACAAATCGTAACTCGCTGGGATAATCCCGGAATAGCGGATAAGCTGCACAGGAAAGAGAGGAAAAAAGATGCCAAAGCTTGGACAGGAAGAACAGGATAAATGGAAGAATGACTTAAATTCAAATCTGGAGAGTTTCTTTATACCGGAGAGTGAAGAAGAGCAACAGAAAGAATCTGGGGCGATGTATTCCGTACTGGAAGGTAAAAATAAGGAAGGATTCCGTGAGATTCTGCCGTGCATGCATGTTCTGTTGACGGACTGGAAGAACACAGAAAGAAAGGTTGGAAATGCAGATGCCGAGATGCGTAACCATCTTGCCGAAATGTATACCGCACTGAAAATCGACAGGGAAGTACCGGAACAGCTTACCTTCGAGCAGTTCAGAGATGCTGTTCAGCATGTGTGGATTTCCCTTAAGGGATATACAAGTGCTTTAGCTGCAGGCTGCCCGGATGAGATTTCAGAATATAAGGATTACTACGAGGAGATATTTTCGGGAAGTGATTATCAAAGGGTGATGGATTCCCACAAGGCAAAAAAAGAAGATGATTATTTCCTGGATGAGGAGGAAGACAGGAATTTCTACGGGGACGCCGAACTTAATGATGAGTTTCGGGAAAAACAGCTTCCTGTTTCTGAAAAGCGGTTATCGGAAATGCTTGAAAACAGAAGCAATTATGTGATTCCTATGGGTGCTCCGTCACAGAATGCTGAGCTTGGAAATTTACTGGGCACCTATAATCATGAATTCGGGCTAAAGCTGAGAGAACCGGTGGAGACGGTGCTGAACACCTATAACAGGGTAGTTGAGGACTCCGCTGCTTATACACCGGCGATGTATCAGGAATTAAAGGAGAGTTTTGCAAATCTGACGGGACTTTCCGAAGAAAAAGTACAGGAGCGGTTTCCTGGAGAAGGTACACAAGAGGACTTCCTTGCTGGCGCGCATGAGCTTTGGGCATTTTTCAATGCCTTTACAGAGGAACATAAGGATAATAAGTCCTATTATTTCGGCTCCAGAGAGAAATATTATGAAGAAGTATTCGAGCCGGGCTTTGCAGATGTAAGGAAGAAGCTGCAGGCGGAGCAGAATCCACCGGAGGCTATAACGATACGGGAGAAGCTGGCAGATTATCTGCTTCCTGAGGACGCAGCCGCACAGAATGCACTATTGGACGGAATGCCGGAGCTTCTGGAGAAGCTGTATGTATATAATTCGACGGGATTTATTGACAAAACGAAAAAGCTGCTGGAGGATTATAACAGGATTGCAGGAGCGGATGACGGAAAGGAAGATTTTCAGGATAAGGAGCATGAGAAGCTCTACAATGACCTTTACAGACAGTATCGTGATGTACAGTTCGACAAGATTGGGACAAACTCGGCAGGAGAGCAATTCCCAAAGGAAACAAGAAGCCGGGAGAATTACCTGAAAAATGTCCAGAAGTTCTGGGTATATTTAAGGACTATAACGGAAAAGGCGGCAACCGGAGAGGTTATGGAGCTTTCGACCTTCCGGGATAGGATTTTTGATAAGGTAAAGTTCGAGAAGTACTATAAAAAGCTACATGAAAAAGCTCTCGGGGTAGAAAATGAGGCGCCGGAGCAGGAAGCGATGAATCCTGCTGAGAACAACGAAGAAGAACAGCGGAAGACAGCGCAGAAAAAGAAGCTGTTGGAAAGCCTGATTCCGGATCAGCCACAGAAGCAGCAAGCAGATCTGGATGATATCATGAATTCTGTCGGTGAAAATGTATGCATTTATGGAAAACAGGGCTTGAACAACTCCATGCAGGTCTGTCTGAAGGATTATAATAAGCTGCTGAATGGGGAGCAGGCTCCAGAGCGTGATGAACTGGATATGATGTATCAGCATCTTTATACCCTAAGTTACAGCCTGAATATGGCAGAAAATATAAACTGGGAGAATGAGTTCCCGTACGGAACGAGAAACCCGGAAAACTTTATGCTGAATTTGCAGCGGTTATGGGTATTTTTAAAGGGCTATGCAGAGATTTGCAGCCAGGATAAAGAATATCTGGAAAAACCGATGTCCTATATCAAAGTTGAATTCAGAGAGCTTGATTTTTACAATACTTATCAGCAGGCAGTTGCGGATGATATTCTGGACAAGGTGAAAAAGCAGCCCAAAGCATCACTGCAGTTGAAGGATAAGCTGAAGCTGGTCAGCGAAAGTCTTCCGGAATTTTTGGAGGAAACCCGAAAAATCGCACAGAAATCCCAGACAACCTATAATAATATGAAGGGGGTAGCAGGATTAAATCTGAGGGCGAGGGAGCCACAGGAGATAAAGGAAAATCTGACAAAGTCCAACGAATTCATCCAGGAATCTATTACGCAGAAAAAGCAGTTAGAGGCAAGGACGGAGGCTCTTAAGAAACTTCTGGAAAGTAAGAAGTTTGCGATGATGGGGATTTTTAAGAGGGGGCAGGATAAGACAGCAGCCGCTCTTTTGAAGCAGACAGAAAAGCTGAAGCAGGACTGGGATAAGACTCAGATAGATGTGGCTATGCAAAAGCGGAATATACAGGGGACAGAGCTAAATGAAGCCTTTGTATCCTTTGATGCAGCTGCAGCCGCAAAATTAAAAGTATCCAGCGGTCATGCTCAGGAATTTGGCAGGATTAAGGATGCGGTAGCAGCTTATCGCAAGTGCAGTATCACAAATGTCGCAGCAGAGAAGAAATGTGCGGAGGACTTATATCGTGCCTGTAGAGAATATATGAATGCTCATACCGATGACGGCTATGCTCAGGAGGAAATCGGAGGTCAGGGAACGGATACCGGAAGACTCCGCAAGCAGGCAGTTGTCAAGCTTCTTGAAGTGATGGAGAACAAGGCGCAGAGCCAGCCGGAATTTGAGGCAGCTAAGGAAAGCTATAAAGCCTATTATGAGCAGAAACATATCGGCAGAGTGTGTCCAAAGCTGGAGTTGGGCGCACTGAAAGCATCTCTTGCCCGGAACAGTAAGGCAGAGGTTCGGGTAAACTATGATCCGGAGAATCGCATGGCAGCTGTTCACGGCAGCGATCTGACAGATAAAAAGGCCTATGCAGAGCTGGAAACTGCACGAACAAGTTATCTGCGGAAGAAACAGGCGAGGGAGAACGAGCAGAGAGCGCGGGCTGCAAGACAGCGAGCAAACAGACAGCCCCGAGCGTAACCGGCAGCATAGTAAATAAAAATTATAAAATAAGTATAAAATAGCACCGGGGTGTTGACAAAGAATACCCTTGGTGCTATTTTAATTACAGATGTTAGCACTCCTATTGAATGAGTGCTAACACATCGAAGCGAATTGACGAGAACAAAGAGCAGGTGAGAGATAAGTGGGAGCACTTGATGAAGAATTAAGCGAACGCAAAATAAAAATCTTAGATGCTATCATCCGTAACTACTTAGAGACAGGAGAGCCGGTTGGTTCACGAACGATCTCCAAGTACACGGATCTGAACTTAAGTTCTGCAACGATTCGCAATGAGATGTCGGATCTCGAAGAACTGGGTTACATCGTTCAGCCGCATACATCGGCAGGACGTATTCCTTCCGACAAAGGCTATCGCCTGTATGTGGATCATCTGATGGCGGAGAAGGATCGTGAGGTCACGGAGATGAAGGAGTTCGTCATCGAAAAGACCGAGAAGATGGAGCGGGTATTAAAGCAGGTTGCCAAGATGCTTGCGAACAATACCAACTACGCAACACTCGTTACCGCATCCTCCACCAACCGGATCAAGTTCATCCAGTTGTCACAGGTGGTAGACGATCAGATCCTTGCAGTGGTTGTGATGAACAACAACATTGTTAAGAATCAGATCATCCATGTGACGGATTCGATCGACAATGAGACACTTTTGAAGCTGAATATCCTATTGAA
The DNA here is from genome assembly GCA_963612015.1 of Lachnospiraceae bacterium. Taxonomy (GTDB): domain Bacteria; phylum Bacillota; class Clostridia; order Lachnospirales; family Lachnospiraceae; genus Roseburia. The sequence goes on along the minus strand of CAVDTR010000008.1, from coordinate 70,436 downwards.
CACAAGCCTTAACGGGCAGGCGATACAGGATATCAACCTTGCTACCATCACCAAGCTGAAGGAGCAGGCGGGCAACCACAGTGTGATCGTCGGAGAGGTGATCGACGCACTGGCAGAGATCTTGAGTGAGGATGAGGATCTTGAGATTTACACAAGCGGCGCGACCAACATTTTAAAGTATCCGGAGCTTTCCGATTCCGAGCAGGCGACAAACTTGTTATCTGCATTTGAGGAAAAGGAAGAATTAGCCAGTCTGGTCTCTGAATCCCTGAGCAATGAGGAAACAGGCATTCAGGTTTATATAGGAAATGAAGCTCCCGTTCAGACCATGAAGGATTGCAGCGTAGTAACCGCAACCTATGAATTGGGAGAGGGCGTTAAGGGAACGATTGGTATTATCGGACCGAAACGAATGGATTACGAGAAAGTCATGGACAATCTGAGGCATCTAAAGAACCAGTTGGATGGAATCTTTGATAAATCAGAGAATGGTTCGTAGAAAGGTGGGAATAAAGTGGCAGAAGACAAACAGCAGGATATCGCAGAAGAGCTCGAGGAAACTGTCTCAGAAGAAAATGAGGATTTAGCAGATGTTTCCGAAGCAGAGGAGGAAAGCACAGAGAGTGTAGATACCTCTGAGGAGGAAGCAGAAGCTGAAGATACAGAGGCGGAGGAAGCTGAAGGAGCATCTGATAAGAAGGAAGGCTTTTTCAAAAAGAAAAAGAAAGACAAAAAGGATGAGCAGATCGAAGAATTGAACGATCGCTTGAAACGTCAGATGGCTGAATTTGATAACTTCCGCAAGCGTACCGAGAAAGAAAAGTCACAGATGTTCGACATGGGAGCAAGAACCATCGTCGAGAAGATCCTTCCGGTTGTTGACAACTTTGAGAGAGGTTTTACAACGGTCGAGGAGGAGGACAAAGAAGACGCTTTCGTTTTAGGTATGGATAAGGTTTACAAGCAGCTTATGACGGAGCTTGAAGCGATGGGGGTTACCCCGATCGAGTGCGTCGGCAAAGAATTTAATCCGGATTTCCACAACGCAGTGATGCAGGTGGAGAGTGAGGAGTACGAGTCAGGAATCGTCGCACAGGAACTCTTAAAGGGTTACATGTACAAAGATACCGTGGTTCGCCACAGTATGGTTGCAGTTGTTTCATAGGACTGCAAAAACTCATAACAAATTGCTTTCAATTTAATTATTATAGGAGGAAAAGAAAATGGGCAAGATTATTGGTATCGATTTAGGAACAACAAATAGCTGTGTAGCAGTAATGGAAGGTGGAAAACCTACCGTCATCGCAAACCAGGAAGGTGCCAGAACAACACCATCCGTTGTAGCATTTACAAAGACAGGTGAGAGACTTGTCGGTGAGCCTGCAAAGCGTCAGGCAGTAACCAACGCAGAAAAGACAATTTCATCCATCAAGAGACACATGGGCGAGGATTACAAGGTATCTATCGATGATAAGCAGTATTCTCCGCAGCAGATCTCCGCAATGGTTCTTCAGAAATTAAAGGCAGACGCAGAGAGCTACCTTGGTGAGAAGGTAACAGAGGCTGTTATCACAGTTCCTGCTTACTTTAACGACTCACAGCGTCAGGCAACCAAGGATGCCGGCAAGATCGCAGGACTTGATGTAAAGCGTATCATCAACGAGCCTACCGCAGCAGCATTGGCTTATGGACTTGACAATGAGCATGAGCAGAAGATCATGGTATATGACCTTGGTGGTGGTACATTCGATGTTTCCATCATTGAGATCGGTGACGGTGTCATCGAAGTATTATCTACAAATGGTGATACACACCTTGGCGGTGATGACTTCGATAACAAGATCACACAGTGGATGATCGATGAGTTTAAGAGAACAGAGGGCGTAGATCTTTCAACTGATAAGATGGCGCTCCAGAGATTAAAGGAAGCTGCTGAGAAGGCAAAGAAAGAGCTTTCTTCCGCAACTACCACCAACATCAACCTTCCGTTCATCACTGCAACCGCAGAGGGACCGAAGCACTTTGATGTAAACCTTACAAGAGCTAAATTCGATGAGCTGACACATGATCTCGTAGAGAGAACCGCAGTTCCGGTTCAGAACGCTATGAGAGATGCTGGTGTTACCAACGCTGACCTTGGTCAGGTACTTCTTGTCGGTGGATCTACTCGTATCCCGGCTGTACAGGATAAGGTAAAGCAGTTAACCGGAAAAGAGCCAAGCAAGTCATTGAACCCGGATGAGTGCGTAGCAATCGGTGCTTCTATCCAGGGTGGTAAGCTTGCAGGAGATGCCGGCGCTGGTGAGATCTTACTTCTCGATGTAACTCCGCTTTCACTTTCTATCGAGACAATGGGTGGTGTTGCTACAAGACTTATCGAGAGAAATACTACAATCCCGACAAAGAAGAGCCAGGTATTCTCTACCGCAGCAGATAACCAGACCGCAGTAGATATCAACGTAGTACAGGGTGAGCGTCAGTTCGCCAGAGATAATAAGTCCCTTGGACAGTTCCGTCTGGATGGAATCCCGCCAGCACGTCGTGGTGTTCCACAGATCGAAGTTACCTTCGATATCGATGCAAACGGTATCGTAAATGTATCCGCTAAGGATCTCGGAACCGGAAAAGAGCAGCACATTACCATCACTTCCGGAACCTCTATGTCCGATGATGAAATCAATAGGGCAGTTAAGGAAGCTGCTGAGTTCGAGGCACAGGATAAGAAGAGAAAGGAAGCAATCGACACCAGAAACGATGCTGACTCCTTCGTATTCCAGACACAGCAGGCTCTTGATCAGGTTGGCGCACAGATCGACGCAAATGACAAGGCAGCAGTTGAGGCTGACTTGAATGCAGTAAAGGCTATCCTTGATGCACATCCGGAAGCTGACCAGATGACAGATTCTGACATTGCTGACCTTAAGGCTGCACAGGAGAAGCTCACACAGAGTGCTCAGAAGGTATTCGCAAAGATGTATGAGCAGGCACAGGCAGCGCAGGGCGCACAGGGTGCAGCAGGAGCAGGTCCTGATATGAGCGGATTTGCAGGTGGCGCACAGAATGCCAGTACATCTTCATCCGCAGATGATGATGTCATTGATGCAGATTTCAAGGAAGTATAATTTGAACCAATGCCGGATGCGGCATTGGAAGTGTGCTTCTTAAAGTAAAAATTGTGGGGTTTCCGGGAGTTTCCCGGAAGCCCTATACGCGAATATAAAGGTAAACATAAAATGGCTGATAAGAGAGATTATTACGAAGTCCTCGGAGTCTCAAAGACTGCTACCGAGGAGGAAATTAAGAAAGCGTTCCGGCAGACTGCCAAGAAGTACCACCCGGATATGCATCCGGACGATCCGGATTGTGAAGCAAAATTCAAGGAAGCTCAGGAAGCGTATGCGGTTCTGAGTGACCCGGAAAAGAGAAAACAGTACGACCAGTTTGGCCATGCGGCATTTGACGGCAGCATGGGCGGCGGTAGTGGCTTTGATTTTTCCGGCATGGATTTCAGCGATATTTTCGGAGATTTGTTTGGTGACTTTTTTGGCGGCGGAAGACGCAGCGGCGGCAACAGCGGTCCGATGAAGGGATCCAATGTTCGTATGAGCATTCGGATTTCATTTGAGGAAGCGGTGTTTGGCTGTTCCAAGGAGCTTGAATTTAACTACAAAGAAGAATGTGCAACCTGTCACGGAATGGGAGCAAGACCGGGAACCAGCCCGGAGACTTGTTCGAAGTGCGGCGGCAAGGGTAAGGTTGTTTATTCTACACAGTCCCTGTTCGGCATGATGCAGAACGTACAGACCTGTCCGGAGTGTGGCGGCAAGGGTAAGGTTGTCCGGGATAAATGTCCGGATTGCCGTGGAACCGGATATATCACAAAGAAGGTTCGCAAGACCATTGAGATCCCAGCAGGAATTGATAGCGGACAGTGCGTAAGAGTGCGCGATTACGGAGAACCGGGTACGAACGGCGGACCAAGAGGCGATCTTTTGGTTGAGGTGATTGTTGGAAGAAATCCTGCATTTGAGCGTCAGGATATGAACATTTTCTCCAACGCATCCATCTCTTATGCGATTGCAGCGCTTGGCGGTGACGTCCGCATCAAGACTGTAGACGGTGACATCATCTATACGGTTGCTCCGGGAACACAGACCGGTACGCGAATCCGCTTAAAGGGCAAGGGAGTTCCGTCCCTTCGCAACAAGGCGACCAGAGGCGATCATTATGTTACATTGATCGTTTCCACACCGACCAACCTGTCTAAGGAGGCAAAGGAACTGCTTCGCAAGTTTGACGAAGTAACCGGAGGCTCCCTGACCAAGGAAGGCGGGGCAAGTACATCTTCAAAGTACGAGAAGAAAAAGGGCTTTATGGACAAAATAAAAGAATCTTTGGATGATCTGTAAAAGATGATCTGCGAAAAGCTGTTGTACGATGTGATACAGAATATATTCTGTAAAGCACCGGCAACAGCTTTTTGATTTTTTTATTTCCTTTAAAGTTCGTTTAAGGTTTCTCCGGTATGATGTGTTTAAAGAAAGGAAATACATTACAAGGAGGAAACAACTATGAAATATAAAAAATGCAAACTGGTATGTGGTTTATTGATCGGCTCTCTGACAATCGTAGGGGTGACCGCATGTGGAACAACAGGCACGGACAACGGCACAGCATCAGAGGCGGCGGAGGCAGAAAGCTCCTCTGATGATAATGACGGAACAGAGACATCCGGGACGAATGAATTTTCTTATACGGATGAGGAAACTGAGGCTCCGGCATCAACGACAATCATGGCGAGAGTTGAGAGCGTAGACGGAAACGAAATCACATTAGGCGTGTCACAGGGCATGGGTGAAGTATCAGACGGTGAGAAGCCAAGTGGCGATGCTCCAAATGGTGAGGCACCAAGTGGAGAAGCTCCGAGTGGAGATGCTCCAACTGGTGATGCTCCGAGCGGAGAAGCACCAAGTGAGGATGCTCCAACTGGTGATGCTTCAACTGGAGATGCAACAAGCGACGTACCAAGCGACGTTCCTAGTGACATGCCAAGTGGTTCTGCACCGGGAGGAATGTCACAAGCGAGCGCAGTTTTAACGATCAACGATACTTCTGTTATCGCGGTGCAGGGCACGGACGATACAACAACCGAAGGAAGCTTGAGTGACATTACCGAGGGCGCAATGCTCCAGATTACATTTGATGAAAATGGTGCGATCACACAGATATTAGTATCACAGGGCATGGACAGTGGCATGACAGGCGGACCGCAGGGCGGCGGAGCCGGAAATCAACAGGGCGGACAGCCGGGACAGAGCGCATCCGGTGTAGACAGCTATGATTCTGTGACAAACTATACAGAGGACACCTCCGCAAGCGGGGAGACGTATACCTCAACCGGAACCGATGAAAATGCAATACTTGTCTCTGACGGGGCAACCGTACAGTTGAGTGACATTACCGTTGACCGGACATCCAGCGACAGCACCGGAGGCGACAATTCCAGCTTCTACGGAGTAGGTGCGGCAGTGCTTACAACAGACGGAACCACCTATATTAAAAACGCGAAGATCACAACCGACGCGGCAGGCGGTGCGGGCGTATTTGCTTACGGAGACGGAACTGTGTATGTTGCGGATTCGGATATTTCAACCGAGCAGAATACATCCGGCGGCATCCATGTAGCCGGTGGCGGAACATTGTATGCATGGGATTTGAATGTGGAGACGGATGGAGAATCTGCAGCGGCAATCCGTAGTGACCGTGGCGGCGGAACAATGGTTGTGGATGGCGGCAGCTATACTAGCAATGGTGTCGGTTCACCGGCAGTCTATTGTACCGCGGATATTGCGATCAACAATGCAACTTTGACAGCAACCGGTTCTGAGGCAATCTGCATGGAGGGACTTAATACCATTCATCTTTTTGACTGTGATATTACCGGAAATATGCAGGATCTAAGCCAGAACGATACGACATGGACGATCATTGTATACCAGAGCATGTCCGGCGATTCCGAGGTCGGCAACAGCACCATGCAGATCGTAGGAGGAAGCATCACATCCGAAAACGGCGGGCTGATTTACACCACGAATACAGAGGCGAACATTCTGTTGTCTGATGTGGATATCACCTACGCGGAGGACAGTGAGTTCTTCCTGATGTGTACCGGAAATGCAAATGAGCGCGGATGGGGAAGTACCGGATCAAACGGATCTGACTGCACCTTTACCGCAGATGCACAGAAAATGGAGGGAAATGTTGTGTGGGATAGCATCAGCCAGCTTGATTTCTACATGGAAAACGGAAGTTCTTTAAAGGGCGCGATCGTGGATGACGAGATCTATGCGGGAGAAGGCGGTAGCGGCTATTGCAACGTCTATATCAGCAGTGATTCCGTATGGACAGTGACCGGAGACAGCACTGTGACGAACCTTTACAATGAGGGAACTATCATGGACGAGGATGGCAATCTCGTATCCATAGTCGGAACAGACGGAACGGTCTATGTCAGCGGAAGCAGCGCTTATACGATCACCGTGACAAGTTACAGTGATTCCGCGGACTTTAGCGGTGCAGCAGTTGCAGATACCTGGTCAGCACACGAGGTTGAAAAGCCACAGGCATTGGCATAGAAATATCGCAGACCATAATGCGATGACGCTGGAAGAAGAACGCAGAGCATTGGATGAACAAAGACGCATATTGGAACGTGAGCGGGAGGCATTCAGCCGCAAGGTGGAGATCGAGGATCGGCGCTTGGAACAGCAGCAGAAGCTGTTTGACATGAAGTTTAAGATTCTGGAAGAGGAACTAGTTAAGCTGGCAACTGAAAAACAGCATGTAGAGCGGCAGAAGGAGTTCTACAGCAGAGTCAAGGATTTTGAATACCAAAATTCTGCACCGCACCATACCGGTTCTATGGTAGTCAAGGGCGAGCTGTTCTTTACGGGTGTCGGCAGCAAGCAGTCACTTCGGAAGCGCTACAAGGATCTGATCAAGATCTACCATCCGGACAATCTCGATGGAGACAACCGCACCGTGCAGGAGATCAACCGTGAGTACGATCAGCTCTGCAAGGTACTGATATAAGAAGATGAAATTATAGAAGGAACTATCACAGATGAAAGTGGTAGTTCCTTTTGTTTTCGTGGAAAACATATCGGTTCACCTTGCAACTATTCCATTTTTCTTTTATACTAAAAGGTAATCTATAAAAGATGTTTCGTCGTCTGACGAAGGGGAAGGTGGGGAACAATATGGAGATACAATTTATCGGAGCTGACCGTGAAGTCACGGGAAGCTGCCATTATGTCACCTGTAACGGAGTACATTTTCTGGTGGACTGCGGTATGGAGCAGGGACCGGATCTGTATGAGAACCAGAAGATCCCGGTGAACCCGTCCACGATCGATTTCGTGCTGGTCACACACGCACACATCGATCATTCCGGGCTGCTGCCGCTTCTTTATAATCATGGCTTCCGCGGACAGGTATATGCGACGAAGGCGACCTGCGAGCTGTGCAACATCATGCTCAAAGACTCCGCACATATCCAGGAATTTGAAGCGGAGTGGAAGAACCGCAAGGCACGCCGTGCCGGACGTCCGGAGATCACACCGCTGTACGATATGAACGATGCGATGGGCGTTCTGGAACATTTCGAGGCACTAAGTTACGATAAGAAGATCGAGCTGATGGATGGAATCATGGTACGCTTTAACGATGCGGGACATCTGCTGGGATCTGCATCGATCGAGATCTGGCTGAAGGAGAACGGCACGGAGCGCAAGATCGTATTTTCCGGTGATATCGGAAATGGCGGCAGACCGCTCATCAAGGATCCGGTCATGTTAAAAGAGGCAGACTATGTGGTCATGGAGTCCACCTACGGCAACCGCAACCATGAAACGCCGCCGGACTATGCAAAGCTGCTCGCAGAGGTGATCCGCGATACCTTCCAGAGAGGGGGCAATCTTGTGATCCCGGCGTTTGCAGTCGGCAGAACACAGGAGATGCTGTACTTTATAAGGCGGATCAAGACGGAAAATCTGCTGCCGGAGTTTCCGAACTTTGAGGTATATATCGATAGCCCGCTTGCCGTGGAGGCAACGAACATCTTCCACAAGAACGTGGCGGAATGCTTTGACGATACGACGCTGGCACTGATCGAGTCCGGCGTGAACCCGATCCGGTTTGACGGACTGAAGGTGGCGGTAACCAGCGACGAGTCAAAGATGATCAATTTCATCGAGAAGCCGAAGGTGATCATTTCTGCATCCGGCATGTGCGAGGCAGGACGTATCCGCCATCACCTGAAGCATAATCTGTGGCGCAGCGATTCCACCGTACTGTTTGTCGGATATCAGGTGGAGGGAACACTTGGCAATGCGCTGTTAAACGGTGTCAAGGAAGTGAAACTGTTCGGTGAGACCGTGGAGGTCAAGGCTAAGATCGTCAACCTTCCGGGTATCAGCGGGCATGCGGATAAGGATCATCTGACGAAATGGATCTCCTCATTTGAGAGCAATGTACAGAAAGTATTTGTGGTACATGGCGAGGAGAGCACCGCGGTATCCTTCGCGGAGCATGTGCAGGAGGTGACCGGTTTTTCAGCGACTGCACCGTACAGCGGGGATGCGTATGATCTGATCACGGGTGCCTGTGTGGCAGAGGGCGACCGCAAGCTGGCAGAGAAGAAATCTGCCAAGGCAAAGAGCGCTGCCAATACGGTATTTGACCGTCTTGTGGCAGCAGGAGCGCGTCTGGTGGCTGTTATCCAGAAGTGCAAGGGCATGTCCAACAAGGATCTCGGCAAGTTCGCAGACCAGATCAATGGGCTTGCAGACAAGTGGGATCGTTAAATTTATTTTAATAGAAATTTCGGAGGAAAACACACAACATGAAATGGAAAAAATACACCATTGAGACAACAACCCAGGCGGAGGACTACATGGCAGGAATGTTAGGAGAGCTTGGCATCGAGGGAATCGAGATCGAGGATAATATCCCGTTATCCAAGGAGGATCAGGCAGATATGTTTATCGATTTTTTGCCGGAGCTTCCACCGGATGAGGGAATCAGCCATGTCAGCTTCTACGTTGAGGATGACGGAAGCGACCAGACCGAGCTTCTTAAGAATGTCAAGAAAGGTCTCGAAGAGCTTCGCAGCATGGTTGAGGTCGGAAGCGGTGTGATCTCTTCCTCCGAGACGGAGGATCTGGACTGGATCAACAACTGGAAGAAGTATTTTTCTTCTTTCACGATCGAGGATATTCTGATCAAGCCGACGTGGGAAGAATTAAAGGAGGAGGATAAGGACAAATTCCTGATCGAGATCGATCCGGGAATTTCCTTCGGCACGGGCAAGCATGAGACAACACAGCTTTGCATCCGCCAGCTCCTCAAATACATCCGTGGCAATGCGGACTACACGCCGCAGAACCGGACACCGAAGGTGCTTGATGTCGGCTGTGGAAGCGGAATCCTCTCTATCGTTGCGCTAAAGCTTGGCGCAAGTGCGGTGGCTGGTACAGATCTGGATGCGGACTGCATGATCTCCACCAGAGAGAATATGGAGGTCAACCATCTGGATGCCTCCCTCGGCACATTCTATGTCGGCAATCTGATCGACGATGAAGAACTGCAGCAGAAGGTTGGCAACGAGGAGTATGATATCGTGGTTGCCAATATCCTCGCGGATGTCATTATTCCGATGGCTCCGGTCATCCCGGCGCGCATGAAGAAGGGCGGCTATTTTATCACCTCCGGTATCATCGATTTTAAGGAGCAGGAGGTCGTAGATGCGATCCGTGCGGCTGGCCTTGAGGTGGTAGAGGTCAACCATCAGGGCGAGTGGGTCAATGTTACGGCAAGGAAGAATTAAGCATGTATCAGTTTTTTGTAGAGAGCACGCAGGTGCAGGGCGATGAGATCGTCATTACAGGCAGTGATGTCAACCATATCGGCAATGTGCTCCGCATGAAGGCGGGGGAGAAGATCCGCGTCAGCGATTCCGCGAGCAGGTCCTACTTCTGCCGGATCAGCGAGATCACATCGGATATGGTGAGGGCAGGGATTGAACGGGAGGATGAGCTTGGAACGGAGCTTTCCAACCGGATCGTGCTGTTTCAGGGACTGCCGAAGGCAGACAAGATGGAGCTTATCATCCAAAAGGCGGTGGAGCTTGGCGCAAGCGAGATCATTCCGGTCGCCATGAAGAACTGCGTGGTAAAGCTGGACGACAAGAAGGCTACCGCGAAGGTAAGCCGCTGGCGGAGCATTGCCGAAAGCGCCGCAAAGCAGTCAAAGCGGACGCTTATCCCGACTGTGCAGATGCCGGTTTCGTGGAAGGGAGCACTGAATTTGGCAAAAGAGCTTGACATTACGCTTGTTCCGTATGAAAATGAGCGGGGCATGCAAGCAACCAGAGAGATCATCGGAGGTATCGGCGGGAACGAGTCCATCGGCATTATGATCGGACCGGAGGGCGGCTTTTCGGATGCGGAGATCACGATGGTGGATGAGGCACATGCCGATTGCGGCAGTTTTCACCGGATCAGTCTGGGGAGACGCATTTTGCGCACGGAGACGGCAGGGCTTGCGACGCTTGCCATGCTTGTCTATCAACTGGATATATAAAGGACGCACTATGGAAGTATATTTGGATAATTCCGCGACCACGTTCTGTCTGCCGGAGGCGACAGAGCTGATGGTGGATCTTTTGACGAAGGACTACGGTAATCCATCCTCTTTGCACTTAAAGGGCGTGGAAGCGGAGAAGTTTATCAACGAAGCGAAGAAGAAAATCGCAAAGACACTCAAGGTACAGGAGAAGGAGATCTGTTTTACCTCCGGGGGAACAGAGTCGAACAATCTTGCGATACTTGGAAGCACAGAGGCAAATAAGCGTGCGGGCATGCATGTGATCACGACCTGCGTGGAGCATGCCTCCGTTGCCAATCCGTTTGCGTATCTTGCGGAGAACGGATACGAGGTGACCTATCTGCCGGTCAATGCGTATGGAGAGATCAGTCTGGATGATCTGGCGCAGGCAATCCGACCGGACACAATCTTAGTGTCTCTCATGCAGGTCAACAATGAGATCGGAGCGGTGGAACCGATCGAGGAGGCGGGGCGCATCATCAAGGAGAAAAATCCGAACACACTGTTTCATGTGGATGCGATCCAGTCCTACGGCAAGTACCGCATTTATCCCAAGAAGATGAATATTGATCTGCTCTCGGTCAGCGGACACAAGATCCATGGACCGAAGGGAAGCGGATTTTTATATATCAAGGACAAGACCAAGATAAAGCCGTTAGTCTACGGCGGCGGACAGCAGAAGGGCATGCGCTCCGGAACGGAGAATGTGCCTGCGATCGCCGGACTTGGCGTGGCGGCAGAAGCGATCTATACGGATTTTGATGCGAAGATCGAGCATCTGTATGCGCTCCGGGAGCATTTTATCGAGGGTGTTACTGCGATCGAGGGCGTGTCCGTAAACGGCAGGACAGACCGGAATGCTGCGCCTCATATCGTAAGCGTCAGCATTGATGGTGTGCGTGCGGAGGTCATGCTGCACACGCTGGAGAATGAAGGAATCTATGTCTCAGCTGGAAGCGCCTGCTCCTCCAACAAGCCATCGGTCAGCCACACGCTAAAGAGCATCGGACTGAAGGAATCACTTTTGGATTCCACCATCCGGTTCAGCTTCTGCGCGGAGACAACGATGGAGGAGATCGACTATGCGGTCGGTGTGATGGCAAAGCACATCCCGGTTTTACAGAGATATACCAGAAGATAGATTAACAAGGACAGAAACGGAGAATACTATGTATAAAGCATTTTTAATCAAATATGCGGAGATCGCGATCAAGGGAAAGAACCGCTACCTTTTCGAGGATGCACTGGTTCACAATATCGCTTACCAGCTTAAGAATGTGGAGGGAACCTTCCACGTGCGCAAGGAGAGCGGACGCATCTATGTGGAGACGGAGGGCGAATATGATTTCGACGAGGCGGTTTCGGCTTTGCAGAGAGTGTTCGGTATCGTGGAGATCTGCCCGGTCATCCTGACGGAGGACGAGGGCTTTGACGCGCTCGTTGAGACCGTGCTTAAGCATATCGAGGCTGCTTATGCGGACAAGCACTTTACCTTCAAGGTGGAGACCAGACGCGCGAGAAAGAATTACCCGATGACTTCGATGGAACTTAGCGCTGCACTCGGAGAAAAGATCTTAGACGCATTCCCGGAGACCAAGGTGGATGTCCATCATCCACAGGTGACGATCAACATTGAGATCCGTCCACTCATCAACGTGTACTCCGTAAGAATACCGGGACCGGCTGGAATGCCTCTTGGAACAGCGGGAAAGGCGATGCTCCTTCTCTCTGGTGGAATTGACAGCCCGGTTGCCGGATATATGATCTCAAAGCGTGGCGTTACCATCGAGGCAACCTATTTCCATGCACCGCCGTACACCAGCGAGCGTGCAAAGCAGAAGGTTGTGGATCTTGCAAAGAAGATCGCACGTTACACTGGACCGATCAAGCTGCACGTTGTCAACTTTACCGACATCCAGCTTTATATCTACGAGAAGTGTCCGCACGATGAGCTTACGATCATCATGCGCCGTTATATGATGAAGATCGCGGAGCATTTTGCACAGGAGAACAAGTGCCTTGGATTGATCACCGGCGAGAGCATCGGACAGGTTGCAAGCCAGACAATGCAGTCCCTTGCAGCGACGAACGAGGTATGTACGATGCCGGTATACCGTCCGCTGATCGCGATGGACAAGCAGGATATTGTCACGATCGCAGAGAAAATCGATACCTACGAGACTTCTATCCTGCCGTATGAGGATTGCTGCACGATCTTCGTGGCAAAGCATCCGGTAACAAAGCCAAACATTGAGTATATCAAAAAGTCAGAGAAGAATCTTGTCGAGAAGATCGACGAGCTTGTAAAGACTGCCATCGACACGACAGAAGTGATCATGGTAGACGCAGAATAGTTAGGAAAAGAATTTCCCTATAAAATAAAAAGGGCAGCCGCACATGCGGCTGCTCGAAAATCTTTGTTACTCGATGATGTATGGCTTTAATACTTCCATGATCTCATCAAGATTACTCTCTGTATGGATTGTAAGATCGATCGGCTTGGAAAGATCAAGGCTGAAGATTCCCATGATGGACTTGGCATCAATAACGTAACGTCCGGAGATCAGATCGAAATCAAAATCAAACTGAGAAATCGCATTAACGAAAGATTTTACTTTTTCGATAGAATTTAAAGAAATCTGTACTGTTTTCATAAGAACACCTCCTCAAATATTAAGTAGTATTTAAGATGATAGTAATGTTTTTTTGGAAAAAAGTCAATTATTATAGGAGCGAAAAATGAAAAAAGCGGCATTACATAATTTGGGCTGCAAGGTAAATGCATACGAGACAGAAGCAATGCAGGTGCTTTTGGAGGAGGCGGGGTACGAGATCGTGCCGTTTTCGGAGTATGCGGATGTATATGTGATCAACACCTGTTCGGTGACGAATATGGCGGACCGCAAATCACGTCAGATGCTGCACCGCGCCAAGAAGCAGAACCCGGATTCGATCGTTGTCGGAGCCGGTTGCTATGTCCAGACCAAGGAGGAAGAGGCGAAGGCGGATGAGGCAATCGATATCATCCTTGGCAACAATAAGAAAAACGAACTGGTAGAGAAGATTGAAGAGTTCGCAAAGAATAAAGGCATGACAACGCTGTGCGATGTGGTGGACATCAACGACCGCACACAGCCGTTTGAAAATCTCGTTCTCTCAAAGACCGCAGAGCATACGCGGGCATTCATCAAGGTGCAGGATGGCTGTAACCAGTTTTGCAGCTACTGTATCATCCCGTATGCAAGAGGCAGAGTCCGAAGCCGCGCACTTTCGGATGTGCTTACAGAGGTGCAGGGACTGGCGGCACAGGGCTACAAGGAGATCGTCCTGACCGGCATCCATCTAAGCTCTTACGGAATTGATTGCGACGATTCGTTGCTGCATCTGATCAAGGAGGTACATGCGATCGATGGCGTGGAGCGCATCCGGCTCGGCTCCTTGGAGCCACGGCTTGTCACGGAGGATTTCGCAAGGGAGCTGTCTAAGCTAAAGAAGGTTTGCCCGCATTTCCATCTGTCCTTGCAGAGCGGCTGTGATGCTACCTTAAAGCGGATGAACCGCAAGTATACGACCGAGGAATACGAAAACGGCTGTAAGCTGCTCCGCGCGTATTTTGACCATCCGGCGATCACCACCGATGTGATCGTGGGCTTTCCTGGGGAGATCGAGGAGGAGTTTGCGACCACAAAACAGTTTCTGGAGCGCATTCATTTTTATGAGATGCATATCTTTAAGTATTCCAAGCGTCAGGGAACGCGCGCGGCAGTGATGGAGAACCAGATCCCGGAGGAGATCAAGACGAAGCGCAGCGCCAAGCTGATCGCACTCGGAGAGCGGATGTCGCTGGAATTTCGGGAGACGTATCTGGGAACGGAGCAGACCGTCCTCTTTGAGGAGCTGGTGGAGATCGACGGTAAGCCAATGTACGTCGGCTATACAAGGGAATATGTCAAGGTGGCGGCACAATGCGAGGAGAGTCTTGTAAACTGCATGGTAAGCGGCATGATCACGAAAAAAATCACAGATGATCTACTATATATGGAGATACAGAAATAAGATAAAGGTTGTATTTTTCGGACGAGTAGTTTACAATAGAAAAAAGTGAAGGCAAGGGCGTGAGAATATGCAGGATTTAAAGAACACACAATATTTTACAGTAGAAAAGGAGCCGGAGCTTCAGGTAAAGGACGTTCTTCGGGTGGTGTACCAGTCTTTGAGCGAAAAGGGATACAACCCGGTGAACCAGATTGTAGGCTACATTATGTCAGGCGATCCGACGTACATTACCAGCCATAATAATGCGCGCAGCCTCATTATGAAAGTGGAGCGGGATGAGCTGGTAGAGGAGATCTTAAAGTCCTACATCAGCAATGGTTCCTGGAATTAACAGGTAGGTAGTATGCGGATTTTAGGATTGGATTTTGGATCGAAGACGACCGGCGTGGCGGTAAGCGATGATCTTTTGCTGACGGCGCAGGGCGTGGAGATCATTCGCCGGAAGGCACCGACGAAGCTTAGACAGACTCTGGCACGGATCGAGGAGCTTTGCGGGCAGTACGGTGTGGAGCGGATCGTTTTGGGTTATCCCAAGAATATGAACAACACAGAGGGCGAGCGGTGTGAGCGGACAAAGGAGTTCAAGGAGATGCTGGAGCGTCGGACAGGACTTGAGGTGATCCTTTGGGATGAACGGCTTACCACTGTGGCGGCGGACATGTCTATGATGGAGATGGGCATCCGGAGAGAGAATCGTAAGGAATATGTAGATGAGATTGCGGCTATATTGATCCTGCAAGGTTATCTGGATTATTTGCGCAATCAATCATAAGATGAGAGGGCAGCACCTATTTCTGACACAGGATGAACTTTAGCCGTAGAAATAGAATGGTGCCCTCTGATTATGGACAGAGAGGTTTATTTATCATGGAAAAGATCATTTTTACAGACCCACAGACAGGGGAAGAGACTGCATTTGCAGTCGAGGAAGAAACACAGCTCAACGGATCAAAATATCTTCTCGTTTCCGATGGCTCGGAAGAGGGAGATAGTGATGCATATATTTTAAAAGAAGTTCGCACGGAAGATGAGGAAGTGCTTTACGAGATGGTGGAGGACGATACGGAGTTTGCCGCACTTGCAAAGGTATTTTCTGAGCTTGCCGATGACGAAGTGACAGTAACGTATTGATCGAACGGAACAATTATATTTGGAGGTAATCATTTGAAAAAGGAAAAACAACAGAATAACACACAGAAGCTGAAGATCATTCCGCTTGGAGGATTGGAACAGATCGGAATGAATATCACTGCTTTTGAATATGATGATAGTATCATCGTAGTAGATTGCGGAATGGCATTTCCAGAGGACGACATGCTGGGAATCGATCTGGTAATCCCGGATATCACATATTTGAAGGAGAACATTGACAGGGTAAAGGGCTTCTTTATCACACACGGCCACGAGGATCACATAGGGGCTTTGCCTTATGTGCTTCGTGAGATCAATGTGCCGATTTATGCGACCAAGCTGACTATCGGTATCATTGAGCACAAGCTCGAAGAGCATGACATGTTAAACAGTACCAAACGCAAGGTCGTAAAATACGGACAGCATATCAACCTCGGATGCTTCAGGGTTGAATTTATAAAGACCAATCACAGTATTCAGGATGCGGCAGCACTTGCCATCTATTCGCCGGCAGGAATTGTCGTGCATACGGGAGACTTCAAGGTTGACTATACGCCGGTATTCGGAGATGCGATCGACCTGCAGCGGTTCGGAGAGATCGGAAAGAAGGGCGTACTTGCACTTTTGTGTGACAGTACCAACGCGGAGCGGCCGGGCTTTACGCTTTCGGAGAAGTCCGTCGGCAAGACCTTGGATAATATTTTTGCAGAGCATAAATCCACACGAATTATCATTGCAACGTTTGCATCCAATGTGGATCGTGTACAGCAGATCATCAATTCCGCTGACAAGTTCGGACGCAAGGTAGCGATCGAGGGACGAAGCATGGTCAATATCATTTCCATCGCATCCCAGCTCGGATACCTGACGCTGCCGGATAATATCCTGATCGACGTCGATCAGCTTAAGAGCTATCCGGATGAGCAGACTGTCATTATCACGACCGGAAGCCAGGGAGAGTCCATGGCGGCTCTTTCCCGCATGGCAAACGGCATGCACAGAAAAATCAGCATCAAGCCAAACGATACGATCGTATTCAGCTCCAACCCAATTCCGGGCAACGAGAAGTCTGTCACCGGTATCATCAATGAGCTGATGCGTAAGGGAGCGGATGTTATCTTCCAGGATGTCCATGTTTCCGGACATGCCTGCAAGGAGGATATCAAGCTGATCTATTCTCTGGTCAACCCGAAGTATTCCATCCCGGTTCACGGCGAGTACAAGCATCTGGTAGCACAGGCGAAGATCGCAGAGGAACTTGGATATGACAAGGATCATATCAAGATCCTTTCCTCCGGCGATGTGCTTGAGATCGACGAGAACGGCGCAGAGATAACCGGAAGAGTTCAGGTCGGCAACATCTTTGTCGACGGACTTGGAGTAGGAGATGTCGGCAACATCGTACTGCGCGATCGCCAGAGACTTGCGGAGGATGGAATCATCGTCGTTGTCCTGACGATGGAGAGCGGTTCCGGACAGATCCTCGCAGGACCGGATATCGTGTCCCGCGGTTTCGTATATGTCCGCAATTCGGAGAGCCTGATGGACGAGGCAAAATCTGTCCTAAATGCGACGATGGATTACTGCATGGAGCATAACATCACAGATTGGAGCAAGATCAAGAACGAGATCAAGGATTCCCTTGGCGATTTTGTATGGAAAGAGACCAAGCGACGTCCGATGATCATGCCGATTATTATGGAAGTATAAGTAAGTTACTTTAGGAGTGTCAGAGATGGAGAAGAATAAAGCATTATTTTCCTTTATCCGAATAGGAATCAGCGTAATTGTCATACTGGTTGTCGTATATTTGGGCGCGAGATTCGCGTTCGTGGCATACGACTTTGGCTACCGCGTATTTACGGAGACTGCGGTGGATGAGGCACCGGGCAGGGACGCACTGATCCAGATCAAGGAGGATATGTCGGAGCATGACATTGCCAAGCTGCTGGAGGAAAAGGGAATGGTACGGGATGCCAACCTGTTTTACATTCAGCTTAAGCTGTCGGTATATTCCGGCAAGGAAGTGCCGGGCGTATACACGGTCAATTCATCAATGACGTCGAAGGAGATCATGGCTGCAATCTCTCCGGAACCGGAGACGGAAACAACGGAGACACAGAGCAGCTCACCGATCATCGATACGCAGAGCACGGAATCTTCCGAGGAGGATTTCTCGGCGGATGACGAGGCACCTGCGGACGCAGGCGCTGGAGAGGAATAAATATGATAGTAGATGAACGTCTGGTAACCTATATCAATTCACTTGATACGGGCAACACACCGATCCTTGACGTCATCGAGAGAGAAGCTCTGGATTCTTATGTGCCGATCATTCGGAAGGAGATGCAGAGCTTTTTGAAACTGCTGCTTGCCATGAAGCGCCCGAAGCGCATTCTTGAGGTCGGGGCGGCAGTCGGCTTTTCGTCTATCTTGATGGCAGAATATACAAGCGATGACTGCAAGATTACAACCATCGAAAATTATGATAAGCGCATCCCGATCGCAAAGGAGAATTTTATCCGTGCGGGGATGCAGGATCGCATCACCCTGCTGGAAGGGGATGCACAGGAGATACTTCCGACACTCACCGAGCCGTTTGATCTGATCTTTATGGATGCGGCGAAGGGACAGTATATCAATTTCATGCCGGAGGTGTTACGGCTTTTAGCTCCGCAGGGAGTGCTTGTCTCCGACAATGTGCTTCAGGATGGGGACATCATCGAGTCGCACTATATCGTGGAGCGCCGGAACCGCACAATCTACAAGCGCATGCGGGAGTATCTGTATGAGCTGACGCACAACGAGGAACTTGTGACGGCAGTGCTTCCGGTGGGAGACGGCATAACGGTATCGAGCAGGAAGTAAAGCACTGTGACAGGCGGATATGGACAGGCTGACACAGATCTGTGTCAAAAGAGAGAGGAACAGATAAGATGAGAAAGATTGAGTTGCTGGTTCCTGCCAGCAGTTTGGAAGTGTTAAAGATCGCGGTGATTTTTGGAGCGGATGCGGTATACATCGGCGGGGAAGCATTCGGACTGCGCGCAAAGGCAAAGAATTTTTCAATGGAAGAGATGGCAGAGGGCATTGCCTTCGCACATGAACACGGCGTAAAGGTGTATGTGACTGCCAATATTTTAGCACACAACTATGATCTGGAGGGTGTGCGGGAATACTTTGAAGAGCTGAATGCGATGAAGCCGGATCGCCCGGACGCTCTGATCATTTCAGATCCGGGTGTGTTCCAGATCGCGAAGGAGGTATGCCCACAGATCGAGCGCCATGTCAGCACGCAGGCGAACAACACCAACTACGGAACCTACCTGTTCTGGTATGGTCAGGGGGCATCGCGCGTGGTTACGGCAAGAGAGCTGTCATTAAAGGAGATCAAGGAGATCCGCGAGCGTATCCCGGATGACTTAGAGATCGAGACCTTTGTGCATGGGGCAATGTGCATCTCCTATTCCGGAAGATGCCTGCTTTCCAATTATTTTACCGGAAGGGATGCCAACAAGGGCGCCTGCACCCATCCGTGCCGCTGGAAATATGCGGTTGTGGAGGAGCAGAGACCGGGACAGTATTTGCCGGTGTATGAGAACGAGAGAGGCACCTATATTTTCAACTCCAAGGATCTTTGCATGATCGAGCACATCCCGGATCTGATCGATGCGGGAATCGACAGCTATAAGATCGAGGGGAGAATGAAGACCGCACTGTATGTTGCTACGGTTGCACGCACCTATCGCAAGGCAATCAACGATTATCTGGAGTCGGCGGCGAAGTACGAGCGGAACATGCCGTGGTACTTGGAGCAGATAAAGAGCTGCACCTACCGGCAGTTTACGACCGGATTTTTCTATGGGAAGCCTTCGGACGAGGCACAGATCTACGATAGCAATACCTACGAGAAGGGCTACACATATCTGGGAATCGTGGGTGGGAAGAATGCCGATGGCATGTACCGGATCGAGCAGCGCAACAAGTTTTCCGTCGGAGAGCAGATCGAGGTCATGAAGTCGAACGGGGACAACGTGCCTGTCACCGTAAAGCGGCTGGTGGATGAGGAAGGCAACGAGATGGAGTCCTGTCCGCATCCGAAGCAGGTCTTTTATGTGGATCTTGGAATGGAACTGGACGAGTACGATATCCTGCGCCGCGAGGAAGAGGATGGCGCGATCGCACTGGAATAGATTTGTGGGACACGAAGAGTGATTCTTTTCGTGTCCCGTATTTTATTTTATGAAAAGATTTGTTCTCTGTAAAAAAACGGTCATACCGACAGATGATATTTTTCCATCCAGTAATTGAGCTGGATAAAGTACGCCATAAGCTGTGGACCTGCCATGAGCTGACCGAACCACGGACGACCGTATTCTTTCGGGGACTGCATGAAGCGGATCGCTTTCTGACGGTCGATCAGCGGTGCGATCGGCGCATTCTTATCGTTGATGATCGCGGAGAGGCGCTGAACCAGAAGCCGCTCGTAGCCGGGGTGGTAGGTTTTCGGGTAAGGACTTTTCTTTCTGGTGAGAAGCTCCGGCGGAAGCAGATCCTTCATCGCATCGCGCAGCAGCGCCTTTTCTACACCGTTCTGGTATTTCATTTCCCATGGAACATTAAATACATATTCTACGATGCGGTGGTCGGCAAACGGCACGCGCGCCTCCAGACCCGAATACATGCTGGTACGATCCATGCGGTCGAGCAGCGTCTGCATAAACCATTTGATATTGAGGTAAGCGATCACGCGGCGCCTCTTTTCCTCCTCAGACTCTCCGGATATAACCGGAGCCTTGGCAACGGAGGAAAGATACCGCTCATGGGAATAATCGGCGAGGTCAAGCTTTTTTACGACCTCATCGCGGAGAAAGAGCGTGCGGGCAGATATGTCGGCTGACCACGGGAAACCGTCGCGGTTCATAAGTTCCGGGCGGTAGAACCAAGGATAGCCGCCGAAGATTTCATCCGCACATTCTCCGGTCAGGGCTACCTTGTTTTTTTGCTTTACGAGGGCGCAGAAGTACAATAGGGATGCATCTACGTCCGTCATGCCGGGATAATCCTTGGCATCGGTTGCCGTATAGAGTGCATCGGCAAGGGGCACCTCGTCGCATTCTAAGTAGGTGTGGTTACACGGATAGCTTTGCAGCATGATATTGACATACGGAAGATCGCGCTCCGGCTGGAAGCTGTTGGAGCGGAAAAAGCGGTCGTTTCCCTTGAAGTCGAAGGAGAAGGTGTTCAGTGTCTCGCCCTTTTCCTGTAAGTAGCGGTACGCAAGCGCTGTGACGATGGAGGAGTCGATCCCGCCGGAGAGGAAGGTACACACGGGAACATCGGAGATCATCTGCCGCCGCACCGAATCGCGGACGAGGAAGGAGACCTTTTCCACGGTCGCCTCATAGCTGTCTGTATGCTCCGCACAGAAAAGATCCCAGTAGGTTATGTCACGGCAGCCCGACTCGCTGATCACAAGATAATGTCCGGGAAGAACCTCCGATACGCCGTCAAAGATCCCGAAGCCGCTTGTGCGCGCGGGACCGATCGCGAGGACTTCCTTTAAGCCCTCCTCGGATAAGTGAGGTGTGATGTCCGGGTGGCAGAACAGTCCCTTTGGCTCGGAGGCAAAGGCATACCCGGATGGGAGCGGGCTGTAAAAGAGCGGCTTTACACCGAGGCGGTCACGGTAGAGATACAGGCGGTTTTCCGTGTTGTCCCAGATGGCAAATGCAAAGATACCATTTAGGTGCCGGACAAAATCAGCCCCAAAATGCAGGAACGCATACAGGATCACCTCCGTGTCAGAGGTGGTTTTAAAAGAAAATCCTGCTTTTTTCAACGGCGGGATTAGCTCATCCGTATTGTAGATCTCGCCATTGTAGACAATGGCATATTCCTGCCCCTGATAGTAGCGCACGATCGGCTGGCTGCCTCCGGCAATGTCGCGGATGGACAGTCTCGCGTGTGCAAGTCCCGCGTGCTGCCGTAAGTAGCTTCCGAGGTTATCATTTCCACGGTGCGACAGTGTATGGTACATATCCTTTAGAATCTGCTCCTGCGCTTCGGGCGCTTTTTGCAGATCATTTTTAAAATCACAGAATCCGGCAATTCCGCACATATAATCCTCCCTGTTTCATTTCAGAAGAAGTCGTCTATGTAGTATATGCAGGAATGCAAAAAACGTGTAGCAAAGATACACAACTGGACGAAGAAAAACAGATATGTTAAAATAAAACGGATTGTATAAATGGGAGGCCGTATGTATATTAAGGAGCTTGAAAGCGGAACAGGTATAAATATAGAAGCATCAAACGGATTTAAGACACTGACCTTTGAGACGAAGGTGGCTTATCCGAAGGATGAGGACGATCTCAACATGCTTGAGGAGGTCAAAAAGGTAAAGCCTTATGTGAAGTTTACGGTGCTTGACCCGATACGAAGGGAGGACAAGCTGGTCAACTTCGTGAGTGAGTATGTCACCAGCAACCTTGTCGCGATGGTGGAGGGCAACAAGCCGTTTATCTGGAGAAATGTCTCCATCGTAAACATGCGGCTGCCGAAGTACGGAAGTGTCCATATCGTGTTCAGTGTGCGGGAGGCGGTAAGCTACAACCGCAGACAGCATTACCGGCTGACGTTAGACCGCGAGGGCGTAATCAGGATCCGCACGGCAGACCATGAGAATGTGTACAACGTTTTTGTGAAGGATATCAGTGAGTCCGGTGTCGGATTCAGCATCAAGGGAACGCAGGGACTTGAGCGAGGCTCCGGATGTATAGTCGAGTTCTCGGATTCCGGGCAGGATTTCCGGATCGATGTCGTCGTGATCCGCGTGCAGGATAACGGTAACGACCGGTATACGATGGGCTGCAAGATCAGGCAGCGCTCGGCGACGGTTGCCAAGTTTATAAACCAGAAGCAGAAAGACCGGATGAAGGGAGTGGACGCATGAGGATAAAGAATGTATTGACCGGGGGAATCCTTGGCGTTATATGTGTGGTCTGGCTGTGTGGATGTGCCTTGACCGGGGATGACACCCCAAAAGCGGCGGTTTCCTTTTCGGTGGAGAGCGGCTGCTACGAGGAAGCGTTTTCACTTGAACTTAAGTCCGGCAGCGGCGGTACGGTTTACTATACGCTCGACGGCTCTGATCCGGCGACAAGCGCGACGCGCATCGAATATACGCAGAGTATTCCAATCGATGACCGAAGCGGTGAGGCAAATGTGGTATCTGCGGTAGATCCGCAGTTGTTTGATACGGCATTCTGCTATTTTGACAAGAATACCAACTCCATTGTGTCGTATGCGACCGCCCCATCCGATGATGCGGTGGATAAGTGTACGGTGGTTAAGGCGGTAAGTGTCGCGGACGACGGAACTGCCTCAGAGGTTGTCGGGGCAACGTATTTTGTCGGAACTATGGCAGATCATATCAAGGGGATCGAGGAGAGCTGCGAGGCGGTAGGGACAACTCTTGCAGTGATCTCCATCACGATGGATTATGACGATCTGTTTGATGAGGAGACAGGAATCTATGTAAGAGGAAGCCGCTTTGAGGGTGCGCTGGCAGACTATCTGGCATCCGGTGGGGAGCCTTCCGATGATTGCGGGCGCAAGCTGGAAGCCAACTATTCACAGCGGGGACGCGACTGGGAGCGGAAGGCGTATCTTGACTTCTTTGAGTGCGACGGCACTACGGCACAGAATGTACTTTCACAGAACTGCGGCATCCGTATACAGGGCAACTATTCGAGATCGGATCTGCAGAAGGGTTTCCGGCTGTATGCGCGTTCCGAGTATGGGGACAAGCGGTTCCGCTATCCAATTTTTGCCGGAAAAACGGATGAGAAGGGACAGACGGTGGAGACCTACAAATCCTTCATCCTGCGAAACGGTGGCAACTGTGCTTTTATTTCCAAGTTTAACGATACCTACTGGCAGTCGATGTTACAGGAGCTGGACTGCGATACGCAGACCTCGCGCCCGGCTGTGGTGTACTTAAATGGAGAGTATTGGGGACTTTATATCCTGCAGGAAGATTATTCCGATGAATATTTTGAGGATACGCATGGCGTAGAGTCGGACGATGTCATCTTATATAAAGGGGATGCGGAGACCTACGCAAGCGGATTTAAGCTGGATCTCGGAGAGCTGCCGGAGGGAGAGACGGATGAGCGGTATTATTTTACCGAGCTGAATGACTTCTTTGTGATGCACAAGGATCTGTCGGACGAGGCGGATTATGAGGCGTTCTGCGAGCTGGTCGATAAGGAGAGCTGCCGGGATTATTTCGCGGTGGAGAGCTGGATCAACAACAAGTGGGACTGGCCGGGAAAGAACTGGGCGATGTGGAAGACAAAGACCGTTGACCCGGATAACCCGTATGCGGACGGACGCTGGCGGTTTACCTTCTACGATATAGAGTTCGGCGGCATCTGTGGGGAGAGCGAGGCTTCTGCCAACACCATCCGCGAGGACAATTACACGAAGTACGGGCTGCTCGACAGGGCAACGAGCAATCCGGCGGTCTTATGCTTTGCCTACCTTATGACGAACGCGGGCTTTCGCGAGGAGTTCTACCAGAGCTTAAACGACCTGACCGCAAATCAGTTTGCCTATGAGAATGCCAATGCGCAGCTTGAACGGTTCGAGGGGACTTACGGACCTTTGTACGAGCAGTTCTATGAGCGCTATCCGGGAACCGGAAGCCGCGAGGATGCGCTGTATGGCGGCTATGGAAGCCCGAAGTGCATCCGGGGTTTTTTACAGAAAAGAAATCTGTATATTCAGAATATGATCGATTACTGCAAGGAACATTACGGAGACATGTAGCGTGTTCCGGTAAGAGGTGTGGCAGATATTTGCAGGCACGGCAGACGAGACGGAGATAAAGGAATGGATGAAAAATTAAAACAGGCGTATCTGTATGATTTTTACGGAGAACTGCTCAACGAGCACCAGCGGCGCATATATGAGGACTTTATGTTCAACGATCTCTCACTGGGCGAGATCGCCGCGGAGGAGGAGATTAGCAGGCAGGGTGTTGCCGATATGGTCAAGCGCTGCGGAAAGAAGCTGGAGGGCTACGAGGAAAAACTGCATCTGGTCGAAAAATTCCTTTTAGTAAAGCGGGATGTGGAGCAGATACAGTTTCTGGCGGAGCAGTTTAAGGAGAGCAGGGATGCCGGTGTGATCGGCAAAATAGAGGGATTGGCAGGCGATATCCTGCATTTGATGTAGTGTAAAGAAAAAATACTTGACACCGTGGAACAAGTATGATAATCTATCCAAGGTCGTCAAGAAGAACGAGGGTAAATTATGGCATTTGATAGCTTATCAGAAAAACTGCAAAATGTATTTAAGAACCTTCGCAGCAAGGGACGTCTGACCGAGGCGGATGTAAAGGCTGCCTTAAAGGAAGTCAAGATGGCTCTTTTGGAAGCCGACGTAAACTTCCGCGTGGTGAAGCAATTCGTCAAGGATGTGGAGGCACGGGCAATCGGTCAGGACGTCATGAATGGACTGAATCCGGGACAGATGGTCATCAAGATCGTAAATGAGGAGCTGGTAAGGCTCATGGGATCTGAGACCACCGAGATCGCGATGCGGCCGGGCAAGGAGCTTACCATTCTTATGATGGTAGGTCTGCAGGGAGCCGGTAAGACGACAACCACAGCGAAGATCGCAGGAAAGTTCAAGCAGAAGGGCAAAAAGACACTGCTCGCAGCCTGTGACGTATATCGTCCGGCGGCGATCGAGCAGTTGCAGATCAACGGAGGCAAGCAGGGCGTGGAGGTCTTTTCTCTTGGAGACAAGGAGAAGCCGCCGGTGATCGCCAAGGCAGCAGCTGATTATGCGAAGAAGAACGAGTTCAACGTACTCATCATTGATACGGCTGGACGACTTCATGTGGATGAAGATATGATGGCGGAGCTTGAGGAGATCAAGCGGACGGTCGATGTGTTCCAGACAATTCTTGTTGTCGATGCGATGACAGGTCAGGACGCGGTCAACGTTGCAAGCACCTTCGATGAGAAGATCGGCATTGACGGCGTGATCCTTACCAAGCTCGATGGTGACACCAGAGGTGGTGCGGCACTTTCCATCCGTGCGGTGACCGGGAAGCCGATCCTGTACGCAGGCATGGGCGAGAAGCTGTCCGATCTTGAGCAGTTCTATCCGGCTCGTATGGCATCGCGAATCCTTGGCATGGGCGATGTGCTTACCATGATTGAGAAGGCGCAGGAGAACATCGACGAGGAGAAAGCCAAAGTCCTTGAGCAGAAGATGCGCAAGAACGAATTTGACTTTGAGATGTATTTAGAATCCATGGGACAGATGAAGAAGTTAGGCGGTCTGTCCAGCCTGATGGGTATGATGCCGGGCATGGGGCTTGGCGGCAAGATGCCGGACATGGATACGGATGCGATGGAGAAGAATATGGCGCGAACAGAGGCGATCATCTACTCTATGACTCCGAAGGAGCGGCGTAATCCGAACCTTTTGAACCCGAGCAGAAAGAACCGCATTGCAAAAGGCGCAGGCGTGGATATCGCAGAGGTCAACCGGCTGGTCAAGCAGTTTGAACAGACCAAGAAGCTCATGAAGCAGATGCCGGGTATGATGGGCGGCAGGAAGGGCAAAGGAAGAGGCTTTGGCAATATGTTCAAGGGACTTCCTTTTTAACAAACGTTTTCAAAAGTTTATATGCTTTTGATATATATTTAAGACAGAATCTTATGAGGAGGTGAAAAAGATGGCAGTAAAGATCAGATTAAGAAGAATGGGACAGAAGAAGGCTCCTTTCTATAGAATTATTGTTGCAGACTCCAGATCTCCAAGAGACGGAAGATGCATCGATGAGATTGGAACTTATGATCCAACCAAGAATCCTACCGAGTATCATGTGAACGAAGAGCTGGCTAAGAAGTGGTTAGCAGACGGAGCACAGCCAACAGAGACCGTTGCTCGTATTTTCAAGAGCGCTGGTATCGAAAAGTAAGATCCCGGAGGTGGACGTAATGAAAGAATTAGTTGAAGTAATTGCAAAATCATTAGTCGATAATCCGGATGAGGTTGTTGTAACAGAAACCGAGAACGAGAAAGCAATTATTTTGGAATTACGTGTTGCACAGTCTGACATGGGCAAAGTGATCGGCAAGCAGGGACGTATTGCAAAAGCAATTCGCTCTGTGGTAAAAGCCGCTGCCTCAAAAGAAGACAAAAAGGTTATTGTGGAGATTGCACAGTAGCAGATGAACCGTCCCGGGCTTTATGCTTAGGACGGTTTTTTTACATTGTTAACCTGCAAAGAGTTACAGAGCGACTCTTTGTTTATTGTATAGAAAGTGGGAAAGATGAGCGATTTATTACAGGTTGGTGTGATCACAAGCACACATGGAGTAAGAGGCGAAGTGAAGGTTTTCCCGACCACGGATGATCCTGCGCGTTTTAAAAAGCTAAAGCAGGTGATCTTAGACGACGGAAAACAGCAGATAGATCTTGAGATTGCATCCGTAAAATTCTTTAAGAATATGGTCATCTTAAAGTTTAAAGGGATCGACAATATCAATGACGTAGAAAAATACCGGAGGGCAACACTTCTGGTGACAAGGGAGAATGCTGTCCCTTTGGCAGAAAATGAATATTTTATCGCGGATCTGATCGGCCTTTCGGCTGTATCCGATGAGGGGGAGGAACTTGGAACCATCACGGACGTGCTGCAGACCGGGGCGAATGACGTGTATGTTGTCACGACACCGCAGAAGGAAGAGATACTGGTTCCGGCGATCAAGGAGTGCATTCTTGCTGTTGACCTAGACGAGCGCAGGATGCAGATCCATCTGCTTCCGGGACTTCGCGGCTAGCTTTTGATGGGGAAGGAAGAGCTATGAATTTTCATATTTTGACATTGTTTCCGGATATGGTAATGCAGGGGCTTGCAAACAGTATCACGGGACGTGCGATAAAGGAAAACAAGATCAGCGTCGATGCGGTCAATATCCGCGATTTTGCGGACAATAAGCATCGGAAGGTTGACGATTATACCTACGGCGGAGGCGCGGGGATGCTCATGCAGCCGCAGCCGGTCTACGATGCGTGGAAGAGCGTCCAGCCGGATGACACAAAGCGCATCCGCACCATCTATGTGACACCGCAGGGACATACCTTTAACCAGAAAATGGCAGAGGAGTTTGCCAAAGAGGACGAGCTGGTGATCCTGTGCGGACATTATGAGGGAATCGATGAGCGCGTGCTTGAGGAAGTGGTAACGGATTATGTGTCCATTGGCGACTATGTGCTGACGGGCGGCGAGCTTGCGGCGATGGTCATGGTGGATGCAATCGCAAGGCTTGTGCCGGGGGTTTTGAACAATGATTCCTCCGCAGAGATCGAGTCCTTCCACGGCAATCTGTTGGAATACCCACAGTATTCCAGACCGGAGGTGTGGCATGACAAGCCGGTGCCGAAGGCACTTTTGTCCGGCAATCCGAAGGAGATCGGCGCATGGCGGTTAGAGCAGGCAGTCAAGCGCACCAAGGCGCGCAGACCGGATCTCTATGAGAAGTATCTGGAACTTCAGGAGT
The DNA here is from genome assembly GCA_963612015.1 of Lachnospiraceae bacterium. Lineage (GTDB taxonomy): Bacteria > Bacillota > Clostridia > Lachnospirales > Lachnospiraceae > Roseburia. The sequence continues at coordinate 41,994 of CAVDTR010000008.1, read as the reverse complement.
GTATGCAGCTTCTGCTGGAGCAAAAGCTGCTGCACATCGACATGATCGAGTGCATCCGAAGAGGAAGCGCAGAGTTAATTTACCGAAACGGGCGCGAGATTCTGCTGCGCGATAAGGACAGCGATGTGTACATGCACACGAACCCGGAGGAAAACGGGGAGTTCCTTGCCAAGCTTCCGCTTATAAAGATGGCAAAGATCCATTGTGTTGTCATCCATCAGGAGTGTTTTATTCCCCTTGCACAGGCATGTACCCGCGGTACTGCGGGAGGAGCCTGCCGGCAGGCGGTATATACAAGAAAAGAAAAAATGCCGATCAGCGGATTGTACCGCGCGGACGGAACTCCGATGCCAAACGGACTGGTGATCCATGAGCTGCGGGAGGAGGATGTAAAGACGGCAGGGGAGGCGTATGTCGCCTACGGCTATCTCTCCAAGCAGGAGGCCACCGAGGAACGAAAGGTAGAAGTGATCGCTGAGGTAAGAGAGCGTTTCTTAGATAAAGCCATATTCGGCGCGTATATCCGCGCGGAGGATGGAACGGAAGCCTTTGCCGGCTTTATCGGCAAGTATGAGGAGGGAAGCGTCGGCATGCTTACCGTGCTGCCGGAGTACCGGGGACAAAAGATCGCACTTGCACTGGAAGCGTATATGATCAACCGGGAGTTGGAACAGGGCTTCACCCCATACGGACAGGTGTGCGAGGACAATACGGCATCCATAAAGTTACAGCAGAAAGTCGGATTATGTTTCTCCAAAACGCCGGTTTTCTGGGTGTACTAAAAAATAAAAAAATTGTTGCAATACGGGGAAAACTGTGGTAGATTATTCATGTTGTGAATAAAAGGCGATGGTCCTCTGTTGCGAAAGATAGTAGCATTAAGAACGTCAAAATGATTAGGAGGTCACAAAATGAACGCAAGTGAGATTATTAAGAACATCGAAGCAGAGCAGTTAAAGGCAGAGGTTCCTGAGTTTTCTGTAGGAGATACCGTTAAGGTTTACGGAAAGATCAAGGAAGGAAACCGTGAGAGAGTTCAGGTTTTCGAGGGAACCGTTATTAAGAAGCAGAACGGAAGCAACCGTACTACTTTTACCGTAAGAAAGGTTTCCAACGGGGTTGGAGTTGAGAAGACTTGGCCATTACATTCTCCAAACGTAGAGAAGGTTGAAGTTGTCCGCCTTGGTAAGGTACGTCGTGCTAAGCTTTACTACTTAAGAGACCGCGTAGGAAAAGCTGCTAAGGTTAAAGAGTTAGTAAAATAATCGTAAGATGCAAGTTCAAAAAAGGATCGGCTGTTGCCGGTCCTTTTTGTAAAAGAAGGTATAAGGTGGTAAGCGTATGGGAAGAAGACGAAGAAGCGGGCTGAATTTCGGAAAGCAGCGCAAAAAATTTAACTTTCCACTTTTTAAAGAGGTTATATCCTGGATCTTTGAGATCATCATCATCGTGGTCATCGCGTATGTCGCGGTAAGCTCGTTCGGCTACCGGACAAGCGTGGTCGGCTCCGCAATGGAACCAACCTTAACGGCGGGAGAACAGGTGCTGATCGACAAGTTCATCTATGTGATGACAAAACCAAAGTCTGGGGATGTTATCGTATTTCTGCCGAATGGCAATGAAAAGTCCCACTACTATGTCCGCCGCGTGATCGCAGTTCCCGGAGACACTGTCCAGATCAAGGATGGCGCAGTCTATGTAAATGGAACGCTGCGCAACGAAGAACTTGATGTCTCTTCGGTCGATGATCCGGGTATGGCATCGGATGAGATCAAGCTAGGCACGGACGAATATTTTGTACTGGGGGACAATCGTAACAACAGTGATGACAGCCGCTATGCGAATGTCGGAATGATCAAGAAGAAGTACATCATAGGAAAAGCATGGATGTATTTCTCATCGATGCATTCCTTCGGAATCGTGCACTAGCATTCCCTGCACCATAGGGCGCAGGCAGAGATGATGCAGCTACGCGGGCAGGGGATGCGAGCGGGCATGATGGATAAGAAATGAGGTTAATATGAATTTTCAGTGGTATCCGGGGCACATGACGAAAGCAAAACGTCAGATGCAGGAAGATATTAAGTTAATAGATCTGGTGATCGAGCTGGTGGATGCGAGGATTCCGCTCAGCAGCAGAAATCCCGACATCGATGAGCTGGGAAAGAATAAGTATCGCCTGATCCTTATGAATAAGGCGGATCTGGCAGACCCGGCGGAGTCGGATCGGTGGGGCGCTTTTTTTAAGGAAAAGGGCTATTATGTGGTACAGCTTGATGCCAGAAAAAAGAACGGAATGAAGCAGATCACGGAAGTGATCATGGAGGCTTGTAAGGAGAAGATCGAGCGTGATCGAAGAAGAGGAATCAAGAATCGTCCGGTGCGGGCGATGGTAGTCGGAATCCCGAATGTCGGCAAATCGACCTTTATCAATTCCTACGCGGGAAAGGCGTGCGCCAAGACCGGAAACAAGCCGGGTGTTACCAAGGGAAAGCAGTGGATACGTTTAAGCAAGGACGTGGAGCTGCTGGATACACCGGGTATCCTGTGGCCGAAGTTTGAGGATCAGATGGTAGGACTTCGTCTGGCACTGATCGGTTCGATCAAGGACGAGATATTAAACACGGATGAGCTTGCACTGGAGCTGATCAAGATACTGATCCAGATGTATCCGGGAATGCTCCATGAGCGCTATCAGGTCGACGAGACAAAAGAAGCGGTTGAGATCCTTTACGGGATTGCGGATTACCGCAAGTGTGTCGCAAAGGGCGGAGAGCTGGATTACAGCAAGGCAGCGGCACTTCTGATCGACGAGTTCCGGAGTGGAACACTCGGAAGGATCACGCTGGAGCGCCCATAAAACCACAGACGAAACTCAGAGGAGAACATATATGCAGCAGATGGCAATCCAGACGATAAAAGAAGAACTCGCGACGATCGCAGCGGAGGATGAGGCAGGCTTACGGGCATTTATCCGGGAACACCGGGAGGATACGCGCGCGGGTGTGCTTAAGATCGTGGACAGCGCTGCAAAGAAGATAGACCGGCTGCACGCGGAGTACGACCGGATCGAAGTACTGAAACGCTACGAGAAGGAATACGAGGCATGCGGGTATATCTGCGGGATCGATGAGGTGGGAAGAGGCCCGCTCGCAGGTCCGGTTGTGGCTGGCGCGGTGATCCTTCCGAAAGATTGTCACATTATATATATAAATGATTCTAAGAAATTATCCGAAAAAAAACGTGAAGAGTTATATGATGTCATCATGGAGCAGGCGGTTGCCTGTGGAATCGGAATGGTAGGACCGGATCGGATCGATGAGATCAACATTTTGCAGGCAACCTACGAGGCGATGCGGCAGGCGATCGGCAATCTGTCCGTACAGCCGGATATCCTGCTCAATGATGCAGTCACGATCCCAAAGGTTACGATCCGTCAGGTTCCAATCATCAAGGGAGATGCAAAGAGCATTTCCATTGGGGCGGCAAGCATCATTGCAAAAGTGACAAGGGATCGCCTGATGGAGGAATATGACAACATCCTGCCGGAGTATGGCTTTGCGTCCAACAAGGGCTACGGATCGGCGGAGCACATCGCGGCGCTTAAGAAGTATGGACCATCCCCGATCCATCGGGCAACCTTTATCAAGAATTTTATCGGCTAGCCGGGAAAGGAACACATGCAGGTATCAGATCTGGTGCAACAATACAATAATGCGACGGCGCGCCCGGAAATGACCGGAACAAAGGGTATCCGTAAGCTGGTATCAACCCTGCGTGATATGAAGTCCGGCAACATTTTTGAGGGGACGGTTAATTCGGTCAAGGGCGGCAAGGTGACGCTCGGACTGCCAAACGGGCAGGAGGTTACTGCGCGGATGGATGGAAAAGTGCCGCTTACGATCGGACAGTCCATGTTTTTTCAGGTGAAGAGCAATGATGGCACCCAGATTGCCATACGACCATATACAGTCGAGGGCAACAACATGAACTTAACGCTGCTTGAAGCGTTAAAGACAGCCAATATTCCGGTAGATGGGCGGAATCTGTCCATGGTCAACACCATGATGGAGGAACACATGCCGATCGACCGCAACAGTCTCGGACAGATGGCGCACATTATAAACAGCAATCCGGATTTTGATGTCAAGACGCTTGTGCAGATGCAGAAGCTCGACCTTCCGATCACGCCGGAGATGGCGTCACAGTTCCAGAATTATCTCGATGACAAACAGGCGATCGGACAGGCAATGTCGGACTTTATCGAAGAGCTTCCAAAAGCACTGGCAAACGGTGAGCTTTCCGCAGAACAGATGGGAAAAACCGCCGAAGAGGTGGTGCGTATTTTAACCGAGGGACTGCCGGAGGAGATTGCTGCCCCGGAAGCAGGTGCGGACAGTTCGCAGACGCTCGTGGATGCCGGGACGACAGAGGAACAGGCGGCACAGACAAATGCAGCGGCAGCGCAGGAGCAGGTAAGTTCACAGTATGAGATGCTGGACGAGACGTTGCTAAAAGAGGTGCTTGCGGAGGATACGCCTTATGCACAGCATACGATTGGGGCTGTGCTAAACGAGAATCAGATGCAGGAACTGACGGAGCTTCTTAGCAGGCTTCCGGGCATGGAGCAGAACACTTCCGTTTTCGCGGAAGGGGGGGTTGTGCCGGGCGGCAGCGCAACCGCGCTTTTGCATGCGATACGCACGCAGCTTACCGCAGGAGGCATGGATAAAGAAACGATGCTTTCCCTGCTTTCCGGGAAAGGCTTTGCAGCCCTTGTCAAAGATGTGATGGAGCAGCAGTGGCTGGTGAAGCCACAGGAGATCACACAGAAGGACAAGCTGACGCGGCTATATGAAAAGATCGAAGACCAGCTTAACCGCCTTGAGAGTGCGGTCAAAGCGAGCGGTCAATCCGCAGAGAATGTCACATCGCTTGCGGCTGGCATCCGCAATAATGTGCAGTTTATGGATCAGATCAATCAGGTGTACACGTATGTCCAGCTTCCGCTGAAAATGGCGGGGCAGAATGCGAGTGGACAGTTGTACGTCTATACCAATAAAAAGAACCTGTCCGACCCGGACAAGGAGCTGACCGCTTTTTTACATCTGGATCTGGATCACCTGGGATCAACGGATGTGTCGGTCAAGATGCTTAGGAAGAATGTCAAGACCAACTTCTATTTCGACAATGACGAGGCGTATGCACTGGTGCAGGCGAATGCGCCGCTTTTGGAGGCTCGTCTGGAGGCGAAGGGGTACAACTGTGACATTCAGGTGGTAAATGAACCGAAAAATGTTAATTTCGTTGAGGACTTTTTGAAAAAGGATCAGCCGTCGGCTGGTCTGGTACACAGATATTCGTTTGATATGAGGGCTTAACATGGCAGGACAGAATGAGTTTCATCCGTTGTTTGGCGCTAAGCAGGAAGAACCAAAGACGGCGGTCGCAATCGAATATGTGCCGGGCGAGGCAGCACCGAAGATCCTTGCAACCGGAAAGGGAGCAACCGCGGATCGCATCATCGAGAAAGCGAAGGAGAGCAACGTGCCGCTTTACAAGGACAACAAGCTGGCGGGGACACTTTCCAAGCTAAAGATCGGGGATATGATACCGCCGGAGCTGTATGAGGTCGTTGCGGAGATCCTTGTGTTTGTGGATGATATGGATCGGCTCAAAGCCAAGCTGGGTAATTGAGGAAATAGTATTTGAACGATAGACAAAACAACAGGACGGTCGGGGCTTCCTACGAAAAAAAGGCTGCCGAATTTCTGAAGCTGCACGGATACTGTATCACGGAGTGCAATTTTAAGTGCAGGCAGGGAGAGATAGACATTATCGCACAGGACGGGGAATATATCTGTTTTGTGGAGGTAAAGTACCGCGCGAATCCGGCTGCCGGGGAGGCGGCGGAGGCGGTAGACGTACGCAAACAGAGAAAGATCCTGCGCGTCGCAGAATATTACCTTATGAAACATGGCATGGATGAGTGGACACCCTGCCGCTTTGATGTGGTGGCGGTGGACGGAGAGCGGATCACACTCTACAAGAACGCATTTGAGGCAAGATAAAATGAATGAGAAAAAGGAAATATTACAACTGGTGCCTTACCCGCTGAAATCAGGGGAGACGCTGCCGTTACTGGAATTTCCACTCTTGCGGCAGTTTGACTTTGTAAGGCACTGTTTTACAACGAGGGCAGGCGGTGTAAGCCGGGAGCACTTGGCATCGTTAAACCTAAGCTATAACAGGGGTGATGACAAGGCGAACGTGGATGAGAACTACCGCAGGCTGGCGGAGGCGCTGGATGCTACGGTGGAGGATTTCGTGTTTACCGACCAGACGCACACGGCAAATGTGATCCGAGTCGGCGCGAGCGAGCGCGGCTGCGGCATTACAAGGGAGTGCCCGTATACGGATGTTGATGGTCTGGTGACCAACGAACCCGGTGTTGTGCTTTCGGCGTTTTTTGCGGACTGTGTACCGCTTTACTTTATTGATCCGGTACATAAGGCGATCGGGCTAAGTCATTCGGGCTGGCGCGGCACGGTGCAGCGGATCGGCGCATGGACGTTGGAAAAGATGCACACGGAGTTTGGCACAGAGCCGGCGGAGGTCTATGCGGCGGTCGGACCGTCGATCTGCAAGGACTGTTATGAGGTCAGCACGGATGTGGCGGAGCAGTTTGCGGTGGAATTTGCGGGACATGAGGGCGAGATCCTTACCGGTAAAGGGCAGGGAAAGTATCTGCTTGATCTGTGGTGTGCCAACAGGATCGTGCTTACGGAGGCAGGAATCCGGCAGGAACATCTGGCGGTTACGGATCTTTGCACCTGCTGCAATGGCGACCTGCTGTTTTCCCATCGGGCAAGCAATGGAATGCGCGGAAATCTCGGCGCGTTTATGTATATAAAAAGGAGAGCGTAAAATGAAAACGAAAAAATATGTGGACTATATTCTTGAGGTGACAAAGGAGCTTCTGGCAATCGACAGCCCGACCGGCTACACGGAGAATGCCACGAAGTTTATCTGCAAGGAGTACGAAAAGCTCGGCTACAAGCCAACCCTTACGACAAAGGGCGGCGTGCTTGTCGACCTTGGCGGCAAGGATAAGAAAAATGCCCTGATGCTTGCGGCACACACGGACACACTCGGCGGAATGGTATGTGAAATCAAGGGGAACGGACGGCTTCGCCTTTCACCGCTCGGCGGTATGAATGCAAACAATGCAGAGGCAGAGAATGTGCGCATCATCACAAAGTTTGACGGAATCTACGAGGGAACCTTCCAGCTTGACAATGCATCCATCCATGTAAACGGAGAATACAATGACACCAAGAGAAGCTATGCGGGCATGGAGGTCGTCATCGATGAGCCGGTGGAGAGCGCGGAGGATACCAGAAAGCTCGGCATTGAAAACGGCGATATCGTATGTTTTGATCCACGCACGACCATTACCAAGTCCGGCTACATCAAGAGTCGTTTCTTAGATGATAAGTTAAGCGTCGGAATCCTGCTCGGATATGCAAAATACTTAAAGGACGAGAAAATCGAGCCAACGCGCAGGATCTATCATCACATCACCGTGTACGAGGAGGTCGGACACGGCGGCGCAGCTTCCCTTCCGGACGGAGTGACAGAGATGATCTCTGTGGATATGGGCTGCGTGGGCGATGGACTGCGGTGCGATGAGCGCATGGTATCCATCTGTGCAAAGGACTCCATGGGACCGTACAATTATCAGGTGGTTACGGATCTGGTTGCCGCTGCAAAGAAGCATGAGCTTGGCTATGCGGTTGATGTGTATCCATTTTACGGATCGGACGTAGACTGCACCTTAAAGGCAGGCTATGACATCCGCCACGGTCTGATCGGAGCAGGGGTGTATGCGTCACACGGCTACGAGAGAAGCCACAGGGACGGCATTAAGAATACATTTGCGCTACTTGTTGCCTACACGACAGACGAAGCGTAATGTATTGCACACAAATTAAGAAAATCCTAAGAAAATATTACAAGTAAAATAATTGCATGCCATAGGAAATATGCTACACTAACCATAGTGTACAACTTGGATTCATACACCCAGCCCCATTGTACGGCTGGGTGGTTTTTGTAGGGGGGAGAACCATATTGATACAACTCAATTTTCGGGATGCAAAACCAATCTATGAACAGATCAAAGAGGAAATCCGGCATCTGATCGTCACAGGCGGTCTGTCGCCGGAGGACAAGCTGCCCTCTGTGCGGGAGCTGGCTGCCAATCTTGCCATCAATCCCAATACCATTGCGAGAGCATATCAGGAGCTGGAGCAGGAGGGGTATCTCTACACGGAAAGCGGCAAGGGAACCTTTGTGGGAAATGGCACGCAGATCGACGGCTACCGGAAGGATGAGCTGATGGAGACGCTGGATGAGATCGTCGGGGAGCTTGCCTATCTTGCAGTACCGAAAGAAGATCTGGTAAAGCGGGTAAAAGAGGCGATTGAGGGAGGTGCATATGATTCAGGTAAATAATCTTATAAAGAATTTTGATGGATTCCGGGCACTTGATGGAGTAAATATGCAAGTACACAAGGGGAATATCTATGGGCTGGTTGGACCGAACGGGGCCGGTAAGTCCACACTGATCCGCCATCTGACCGGAGTGTACCGTCAGGATGAGGGGACGGTGCTCATCGATGGACAGGAGGTGTTTGAAAACCGCACAGTCAAAAGCCGGATCGGTTTTATTCCGGATGAAGTGTTTTATTTTATGCAGGCGAATACACTGGAGATGATGCGGTATTACAAGGGATTGTATCCAGGTTTTGACGAAAAACAGTTCTACCGGATGCAGGAATTTTTCCCAGGGGTGGATGTCAAGCGGGGAATCCGCAGATTGTCAAAGGGAACACAGAAGCAGGTTGCTTTCTGGCTGTCCATCTGCTGCCAGCCGGATGTGCTGATCCTCGATGAACCGGTGGACGGGCTTGATCCGGTTATGCGCAGGCAGATTTGGAGCCTGCTTATCGCTGCAGTTGAGGAGCGCGGCATGACAGTGCTTGTCTCCTCACACAACCTAAGAGAGCTTGAGGATGTCTGTGACCATGTCGGCATTTTAAACAAAGGCAGGATCATGATCGAGAGATCCTTGTCGGAACTGCAGGGGAATATCTGTAAGATCCAGGTGGCGTGTCAGAATGGAATGCCGAAGCTGCCGGAGCAGTTTCAGGTGTTACACATGGCAAACACCGGGCGTGTGTACACGATGATCGTAAAGGGTGATCCGAAGGAGGCGGCACAGGTGCTTACGGAGGATAAGGATAACTTAAATATCGTTGATATCCTTCCGCTTACACTTGAGGAGATCTTTATCTATGAGATGGGAGGTGCGGATTATGAAGTCAAAGATATTCTGTTTTAATCCGGCAGTATTCCACAAGAATACGTTTTTGTACTGGCCGTTGTGGGCTGGTTACCTGATCGTGCTTCTTGCATTGATCCCGATCCATTTGTGGATGGCTTTTAATAGCTATCTAAGCTATTACATTGCCAGCGCTTCGGAACAGGAAAAAAAGAGTATGCTCATGTATTACTTCCGGGAGACTATGGCCAGAACGGATGTGTATAGCCTGGTTGTGTTAGTGATGGCGGCGCTTACGATGATGGCACTATTTAACTATCTCTTTAGCGCGCGGAACACTAACATGATGCATGCGTTTCCGGTGACAAGAGGAGAGCTGTTTGGCACATCGATCATGAATGCGCTCTGCTTTATGCTGATACCGGAGCTGATCGCTTTTTTTGCAACAGTGCTGGTATGTCTGTCTTATGGTATAACCTGTGTACAATATGTTGCAATGTTTTATTTGTTTTTGGCAGTTGCTTCTGTTTTGTTTTTATCCTTAAGCGCAGTTGCAGCGATGCTTACAGGACAAATACTCGGACTTCCGATTGTTGTGGCTTTGTTTAATGTTATGTATGTGTGGATACGGAGTGTTATCGGAGAAATGTTTTGCCTGATAGGCTACGGCCTTACCGAGTACACGGTGAGTGCGGATCACGGACAGCTATTTTTCTCACCACTCAGCTATTTTATGCGAAGAATTAAGTTTACCCCACAGTATACACAGGGTGATAATATGCAGTATATGACCGGAATTACTCCCGAAGGATTCCAGATGATGGGTTGGTATTTGCTGGCGTCAGTCGTATTCTTTGCGGCTGCCGTGACGCTCTACCGGAAACGCCCATTGGAAAATGCGGGAGATGTGGTGATCTTTTCCAGCCTTAATCCATGCTTCCGCTGGCTTGCGGGCTTTATGGCGGGTTATACGCTTGTGATGTATGCCTGCCTGTTTTTAAAGGAGGCGAGAATTTTTCTGCCGTATGTGGTAATGGCGGTCATTGTTATTCTTGTTGGGCTGCTGGCTTTTTATATTGCTGAGATGCTGATACGCAAGAATTTCCGTGTGCTGAATAAGCGGATACTGAGGGAGAGCGTGATTTTTGCAGGAGCCATGCTGGTAAGCTTTGGGGTGGTCATGGGAGTTACAAAGGTACAGGAGAATTATGTTCCAAATCAGGAAGAAATCAATTCTGCCGAATTTAACCTCTCCTATAGTATAACACTCGATGCAGATGAAGCAGTTGATGTGGTTGCACTTCAGAAGGAAATACTTGCACACGCGGATGAGTGGAACAGCGCTATAAAAGAAACTGTGGATTATGCTGTGGTAAGTTTTTCCTACATGTTGAAAAACAGAAATACGGTGAGCAGATCTTATTCCATCCCATTCACGCAGAGCGGGCTTGCAGCACTCGCAAAGCTTACCGACTTTGAACGCATTCCAAAACAGTTTGAAGAACAGTACCTGTTAGATTATTATAACAACCAGTTTTATGCTTCCGGAGGTTTTGAATTTAATAACGAACAGTATATACCATTTGGAGACGACACGGCGAAGGTGCTTCTTGAAGCCATCCGCCAGGATGTGGAAGATGGGAATATCCAAGATTATAATCTGATCAGCTCGGACGGGAGCTGGGACAGTCCACAGGATCAGTATTCGGGATATATCAGCTTTGAGTTTGAAATCCCAAACCGGACAATGCGGTATAATGAATATCTGGATGAATATATTCTGTCGGACAATTACTGTTCAATTTCTTTTGGAGAAAGAAGCAGGCATCTGATTGATGCGTTGATAAGCACAGGACTGATCGATTCGGAGGATGACCTGATCCTTTTAAAGGTACAGAAGGCAGAACAAGCGGGAATGGTTGATTAAAGACTATGGACTTTCTGTGTCTTTTTGGTACAATAGAAAGTGAGTGATTGAAACAGACACAGGAGAATAATTTTGAAAAAGAAGCAACATGTTATATACAAGATAGAGCCGGGCAGCATCGCCGAGGAGATGGAACTTGAATCGGGAGATATCCTTGTCTCTATCAACGGAACCGAGATCGACGATGTGTTTGACTACCATTATCTGATCAATGATGATTATCTGAATGTGATCGTCAAGAAGAAAAACGGCGAAGAGTGGGAGCTTGAGATCGAGAAGGACTATTCCGAGGATCTGGGAATCGAGTTTGAGAACGGTCTTATGGACGATTACAAGTCCTGCTCGAACAAGTGCGTTTTTTGCTTTATTGACCAGATGCCGCCGGGAATGCGAGAAACGTTATACTTTAAGGATGACGATTCCCGTCTTTCCTTTTTACAGGGCAATTATGTGACTCTTACCAACATGAAGGAAAAGGACTTAGAGCGCATCATTGCGTACAAGCTTGCACCGATCAATATTTCGGTACACACGACAAACCCGAAGCTGCGCTGTGAGATGCTTCATAACCGTTTTGCAGGCGAGGCGCTAAAGAAGATCGAACGACTCTACGAGGCGGGAATTGAGATGAACGGTCAGGTCGTCTGCTGCAAAGGACTCAATGACGGTGCAGAGCTTGACCGCACGATCCGCGATCTCGTAGGCTATATGCCGTACATGCAGAGCCTTTCTGTCGTACCGGTTGGTCTAACAAAGTACCGCGAGGGCTTGTATCCGTTAGAGCCGTTTGAAAAAGAGGATGCAAGGGAAGTGATTGCCATTATTGAAAAGTGGCAGGACTATTGCATGGAGCACTACGGCGTGCATTTTGTGCAGGCGAGTGACGAGTGGTATCTGACCGCAGAGCTTCCGCTTCCGGAGGAAGAGCGATACGATGGATATATACAGCTGGAGAATGGCGTTGGCATGCTCCGGCTTCTTTTCGTTGAATTTCACGAAGCACTTGCAGCCTATAAGAAAAAGATGAAGGGAAAGCAGCCGCCGGACGCACATATCACGCTGGCATCCGGATTGCTTGCGGCACCGTTTATAAAGCAGCTTGCAGAAGAATTTATGAAGAACTTTCCGAACCGCACCATTGATGTGATGGCGATCCGCAACGACTTTTTCGGAGAGCGGATCACGGTGTCCGGGCTTGTGACGGCGCAGGATCTTGTCGTACAGCTAAAGGAGCGCGACAACGGCGCGTATATCGGAATCCCATGCAATATGCTTCGCATGGGAGAGCATGTTTTCCTGGATGACTGGACGCTGGAAGAGGTTGAAAAGGCTTTACAAGTACCGGTCGTTATTGTAAAATCAAGCGGTCAGAATCTGCTTGATGCGATGGCTGGCAATCATTTAGAGAATGAATGATCGCAGAGTGCGATTAGGAATAGATCAGAATAGGAAGGTGAAAAAATGAGCAAACCAATCGTTGCGATTGTTGGACGCCCGAACGTTGGCAAGTCCACATTGTTTAACACATTGGCGGGAGAGCGAATCTCCATCGTCAAGGATACTCCGGGCGTTACCAGAGACCGTATTTATGCGGATGTAACATGGCTCGATTACAACTTTACACTCATCGATACCGGAGGTATTGAGCCGGACAGTGGCGATGTGATCCTTTCACAGATGAGGGAACAGGCGCAGATCGCAATCGATACCGCGGATGTCATCATGTTCCTTACCGATGTAAGACAGGGACTTCAGGACGCGGATTCCAAGGTGGCAGATATGCTGCGCCGCTCCCACAAGCCGATCGTGCTGGTGGTCAACAAGGTTGACAGCTTCGAGAAATATATGGGCGATGTGTACGAATTTTACAATCTTGGAATCGGGGAACCGCATCCGGTATCCGCATCCTCCATGCTCGGACTTGGAGATATGCTTGACGAAGTTGTCAAGTATTTCCCGGAGGGCGATGCGAAAGAGACGGAGGACGAGCGCCCGAAGGTTGCAATCATCGGTAAGCCGAATGTCGGCAAGTCATCCCTGATCAACAAGCTTGCGCAGGAGGATCGTGTGATCGTCTCTGACATTGCAGGAACGACGCGTGATGCAATTGACACGGACATCAAGTACAACGGCAAGGAATATATTTTTATTGATACGGCAGGACTTCGCAGAAAGAGCAAGATCAAGGAAGAGATCGAGCGTTACAGTATCATCCGTGCCGTCACCGCTGTGGAGCGCGCGGATGTCGTCATCATCGTCATCGATGCGACGGAGGGTGTGACGGAGCAGGATGCCAAGATCGCCGGAATCGCACATGACCGCGGCAAGGGAATCATCATCGCGGTCAACAAGTGGGATGCGATCGAGAAGAACAACGACACGGTAAAAGAGCATACACAGAAGATCCGTCAGATCTTAAGCTTTATGCCGTATGCAGAGATCCTGTTTATCTCCGCAAAATCCGGTCAGAGACTTCCAAAGATCTTTGAGATGATCGATATGGTATTGGAAAATAACAGCATGCGTGTCGCTACCGGTGTCTTAAATGAGATCGTTGCGGAGGCAGTTGCGATGCAGCAGCCGCCGACAGACAAGGGCAAGCGGCTTAAGATCTACTACATCACACAGGCGGCAGTCAAACCGCCAACATTTGTTGTGTTTGTCAATGACAAGAACCTGATGCATTTCTCCTATACAAGATATCTGGAGAACCGTATCCGTGATACCTTTGGTTTCCGGGGAACTGCACTCAAATTCATTACGAGAGAGCGGAAGGGAGATAAGGAATGATCGTTGCAAGGATTATTGCGATTGCAATCGGTTATGTGTTTGGTCTGTTTCAGACCGGATATTTTTACGGAATGAGTCAGGGCATCGATATCCGCAAGGCGGGCAGCGGCAATGCGGGAACGACCAATTCGCTGCGCGTGCTCGGAATGAAGGCGGGTGCGATTACCTTTGCGGGAGACCTGATTAAGGCGATCCTTGCAGTGGTTGTCACCTCACTCATCTTCAAGAACCGCTATCCGGAAGGGGTGAAGCTTTTAGAGCTGTATGCGGGATTTGGAGCGGTTTTGGGACACAACTTCCCATTTTATCTGAAGTTTCGCGGTGGCAAGGGGATTGCCTGCACGGCGGGTGTGATCGTGGCATTGTTTCCGTCAGCAGCGGTCATCTGCCTGGCAGTATTTTTGATCTGCCTTGCGATCTCACATTATGTTTCTTTAAGCTCGATCCTGATGGTGATTGTTTTCCTTGTGAGTGCGCTTGTTTCCAATCATTACGGCTGGCTTGGCGTGTCGGATACATACTTGGTAGAATTTGATATTGTCGTTGGCTGCTTTGCCGCGATGGCGATCTGGAGACACCGTGCCAACATCGTGCGGCTGATAAACGGCAACGAGAACAAATTGAGCATCAAGAAGCAAAAGTAGTAAGGAAGGATTTGGATATGGAAAAAATCGGAATAATCGGTGCGGGAAGCTGGGGCACTGCTTTGGCAACGGTTGTCGCAAAGAATGGACATGATGTTCTGGTATGGTCGATCATGCCGGATGAGATCGAGATGCTAAAAACAAAGCGGGAGCATGTAGATAAGCTTCCGGGAGTCCGGCTTTCAGAGAATATTTCCTTTACAACAGATTTAAAGGAGACGATTGAATCCTGTGAGGTTCTGGTGCTGGCTGTTCCGTCCGTATTTACCAGAAGCACGGCAAAGAGCATGGCTCCTTTTGTGCGGGACGGACAGATCATTGTCTGCGTGGCAAAGGGAATCGAGGAGGATACACTCAAGACGATCTCCGAGGTCGTCGAGGAGGAGATCCCGAACGCAGATGTTGCAATCATGTGCGGACCTTCCCATGCGGAGGAGGTAGGAATCGGACTTCCGACAACAGTTGTTGCGGGGGCAAAGACGCGCGCGACAGCAGAACATATTCAGGATATTTTTATGAATGAGGTATTCCGTGTGTATACCAGCCCGGATATGCTTGGTATGGAACTGGGCGGATCGCTAAAGAACGTCATCGCGCTTGCTGCGGGAATGGCAGACGGTCTTGGATATGGCGACAACACGAAGGCTGCACTTATCACGAGAGGCATTGCGGAAATCGCTCCGCTTGCGGTCAAGATGGGAGCAAAGGCGGAGACACTAAGCGGACTGACCGGAATCGGAGACCTGATCGTTACCTGTGAGAGCAAGCACAGCCGTAACCGCAAGGCGGGAATGCTGATGGGACAGGGCTATACGATGGAGCAGGCGACCGCCGAGGTCAAGATGGTCGTGGAGGGAATCTACTCTGCGAAGGCGGCACTCGGACTTGCGAGAAAGTATGGTGTCACCCTTCCGATCATCGAGGAGGTCAATAAAGTCCTGTTCGAGAATAAGCCGGCGAAGGATGCCGTGATGGAGCTGATGCTTCGCGACAAACGTGTGGAGCATGCTGCACTTGACTGGAACTAGCACATTTTGCGGCTGCCAAAGCAGACACATGGAAATTTACAGAAGAGAGGTAACGGCGTGGAGACGATAAAAATCAAATATTTTTCTGATGAGATCGAAAAGCTTGATTATATTGATGGCAAATCGGACTGGATCGATCTGCGTGCCAGCGAGGAAGTAGAGTTAAAGGCTGGCAATTTTAAATTGATTCCGCTTGGCGTGGCGATGGAGCTGCCAAAGGGTTATGAGGCTCATCTGGTTCCGAGAAGCTCCACGTTTAAGACCTGGGGAATCTTACAGACCAACAGCATGGGCGTGATCGACTGCACCTACTGTGGGGACAATGATATGTGGAGAATGCCGGTTTATGCAACGAGAGACACTGTGATCCATGTGAATGACCGCGTGGCACAGTTCCGTATCGTTGCCAACCAGCCGAAGATCGTTTTTGATCAGGTGGCACATTTAAGCGGTGCTGACCGCGGAGGCTTCGGCTCAACCGGAGTGAATTAAGAAAGTCCCAAAGACGGGCAAAATGAGGATATATATGGAATCTCGTATGGTAAAGTTCTACTCAAAAGACAGCAGTTCGCTTGCGGTGCATGCGATGCCGGGGCATTTTGCGACCAGACATTCGCACATCAATAGAAGTCTTGAGTGCATCCTGACCGTTCCGATGCAGTCAACTATGAAGCATCCCCGGTTTCTGAGTGTCCGTTCTGCAAGAAAGGACATGCAATCGAGGCGATGGTCAACGGATTCGGCTATTCCAAATTATAGTTTCGTCAACTTGACAAAGGATTTCAAAAATATTTGGCAATTCGTCCAATGGTATTTTTGAAGTCCTTTTTGTATGATTAGTATATCAAGTCCGGAAGGACACAATGTAAAGTACATTAGGAGGTATTTTTAAAATGGCAAGTTTATCTTTGAAGAACATTTGCAAAGTATATCCGAACGGCTTTGAGGCTGTTAAGGATTTCAACCTTGAAGTTGAAGACAAGGAATTTATCATCTTCGTAGGACCATCTGGATGTGGTAAGTCTACCACTCTTCGTATGATCGCAGGTCTTGAGGAGATTTCTTCCGGAGAGTTCTCTATCGACGGAAAGATCATGAACGACGTAGAGCCAAAGGACAGAGATATCGCAATGGTATTCCAGAACTACGCTCTGTACCCACACATGACTGTATTTGATAACATGGCATTCGGTCTTAAGTTAAGAAAAGTTCCGAAGGATGAGATCAGAGCAAAGGTTGAAGAGGCTGCAAGAATCCTTGACCTTGAGAAGCTACTTGATCGTAAGCCAAAGGCTTTGTCCGGTGGACAGAGACAGCGTGTTGCCATGGGACGTGCAATCGTTCGTAATCCTAAGGTATTCCTTATGGATGAGCCACTTTCCAACTTGGATGCAAAGCTCCGTGTACAGATGAGATCTGAGATCGCTTCTCTTCACAACAGACTTGGCGCTACTATCATCTACGTTACACATGACCAGACAGAGGCTATGACCCTTGGTACCAGAATCGTAGTTCTTAAGGATGGTGTCATCATGCAGGTTGACTCTCCACAGAAGCTGTACAACCAGCCAAACAACCTGTTCGTTGCAGGATTCATCGGATCTCCGCAGATGAACTTCGTTGACGCTGATGTTGAGGTTGTAGGAGACAAGGCTGTTCTTAAGTTTGGTAACTACTCAATCACCTTACCGGAAGCTAAGTCTAAGAAGGTTATTGATGGTGGATACGCTGGCAAGAAGGTTATCTTCGGTATCAGACCAGAAGATATCTCTGATGATGCTGAGACACTTGAGAAGTTCCCGGAGAGCACGATCGAGTCTGATGTTACCGGATACGAGCTTCTTGGTGCAGAAGTATTACTGTACTACACCGTTGCAGGCGCTAACATGACCGCAAGAGTTGACTCTGATACACCGGCTCGTTACGGCGATCACATTAAGCTTGCATTAGATCCAAGCAAGATTCATGTATTCGACAAAGAAACTGAATTGACAATTACCAACTAGTCTTATAAAATTAAATAGTTGTAATTTACAAAACCGGGTGTAAATGCACCCGGTTTTATTTCGCACCAAGGAGGCAGAGGATGATTTCCAACCAGAAACTGCAAAATGCATTGAATGAGATCAAAGAGATATCAGGTCATGACACCGCACTTTTTACCACAAAAGGGCGCTTGACGGCGAGCACATTTGATGTAGATCCGGCATACGAGGAGAGCGCATTGAATTTTGCCGATTCATTGTCAGACGAGCTTTCTTTACCGAACTATTTCTTTTTCCGCGTCGTCGTGGAAGGTGAGACGGAATATGTTCTTTTGATGCAGGATAAGGATGAACATTCCCGCGTGTTCGGCAAGATGGCGGCATGCCAGATCCGCAATTTGACAATCAGCTATGCGGAACAGTTTGACCGCAACAATTTTATCCGCAATGTCCTTCTTGGCAATATGCTCGCGGTCGATATTTACAGCAAAGCCAAAAAACTGCACATCGAGTCCGAGGATCGGCAGGTCTTTGTTGTGGATACCGGAAAAAAGAATATCGATATCGCTCTGGAGCTGGTCAAGAACTTATCCGATACTAGAACCGGCGATTTCGTGACCAGCGTGGATGAGCACAGCATCGTGCTGATCAAGTCCTTAAGTGCTGTCCCGGAGAAGAAGCGTGAGACCTTCGCAAAGGAGGTTGCGGATAATCTGGTGGACAACCTTCACATGGAGGCGATGATCAAGGTGCGTGTCGGCTACGGCAACATCGTAAACCAGATCCAGAACCTGACCGATTCCTACCAGGAGGCAAAGCTTGCTCTTGAGGTCGGAAGGGTTTTCTATGCGGAATATGACACGATCTCTTACGGAAAACTCGGCATTGGGCGGTTGATCTACCAGCTTCCGATGAGCTTATGCGACATGTACATAAAGGAAGTGTTCGGCACCGAGATCCCAGATATCCTCACTGATGAGGAGGCAATGTCCACGATCAACAAATTCTTTGAGAACAACTTGAATATTTCGGAGACGGCGCGCCAATTATACGTTCATAGAAACACACTGGTGTACCGCTTGGAGCGTATCGAGAAGGCAATCGGTCTTGATATCCGCACCTTCGATGACGCCATGACGTTCCGCATTGCGGTAATGGTCATCGCCCACATGCGCGACGCTAAGGGATTCAAGTAGTATATAATGGGGGATGCGGGAAGTGCATAGCCCTATAAAGGAAAAAAGTAAAGGAGCAGGCGTATGGCAAAGAAAGCGACATACGATGAAAGCAGCATATCGGTTTTGGAGGGACTTGAAGCAGTCCGTAAGCGCCCGGGAATGTACATCGGAAGCGTTACGAGAAAGGGACTCAACCATCTGATCTATGAGATCGTGGACAACTCGGTGGACGAGCATCTTGCAGGTGTGTGTGATACGATCTGGGTAACGCTGGAGAAGGATGGTTCCTGTACCGTTGAGGATAACGGACGAGGAATCCCGGTCGGAATGCATGCAAAGGGAATGTCCGCGGCGCGCGTGGTATTTACGACGCTGCATGCCGGCGGTAAGTTTGACAATTCGGCGTATAAGACGAGCGGTGGCCTGCACGGAGTAGGATCTTCCGTTGTAAACGCGCTTTCTACCTATATGGATGTGGAGATCAGCAGGGATGGCTATGTACATCATGACCGCTATGAGCGCGGCAACCCGGTGATTCCACTGGAGGACGGCTTGCTGCCGAAAATCGGAAAGACGAAAAAGACCGGAACAAAGATCAACTTTTTACCGGATCCGGAGATCTTTGAAAAGACACGCTTCAAGGAGGATGAGGTAAAAAGCAGACTGCATGAGACTGCATACTTAAATCCGAACCTTACCATTGTGTACGAGGATCGGCGCGGCGAAGAGGTTGAGCGTATCGAATACCATGAGCCGGATGGAATCATCGGGTTCGTCAAGGACTTAAACCAGAATCAGGAAGTGCTGCATGATGTGATCTATTTCAAGGGCGAGAGCGAGGGAATCGTCGTCGAGGCAGCGATCCAGTATACGAATGAGTTTCATGAGAATATCCTTGGCTTCTGTAACAATATCTACAATTCGGAGGGTGGAACACACATCACCGGATTTAAGACCGTATTTACCACGGTTATCAATAACTATGCGAGAGAGCTTGGCATCTTAAAGGAGAAAGATCCGAACTTTACCGGAGCGGATGTGCGAAACGGAATGACAGCGGTTATCTCCATCAAGCACCCGGATCCGCGGTTTGAGGGACAGACCAAGACCAAGCTGGACAATCAGGATGCCGACCGCGTGACCAAGAAGGTGGTCGGAGACGAGATCGTATTATTCTTTGACAAGAATCTTGATACCTTAAAGGCGGTGATCTCCTGTGCGGAGAAGGCTGCCAAGATCCGTAAGACCGAGGAGAAGGCGAAAACAAATCTTTTGTCCAAGCAGAAGTTCTCCTTTGATTCCAACGGAAAGCTTGCAAACTGTGAGAGCCGCGATGCGTCACAGTGCGAGATCTTCATCGTGGAGGGAGATTCCGCGGGAGGCTCCGCAAAGACTGCCAGAAACCGTATGTTCCAGGCAATCCTTCCAATCCGGGGCAAGATCTTAAACGTAGAGAAGGCAAGCATTGACAAGGTGCTTGCAAATGCCGAGATCAAGACGATGATCAACGCTTTTGGCTGTGGCTTCTCCGAAGGGTACGGCAATGACTTTGACATCACGAAACTGCGTTACGACAAGATCGTTATCATGGCGGATGCCGATGTGGACGGTGCGCATATTTCCACGCTGCTGCTGACACTGTTTTACCGGTTTATGCCGGAGCTGATCTACGCGGGACATGTGTATGTGGCAATGCCGCCACTTTACAAGGTCGTACCGCAAAAGGGAGAGGAAGAATATCTGTATGACGATGCGGCACTTGAAAAATACCGCAAGACACATGCCAACCAGAAGTTTACACTGCAGCGGTACAAAGGTCTTGGAGAGATGGATGCAGATCAGCTCTGGGAGACGACCTTGAACCCGGAGACCCGTATGCTAAAGCGCATCGAGATCGAGGACAGCATGATGGCTTCCGACATGACAGCACTTTTAATGGGAAATGATGTCCTGCCGCGCAAGGAATTTATCTATGCGCATGCACAGGACGCAGAGGTAGACAATCAGGCGTAGGGCGAAACGATACTGTCGGATGGCAGACACGAACGGAAATGTAGGAGAACTGTATGGAAAGCAGTAATATCATTCAAACAGAATATTCGGAGCATTTGGAAAAATCCTTTATGGATTACGCGATGAGCGTTATCATCGCCAGAGCGTTTCCGGATGTCAGAGACGGATTTAAGCCGGTTCAAAGACGTATCCTCTATGATATGAATGAGCTGGGTGTAAAATACGATAAGCCGTATAAAAAGAGCGCGCGTATCGTCGGTGATACGATGGGTAAATACCACCCGCACGGCGACAGTTCCATCTATGGGGCGATGGTCGTCATGGCGCAGGATTTTAAAGAGGGACTTCCGCTTGTTGACGGACACGGTAACTTCGGCTCCATCGAGGGAGACGGAGCGGCTGCCATGCGATACACGGAGGCTCGTCTGCAGCGGATCACGCAGGAGGCATACCTTGCGGATCTTGACAAGGACGTGGTCGACTTCGTGCCAAACTATGACGAGACGGAAAAAGAGCCGGTCGTACTTCCGGTAAAGGTACCGAACCTTCTGATCAACGGAGCGGAGGGTATCGGCGTCGGTATGGTGACCAGCATCCCGACCCACAACCTTGCCGAGTGTATCGACGGCGTGGTGGCATACATGAAGAACCCGGACATCACGACGGAAGAGATGATGCAGTATATTCCGGGACCGGACTTTCCGACCGGAGGCATTGTCGCCAACAAGGACGAGCTGACCGAGATCTACCGGACTGGAACGGGCAAGATCAAGCTGCGCGGCAAGATCGAGGTGGAGCAGCAGAAGGGCGGCAAGGAACGTGTGATCATCACGGAGATTCCGTACACGATGATCGGTGCCAACATCGGCAAGTTCTTAAATGACATCTACTCTCTGGTCGAGACGAAAAAGACGAGTGACATTGTAGATATCACGAACCAGTCCTCCAAGGAGGGAATCCGCATCGTGCTCGACCTGAAAAAGGGCGCAGATGTGGAGGCACTTAAGAATCTGCTTTACAAGAAAACAAAGCTGGAGGATACTTTCGGTGTCAATATGCTTGCGGTCGCAGACGGCAGACCGGAGACGCTGGGAATCGTCGAGATCATCCGTCACCATGTGAACTTCCAGTATGAGATCGCAACGCGTAAATACAAGACGCTTCTTGCAAAAGAGCTTGATAAGAAGGAGATACAGGAGGGTCTTATCGAAGCCTGCAACGTCATCGATCTGATCATCGAGATTCTGCGCGGCAGCAAGAATATCGCAGATGCAAAGGCGTGCCTGACAAAGGGTGAGACAGATAACATTAAATTCAAGTCCAAGGAATCCGAGCGCATGGCAAAGCAGCTTCGTTTTACGGAGCGCCAGGCGTCTGCAATCCTTGAGATGCGCCTGTACCGCCTGATCGGATTAGAGATCGATGCCCTGATGAAAGAACATGAGGATACGCTTGCGAAGATCGCGCGATACAGCGAGCTGCTTTCGAGCCGTTCTGCGATGGCGAAGGCAATCATCAAGGAGCTTAAGGATCTCAAAAAGGAGTACGCGGTTCCGAGAAAGACGCAGATCGACAATCTTGCGGAGGCGGTGGTTGTCGAGAAGGCGATCGAGGAGAAGGACGTTGTATTCCTTATGGATCGTTTCGGCTATGCCAAGACCATCGATGTCTCTTTGTACGAGAGAAACCGCGAGACGGCGGATGCGGAGAACCGTTATGTATTTACGGTGCGCAACATCGGACGTATCTGCATTTTTACCGACAAGGGACAGATGCACTGGGTAAAGGTGATGGATCTGCCGTTTGGCAAGTTAAAGGATAAGGGAACGCCGATCGACAATGTAAGTAACTATGACAGCAAGGCGGAGCACTACATCTATGTCTGTGCGATGGAAGCACTGGAGGGCTGCAAGCTGCTCTTCGGAACCAAGACAGCGATGTTAAAGCTGGTGGATGGAAGCGAGTTTATCGTCGGCAAAAAGACGACGGCTGCAACCAAGCTTACTGATGGCGATGAGGTGCTGTTTATCGGAAAGGCGCAGGCAGGAGATACGATCGTCATGCGCTCGAAGAAGGATGTGTTCCTTAGGATCGACTGCGGACAGATCCCGGAGAAGAAGAAGGGAGCTGTCGGTGTACGCGGCATGAAGTTAGATGCGGGGGATGAACTGTCTGCAATTTACTATCTGCCGGACGGTGACAATGAGAATGTGGAGGTCAAGGGCAAGGAGATCGCCTTGAACCGGCTTCACATCGGCAACCGTGATACAAAAGGGGTTAAGAGGTAAGAAAGATGAACTATGAAGAGGCGCGTGCATACGTCCGGGAGGTGTCAAAAACCGGAAGTGTGCTTGGACTGGAAAGCATTAAGCGTTTGATGGCAGAACTGCACGATGTGCAGGACGGACTGCGGATCATCCATATCGCGGGAACAAACGGAAAAGGTTCTACCGGCGCATATCTTGCCGCTGCATTTGCAGAGGCGGGACTTCATGTAGGAAGATACTGCTCTCCGGCGGTGTTTGATCCGCTTGAGGTATGGCAGTATGACGGAGCAAATATCTCCAAAGAGGAATATGCAAATGTAATGTCACAGGTAAAGTCTGCCTGTGACATTGTGGTATCTAAAGGTTATCCGGCTCCGACCGTATTCGAGGTGGAGACGGCGGCAGCGTTTGTCTATTTTTCCATGAAGCAGCCGGATGTGGTGTTGCTTGAGGTCGGAATGGGCGGGATCACCGATGCGACGAACGTGATCGAAAAGCCGTTTGCTTCTGTGATCACCACGATCAGCATGGATCACATACAGTTTCTGGGGAACACGCTTCACGATATCGCAAGGGCAAAAGCGGGGATCATAAAGGAAAGTTGTCCGGTCTTTTGTGCGCCGCAGGAGGAAGCGGCAGCGCAGGTATTACTTCAGACGGCAGGAGAAAATAAAGCTCCGGTCACAATGCTTGAAAACGGACAGATCTCTCTGGAGTCCCAGAAGCCTGGCTGCCTGCACATGACGTATGATTCTAAAAAATACGGCAGATTTGCACTTACCACCTCGATGGCGGGAAGCTACCAGATAAGAAATGCCGCACTGTCTGCGGAGGTGGCGGCTTTTTGTCTGGAACAGTTAAAGACGGAGATTTCCGCAGAGCAGCGCAAGCGCTTGATCTGTGACGGTATCGCCCGTACCGTATGGCAGGGGCGTTTTGAGGTGATCGGACGAGATCCGCTTTTCGTGCTGGACGGCGCACACAACGAGGATGCCGCATACTGTCTGGAAAAGACGGTACAAAATTGTTTTACAAATACAAAGCTTGTCTATATAATAGGGGTGTTGGCGGATAAGGAGCATGAAAAGATGCTGCGTATCATGCTGCCACACGCTAAGATGGTGTATACCGTCACACCGCACAATCCAAGAGCACTTAAAGCAGAGGCACTTGCAGATGAGGCGGCGGCATTTTGTGAATCGGTGCGTGCGCGCGAAAGTGTGGAGGAAGCAGTGACATCCGCCCTTGAGGACGCAAAGAGGCTGGGACTTCCGGTGCTGGCGTTCGGTTCCCTGTCCTATCTAAAGGAATGCAGGGAGGCTTATCAGAAAGCGGTACAGCAGAAGCCGTAGGACTGCAACAGAAAGAGCTGTAAGAGGTGAAAACGATTATGGTAGATAAAGAAAAAGTGATGGAAGGCGTGAAGCTGATCCTTGAGGGGATCGGCGAGGATACAAAAAGGGAAGGACTTTTAGAGACACCCGACCGGATCGCGCGCATGTACGAAGAGATATTTGCGGGCATGGATCAGACCGCAGAGGAACCGCTTTCCAAGACGTTTCATGTAGAGAATGACGAGATGGTGATTGAGAAGGATATTACCTTTTACTCCACCTGTGAGCATCATTTTATGCCGTTTTTCGGAAAGGCGCATGTCGCATATATTCCGGATGGCAAGGTGGTTGGACTCAGCAAGTTGGCAAGAACGGTCGAGGTATATGCAAAGCGCCCGCAGATCCAGGAGAAGCTGACCTCACAGATCGCGGATGCACTCATGGAGTACTTAAATCCAAAGGGCGCGATCGTCATGATCGAGGCGGAGCACATGTGCATGACGATGCGAGGTATTAAAAAGCCGGGAAGCAAGACCGTGACATTTGCGGCAAGAGGCGTGTTTGAACAGAAGGAGCTGGCTGACCGGTTTTTCCAGCTTGTAAAATAAGAAGAAGCAGGACTGGGGGACGTAAGATGCAGATCGGAACAAAACAATTTGACACAGACCATCAGGTATATGTTATGGGAATCCTCAATGTGACACCGGATTCCTTTTCGGATGGCGGCAAGTGGAACAACAGGGATGCGGCGCTTTTTCACACGCAACAGATGATCGAAGATGGCGCTGCCATCATCGATGTCGGCGGTGAATCGACAAGACCAGGCTACACAAAGATCTCCGATGAGGAGGAGATCGAGCGGACAGCACCGATCATCGAGCAGATCCGTGCACAGTTTGATATCCCAATCTCCATTGATACCTACAAGAGCCGTGTGGCGCAGGCAGCAGTAGATGTGGGAGCGGATCTTGTCAATGACATCTGGGGCTTAAAGTATGACCCGGATATGGCGAGAGTGATCGCGGAGAGTAAGACGGCATGCTGCCTGATGCACAACCGCACGAATGGAGTGTATGACAATTTCATGGTGGATCTGCTATCGGATCTGCGGGAGACAGTCGCTCTTGCAAAACAGGCAGGAATCGCGGACGACAAGATTATGCTAGATCCCGGTGTCGGCTTCGCAAAGTCCTACGAGAACAATCTTGAGGCGATCCAGAAGGTTGGAAGGCTAAAGGAGCTTGGATACCCGGTGCTGCTCGGCACATCGAGAAAATCCGTGATCGGTCTGACACTGGATACCGACCGCAGCGAGCGCGTGGAGGGAACGGTGGCAACCTCCGTGTACGGTGTGCTGCAGGGCTGCGCGTTTGTGCGTGTGCATGATGTTAAGGAGAATCTGCGCGCAATCCGGATGACGCAGGCAATTATGAATGGAAAGAGAAGCTGATATGAGTGATTATATAGAGATTACAGGACTGAAGATATTCGCCCATCACGGCGTGTTGGAGGAGGAAAAGAAAAACGGGCAGGATTTTTTTGTGAATGCCCGTTTGTTTTATGATATGCATCCGGCGGGAACGTCCGACAAGCTGGAGCAGGCATTAAACTATGCGGATGCATGTGCATATATGACCGCGGTTTTTAAAGAGGTGCGCTTTGATCTGATCGAGGCGGCGGGAGAGCATCTGTGTGAGGCTCTTTTGCTGCACTATCCGGCACTGGAAAGGGTAGCGCTTACCCTTCGCAAACCGCATGCACCGATCGGACTGCCATTCGAGGATGTCTCCGTCAATATGGTAAGAAGCTGGCATACGGCATACCTTGCGGTCGGCTCCAATATGGGAGACAGCAGGGCAATCATCGAGGAGGCGGTTCAGACGCTTAAAGAAAATCCGAAGATCAAAAAGCTTAAGATGTCACAGCTTATCACCACCAAACCGTATGGACCGGTGGAGCAGGACGACTTTTTAAATGGCTGCATGAGGATCGAGACACTTTACGATCCGGAGGAACTGCTTGCCTTTTTACATGAGGTGGAGGCAGCAGCTGGGCGCAAGCGTGAGATCCACTGGGGACCGCGCACGCTGGATCTGGATATTATTTTCTATGATGATCTGGTGTATGAGAGCGAGGATCTTATCATCCCGCACGTGGATATGCACAACCGCACATTTGTGCTTGAGCCGTTAATGCAGCTATGTCCGGGATATCGTCATCCGGTGCTGGGGCAGACCGTGGCACAACTGTATCACAGACTTTAGGAGCGGATGCCTTGGGGATGGGCTGCAACTTTAATTATTTTCCACAAATCCAATTATGAAATGGTTAAAATATTGTAAATATTTTTTATTGTTTTTTTACAAATTGTCTGCTACTCTTTTTTATGTCAGTTGTGCGACAGAAAATACTCAAAAAGGAGAACAAAAATGAAAAAGTTATGTGCATTGGCGCTCAGCCTTGCCATGATTTTCACACTTGGTGCATGTGGCAATACCACAGCTACCAGCGATGAAAATAATGGAACTGCTGAAACTACTGAAACTGGAAACAGTACGGAGACCACCGCAAAGAGTGACATCAAGATGGGATTTATTTGCCTTCATGATGAGAACTCTACCTACGACTTAAACTTCATCAACGCTGCAAAAGAGGCTTGCGAGGAGATGGGAGTTGAGTATGTGATCAAGACAAACATTCCGGAAGGACAGGAATGCTACGATGCAGCTTGTGAGCTTGCAGACAGCGGATGTGATATTGTATTCGCAGACAGCTTTGGACATGAGGATTATATGATTGAAGCTGCAAAGGAATATACGGATGTACAGTTTGCTCATGCAACCGGAACAAAGGCTCATACTGAGAACCTCAGCAATTTCCACAATGCGTTTGCTACTATCTATGAGGGACGTTATCTTGCAGGTATCGCTGCAGGCTACAAGTTAAATGAGATGATCGCAAACGGCACCATTACTGAGGATCAGGCGAAGATTGGTTATGTTGGTGCATTTACTTATGCGGAAGTTATTTCCGGATATACCTCTTTCTTCCTGGGTGCACGTTCAGTATGTCCGAGTGCTACAATGGAGGTTACATTTACCGGTTCATGGTACGATGAGACTGCAGAGAAGGAAGGCGCAAACACACTTATCAACGATGGTTGTGTATTGATCAGCCAGCATGCAGATTCCATGGGTGCTCCTACCGCATGTGAGACTGCAGGTGTTCCAGATGTTTCTTACAACGGAAGCACCGAAAGCGCTTGCCCGAATACCTTTATTGTTTCTTCCAGAATCGACTGGGCTCCGTACTTCAAATACCTCATCGAGTGCGTAACAAACGGTACTGAGATCGCAGCAGACTGGACCGGAACACTTGCTACCGGTTCCGTAGTTCTTACTGATCTTGGAACTGCAGCAGCAGAAGGAACACAGGAAGCAATCGATGCAGCAAAGGCAGAGCTTGAGGCAGGAACCCTTCATGTATTTGATACCTCTACATTTACAGTAGGTGGTGAGCAGCTTACCAGCTACATGGCAGATGTTGATACGGATGCAGCCTATGAAGGAGATCATGAGGCGATTGTTGACGGATACTTCAATGAGTCTGGCGACGGACTGCGTTCTGCTCCGTTCTTCAATGTTGAAATTGATGGTATCACACTTCTTGACACCAAATTCTAATTGTTATAAATTAAGTTAGAGAGCATAGTTAGGGCGGCCGGAGATAGTCGCCCTATCTTGCTGTATAGGAAATGGGATGGGATTTCCTATGCGGCAAAAGTTGCCAGATATCATAACATAATGGAGGAAAACACAGTGGAGGCAAAGACAGCAGCGGTATCTATGAGAAATGTCACAAAGACCTTCGGATCGGTTGTGGCAAATGACAAGGTTTCCCTGGATATTTATAAGAGGGAAATCTTAGCTCTGCTCGGAGAGAACGGAAGCGGAAAAACAACACTTATGAACATGCTTTCCGGAATCTATTACCCAGATGAGGGACAGATTTTTATCAACGGAAAGGAAGAACTGATCCGCTCACCGAAGGATGCATTCGCACTTGGAATCGGCATGGTGCATCAGCACTTTAAGCTGGTGGATGTGCTGACCGCAACCGAGAATATCATCTTGGGATTAAAGGGCAGACTCAAACTGAAAGAGGCAGAGAAAAAGGTACAGGAGATTTGCGACAAATATGGATTTAACATTGATCCATCCGCAAAGATCTACGATATGACAGTCTCTGAGAAGCAGACAGTAGAAATCATCAAGGTGCTTTACCGCGGGGCAAATATCCTGATTCTTGACGAGCCGACCGCCGTACTGACTCCACAGGAGACCGAAAAGCTCTTTAAGGTGCTTCGTGCCATGCGCGATGATGGCAAATCCATCATCATCATCACACACAAGATGCATGAGGTGGAGGAATTGTCCGACCGCGTAGCAATCCTTAGAAAAGGCACATACGTTGGCGAGATGAAGACCTCCGAGACAAATGCGGCAGAGATGACCAATCAGATGGTCGGACACACGGTAAGCCTGAATATCGAGCGCCCGGAGCCGGTAAATCCAAAGGCAAGGATCGAAGTAAAGGGCTTAAATGTCCGCGGACCGGAGGGCAACCTAAAGCTAAAGGATGTCAGCTTCACGGCAAATTCCGGGGAGATCCTTGGTATTGCGGGTATTTCCGGCTGTGGTCAGAAGGAGCTGCTTGAGGCGATCGCAGGACTTCAGCCTGCGGAGAGCGGAAGCATTTCTTATATTTCAGATGACGGAAGCAGAGAGGAGATCTTAGGGACAGATCCGCTTAAGATCGCAGAGCTCGGCGTTGTGTTATCCTTTGTGCCGGAGGATCGTCTTGGCATGGGACTGGTCGGCAGCATGGATATTGCCGACAACATGATGCTTCGTTCATTCCGTCAGGGACATTCGGCGTTTACCGACCGCAAGGCACCGCAGAAGCTTGCCAAGGAGGTCGTTGACGAGCTGGAGGTTGCAACCCCAAGCATTGATACACAGGTGCGTAAGCTGTCCGGTGGTAATGTACAGAAGGTACTTGTCGGGCGTGAGATCGCAGCTGCACCTACCGTACTGCTTACCGCGTATGCAGTGCGTGGACTTGACATCAATTCTTCCTATACGATCTATGATCTGATCAACCGGCAGAAGCAGGCGGGAGTTGCAGTTATCTATGTAGGGGAGGATCTGGATGTCCTCTTAGAGCTGTCTGACCGCATATTAGTCCTCTGTGACGGACAGGTCAGCGGAATCGTTGACGGTCGCAGTGCTGATAAGAATGAAGTTGGTCTGATGATGACTAAGGTAGGGGGAGCAAACGAATGAACGAAAAGAAAAAAGAACCCTTGTTTCATATTGTAAAACGAGGGGATGTATCGAATGCAATGGCATGGAAGGTGCGCGCGATTGGAATCATTGTTGCACTTATTGTATGTGCGTTGATCACGACCATCCTGACCGGAGACAATCCGATTAGCGTGTATGCGACTATGGTATCGGGTGCCTTTGGTTCCGCGAGAAAGATCTGGATCACATTCCAGAATCTTGCAATCCTTTTGATTATATCACTGGCACTTACCCCGGCGTTTCGGATGCGGTTCTGGAACATCGGAGGAGAGGGGCAGGTACTTATCGGCGGACTTGCATCTGCAGCATGTATGATCTGTCTGGAGGGCAGGCTGCCGAATGCTGCTGTTATCCTCTGCATGATTGCAGCAAGTATGGCGGCAGGCGCATTGTGGGGCTTTATACCGGCGCTCTTTAAGACATTGTGGAATACGAATGAGACACTATCCACACTTATGATGAATTATATCGCAATGCAGTTGGTTGCATTTTTTACGGTTGTATGGGAGGTGCCGAAGGGATCTGGAAAGATTGGTATCATCAACCAGAACAGCAACACAGGATGGCTTCCGGAGATTGGAAACCGCTATCTGCTGGCAATCATTGTAGCGCTTGCGATAACTTTGTTTATGCATATTTATCTGAAATACAGTAAGCATGGATATGAGATCTCGGTTGTAGGAGAGAGCGAGCGCACTGCGCGTTATGTTGGCATCAAGGTTGAAAAGGTTATTATACGAACCATGGTTTTATCTGGCGCACTCTGCGGAATCGCAGGATTGCTTCTGGTTGGTGCGATTAACCATACCGTAACTACAACGATTGTGGACGGACAGGGCTTTACCGCCGTTATGGTTTCATGGCTTGCCAAGTTCCATCCGGTTACAATGATCTTTACCAGCTTTCTGATCGTATTTATGGATCGTGGAGCGAGTGAGATTTCAACGGTATTCGGACTGAACCAGTCCTTTGCAGATATTCTGACAGGAATCATTTTGTTCTTTATTATCGGTTCTGAATTTTTTATCACCTATAAGATTAGCTTTCGTAAAAAGACACAGAGAAAGGAGGAAGCATAATGTTTGATCTGGTTGCTTTTATTCCAAGAGCAGTAGGGCAGGGAATCCCGCTTCTGTTCGGAAGTACGGGAGAGATACTGACTGAAAAATCCGGCAATTTAAATCTTGGTATTCCGGGTGTTATGTATGTTGGAGCTATCAGTGGTGTTATTGGTTCCTTTTTCTATGAGCAGTCAGCGGGCGGAGCTGCCAATATGAATGCATTCCTTGCAATTATGATCCCGATGATCTGCTCCCTTTTAGGTTCCTTTATCATGGGACTGATTTATTGTTTCCTTACGGTTTCCCTCCGGGCAAACCAGAATGTGACAGGTCTTGCAATGACAACATTTGGAATCGGAGTCGGCAACTTTTTTGGCGGTTCTTTAATCAAGCTTGTCGATGCGGATGTGCCATCCATCGCATTATCTGCAACGAGCTCCTATTTTTCTAAGTCGCTTCCGTTTGCGGATAAGACAGGATGGTTTGGCAAGATCTTCTTATCGTATGGATTTCTGGCATACCTTGCGATCGTAATCGCGCTCATATGTGGATATATCCTAAAATCCACAAGAATCGGACTTCATCTGCGTGCCGTCGGAGAGAATCCGGCAACCGCGGACGCGGCAGGAATCAACGTAACACGGTACAAGTATATCGCAACCTGCGCAGGCTGCATGATCGCCGGACTCGGTGGTTTATACTACGTTATGGATTACGCATGTGGTGTATGGTCAAATGATGCATTCGGTGACAGAGGGTGGCTTGCGATTGCACTTGTAATCTTCTGTATCTGGAGACCGAATATCGGAATACTTTCCTCCATCTTGTTTGGAGGACTTTACATCCTGTATTTGTATCTTCCGACCGGTATGGATCACATGGAATACAAGGAAATCTATAAGATGATTCCATATCTGGTAACTATGTTCGTACTTGTGTTCACAAGTATGCGCAACAAGAGAGAGAACCAGCCACCGGCTTCACTTGGACTGTCGTACTTCAGAGAGGAACGATAGCAGGTGCTTGCGGGGCGTGGAGTGAAATAGAATAAAAGAGAGATAACGGAAAGAAACGGAGAGGATTTATAGATGAACTATGACGTAGCAATAATCGGTGCGGGACCGGGAGGAATTTTCTCGGCATATGAATTTGCATTGAAGAGACCGGATCTTAAGGTCGCTGTATTTGAGGCGGGCTATTCACTGGACAAGAGACATTGCCCGATCGACGGTGACAAGGTAAAGAACTGTATCAAATGTCCGACCTGCGCGATCATGAACGGATTCGGAGGTGCGGGAGCATTCTCCGACGGCAAATACAATATCACAAACGATTTTGGTGGAACCTTGTATGAGTATATCGGCAAGGAAAAAGCCATTGAGCTTATGAAGTATGTGGATGACATCAATGTCAAGCACGGCGGAAGTGAGACAAGAATGTTCTCAACCGCCGGGAGCGAGTTCAAGAAGATCTGTATGCAGAATAAGCTGACACTTTTGGAGGCATCTGTGCGCCACCTCGGCACGGATATCAATTATGTTGTTTTGGAGAACTTATACAATGAGCTGAAGGATAAGGTAGATTTCTACTTCCACACACCGGTGGAGAAGATCGAGCTTATCGATGGCGGATATCATCTGATCTACAAGGACGGAAGCATCGATGCCAAGAAGTGCATCATTTCCGTCGGAAGAAGCGGAAGCAAGTGGATGGAGACGGTCTGCAACGACCTTGAGATCCCGACCAGCTCCAATCGTGTAGACATCGGTGTGCGCGTGGAGCTTCCGGCAGTCATCTTTGCACATCTAACCGACCAGCTCTATGAGAGCAAGATCGTATACCGCACGGAAAAATTCGAGGATCGTGTGCGTACCTTCTGTATGAACCCATACGGAAGTGTCGTAAATGAGAATACAAACGGAATCGTGACCGTAAACGGACACAGCTTCGAGGATCCGAAGAAGAGAACCGAGAATACCAACTTTGCGCTTCTGGTCGCAAAGCATTTCTCAGAGCCGTTTAAGGACAGTAACGGATACGGTGAGAGTATCGCAAGACTTTCCAACATGCTTGGCGGAGGTGTTATCGTCCAGCGTTTCGGAGATCTTGAGCGTGGTAGAAGAAGTACCGCAAAGCGTATCGAGGAGGGAACTGTCCGCCCGACACTGGCGGCGACACCGGGAGATTTAAGCCTTGTTCTTCCAAAGCGTATCATGGATGGAATCATCGAGATGATCTATGCACTCGATAAAATCGCACCGGGTACTGCGAATGACGACACACTTCTCTATGGAGTGGAGGTCAAGTTCTACAACATGGAAGTCAAGCTGGATGAGCATCTGGAGACCAGACATCCGGGCTTGTATGTGATTGGAGACGGAAGTGGCGTAACCCATTCCCTTTCCCACGCATCCGCAAGCGGTGTCTATGTTGCAAACGAGATTATGGAGGCTATGTAAGCATGGCAGGTTCATCACTGGGCAATATTTTTCGCATAACAACCTGGGGAGAGTCCCACGGAAGAGGCATCGGTGTCGTTGTGGACGGATGTCCGGCGGGACTGCCGCTGTGTGAGGCGGATATTCAGAGCTATCTCGACCGCAGAAAGCCGGGACAGTCGAAGTATACGACTCCGCGCAAGGAGGCAGACGCGGTGGAGATTCTTTCTGGCGTGTTTGAGGGAAAGACAACCGGAACACCGATCTCTATGGTCGTGTGGAATACGAACCAACAGTCCAAGGATTACAGCGAGATCGCTTCCTACTATCGTCCGGGACATGCGGATTATTGTATGGATGAAAAATACGGCTTCCGCGATTACAGAGGCGGTGGCAGAACCTCCGGCAGAGAGACGATCGGGCGTGTGGCAGCAGGCGCGATTGCAGCGAAGCTTTTAAAGGAGATGCACATCGAGATCACGACCTACACCAAGTCGATCGGACCGGTCGAGATCAATATGGAGCGCTTTGATATAGCGGCTATAACGGAAAATGCCCTGTATATGCCGGATCAGACGGCGGCGGAGGAGGCAGAATACTATCTGGAGAGTTGCTTAAAGGAGCACAACTCTGTGGGAGGTGTCGTAGAGTGCGTGGTGGCCGGGCTTCCGGTCGGAATCGGCGATCCGGTTTTTGATAAGTTAGATGCCAATCTCGCCAAGGCGATCGTCTCCATCGGCGCTGTGAAGGGCTTTGAGATCGGCGACGGTTTTGCAGTGGCAAAGAGCACGGGACTTAGCAATAACGATGCCTTTTATGTGGAGGAGAATGGAAAGATTGGAAAGCGGACAAACCATGCGGGAGGTACGCTCGGCGGAATGAGCGACGGAACGCCGTTAGTATTCCGCGCGGCATTTAAACCTACCCCGTCCATCGCGGCAACGCAGCAGACGGTCAATAAGGATGGCGAGGAGCTTTCTATCAGTATCAAGGGAAGGCATGATCCGATTATCGTTCCGAGAGCGGTCGTTGTTGTGGAGGCAATGGTGGCAATCACGATCTTAGATCTGCTGTTGTCCAACATGACCGCAAGAGTGGACAGAATTGTTGATTTTTATGATAAGAAAATGGAGTAATCTATGGCAACATATGAATTGTTAAAGCAGGAAGGGCGTGCCAAGCGCGGTGTTTTCCACACGGTGCATGGCGACATCCAGACGCCTGTATTTATGAATGTTGGTACGGTCGGCGCGATCAAGGGCGCTGTATCGACACAGGATTTGAAAGAGATCAAATGTCAGGTGGAACTGTCAAACACCTACCACCTGCATGTGCGCACCGGTGACAAGCTGATCAAGGAGGTCGGCGGACTTCACAAGTTCATGGTATGGGATCGCCCGATCCTTACCGATTCCGGTGGATTTCAGGTGTTCTCCCTCGCGGGACTGCGCAAGATCAAGGAGGAGGGGGTATACTTTAACTCCCATATCGATGGCGCAAAAATCTTTATGGGACCGGAGGAGAGTATGCAGATCCAGTCGAACCTCGGCTCGACGATCGCGATGGCATTCGATGAGTGTCCGTCAAGTGTGGCAGACCGCAAATATGTGACCGATTCTGTGAACCGGACAACACGCTGGCTGCAGCGCTGCAAGGATGAGATGAAGCGATTAAACGGTCTGGAGGATACCATCAACAAGGAGCAGCTTCTGTTTGGTATCAATCAGGGTGCGATCTACGAGGATATCCGAATCGATCATGCAAAGCGGATCTCGGAGATGGAACTCGACGGATATGCCGTCGGAGGTCTTGCCGTCGGCGAGACACATGAGCAGATGTACCACATCTTAGATGAGACAGTACCGTATCTTCCGCTGAAAAAGCCGACCTACCTGATGGGTGTCGGAACTCCGGCAAATATCTTAGAGGGTGTTGAGCGTGGCGTGGATTTCTTTGACTGCGTATATCCGAGCAGAAACGGACGCCACGGTCATGTATACACCAACCAGGGCAAGTTAAACCTGTTCAACCAAAAGTACGAAAAGGATATGAAGCCGATCGAGGAAGGGTGCCAGTGCCCAGCGTGCAGGCATTACAGCCGCGCATATATCCGCCATCTGTTAAAGGCGAAGGAGATGCTTGGCATGCGCCTTTGCGTGCTGCACAACCTCTACTTCTACAATACGATGATGGAGGAGATCCGGGACGCAATCGATGAGGGACGGTTCGCTTCCTACAAGCAGGAAAAGCTCTACGGAATGGGACAGATGTCATAAGTTTATGAACTCTTAAGAAATTAAGGCTTGCCCTTGCTTCTTAAGTTGTGTACAATAGCAATAGTATTTTAATTAGGAGGAAAAACGGATGGACTCATTATTATTATCGTCTGATGCTTCAGTCGGAACCGGTGCCAGCATGATTTCCATGATTATCTGGCTGGTAATCTTATTTGTGTTCATGTATTTTATCATGATACGTCCACAGAAGAAGGAACAGAAGAAGAAAGACCTCATGCTCAGTGAACTTGCAGTTGGAGATACCGTTCTTACGACAAGCGGATTTTACGGAACTGTCATCGATCTGGATGATGATATGGTTATTGTAGAGTTCGGAAGCAACAAGAACTGTCGTATCCCAATGCAGAAGGCAGCAATTTCTGCTGTTGAGAAGCCGGACGAAGCGACCGAATAAAGCTTTTTATCCTCTGGCATACGCCAGAGGATTTTTTTTGAAATAATGGATAAGATATGGATAACAAAACATCAGCAAAAGGAGATTTTACCATGAAAAAGAAACTTATAGCAGCAATGCTTACCGCAGGAATGTGTCTTTCCCTTGTTGCATGTGGAACAAATGACGCAGCAGACAACAACACAGAGACCGAGAACGTTGCAGATACAGAGGTGACACCGACCGAGAATAACACGGAGGATACCGGTGTGGACACTCCGGCAGAGGAGGATTCAGCCACAGGTGAGGATCAGGTTTCCCTTGGACAGTCCCTGTACAACATGTTTGTAAATATCGTATCCGAGAACCCGGATGCTGCATCCGCAGATATCGCAAGTGAGCTGATCGGCAGCGATATAATCCTGTTTTCCGGAGATACGATGGCTGTTGAGCCGGGACTTCTGACCGGCTTTGGCAACGAGGAGATCACCGGATTTGAGGATGGAACCATGTTTGCCCCGATCATCGGATCGATCCCGTTTGTCGGATATATCTTTACCCTTGGGGATGATACTGACGTGGATTCCTTCAAGCAGATGCTTTCCGACAACGCTAATCCGCGCTGGAATGTCTGCACGGAAGCAGATGAGACCGTCATCGAGAATATCGGCAACAAGGTATTCTTTGTGATGTGTCCGCTCTCACTTGAGGACTAATTGCGGTTTATGGGACGGGCAGGTGGCAGAAAACGGTGGCTGCCGGCTATCGTGATCGAAATACTGGCAGTCTGTGCGATGGGCGCAGGGATGTTTTATGCAGGCACGCACAGGAAGGTAAAGGAGGGAGAGCTCTATTTGGCACAGGGACACCTTACCAGAATGGAAGCTCCGCTAAATGACAAGATGGTCGCACATGCCTCGCGGCTGTTTGACGAGATCTATGAGAGTTACCTTAAGCCGGAACAGATCACGCCATATCTGGCGGTCATCCCGGATAAGAATTACTATCTGACGGACGACAGGCAGGAGAGAGCCTTGGACTACGAGGCTCTTGTCCGCGCTTACACAGAGGCAAATCCTTATATGACGTATCTTGATATCTCACAGCTTCTGACGCTCTCGGATTATTACGTTACGGATTCCCACTGGCGGCAGGAGGATATCACGGATGTTGCGGATTTTCTTGCAGCACAGATGGGTGCAGCCTTAAATGACGAGTACAGGCTGACGAAGCTGGACGAACCGTTTTACGGTGCTTATTATGAGGACGGCGAGAATCGCGTCAGTCCGGATACGATCTACTATCTGGCCAGTGATCTGCTGGAAAACTGTACGGTGACGGACATCGGTGAGGGAAAGCCGCTCGCCATATATGATGTCGAAAAGGCAGAAGAGGGCTCGGCGTATGATCTTTTCCTGTCAGGGACGGTCGCACTGCTCTCCATCGACAATCCGAATGCGACGAGCGATAAGCGGCTGATCATTTTCCGGGACTCCTATGCGAGCAGTCTTGCGCCGCTATTGGTGTCGGGGTATCGGCAGATCGTGATGATCGATATCCGCTATGTGCAGAGCAAAGCGCTTGGAGAGCTTGTCGATTTTTCCGATGCGGATGTGCTGTTTTTGTACAGTACGCTGCTTTTAAACAACAGTATGGGAATGAAGTAAAGCCGGAACATGCGGTGGCATATAGCGGTACAGACAAATGATAATATGGCAGTCAGCGCCGGGGATAAATAAAACGGAAGCGGCTATACTACATATAAAACGATGAAGGAGCAACTATGTCGGAGATATTATATGTAATAGCCCTTTCCCTCGGCTCGCTGATTGTCATTTTTATTTTGACGAAGCTGATGGGGTATCGGCAGATGTCACAGATGAGCATGTTTGACTATATTATAGGAATTACCATCGGATCGATTGCGGCGGAGATGTCGACCTCGCTGGACGAGAACTTCACGCAGCCGCTTGTGGCGATGATCGTCTATGCGGTCGTCTCGATCGCGCTCGCCTACGGCTGTTCGGCTTCCATACGGTTCCGCAGGGTGGTCGAGGGCAAGCCGCTCGTACTGCTTAGCAACGGAGAGCTTTACCGGGAAAATCTAAAGTGTGCCAAGATCGATGTGTCGGAGTTCCTTGAGCAGTGCCGTGTGAACGGATATTTTGATGTGTCGAAGATTGAGACGGCGGTGCTTGAAGGAAACGGTAAGATCAGCTTCCTGCCAAAGTCAACCGAGCGCCCGCTGACACCGGCAGATATCAACCTGATGCCACAGCAGGATTTTCTGGTGGCGAATGTTATTCTTGACGGCAGAGTCCTGAGTGAGAATCTGCGCCACACGGGCAACGATGAAAAATGGCTCCACAACCAGATCAAAGCGCAGGGGGCAAAGCAGATCGAGGATATTCTGCTCGCAACCTGTGACAGCAACAACAAGCTGACCATATTCTTGCGCGAGAACAAGAAAAAGCAGAAGGATGTGCTGATTTGACAAGCGCTTTTTAGAACCGGATCGGGAAGCTTATCGGAATTTCCATCTTGACATTTTGCCGTTCTTATGAAAAAATGTCCTTACATGCGATGAGCAGAATAGTAGGCATAGCGGAGTCCACAGAGAGGAAACGTCTGGTGCGAGTTTCCGGCAGAAGGTATGTCGAACCGGCCTGTGAGCAGTGCAGGGATGAACCTGTACCGGAGGTCCCCGTTATCATGGACAGGCAGCCGTAGCTACGTGCTGTGCAGAGTGCAGAGCTGTAAGAACAGCCTGAATTTAGGTGGTAACACGGATACGTTTGTATTCGCCCTAAGTCATTTGTTTGGCTTGGGGCTTTTTTATTATTATCTTTGGAGGAGAAAAATCATGAAAGTAGCAAATTTAGTAGGATCAAGATTCAAGGAGAGACCGGCAGACTGCGTGATCGACAGCCATGCACTTATGGTAAGAGGCGGCTATATCAAGTATGTCAGCAACGGTATCTTTTCCGAGTTCCCGACTATGAGAAGGGTAACCAGAAAGATCGAGGAGATCATCCGTCAGGAGATGGATGCGATCGATGGACAGGAAGTGCTGTTCCCGGTCGTACTTCCGGCAGATCTGTGGGATGAGTCCGGCAGATATGAATCCGTAGGAAGCGAACTTCTGCGTTTTACCGACCGCAATAAGGCGCGCATGGTACTTGGAATGACGCATGAGGAGGCAGCAGTACAGCTTGTGCGCGACTATGCACAGAGCTACACCAAGTATCCGTTTATGATCTATCAGCTCCAGCGCAAGTTCCGTGACGAGGCAAGACCGCGTGCAGGAATGATCCGTGTAAGGGAGTTCACCATGAAGGACGCATATTCCTTCCACACCTCACAGGAGGATCTGGAGGCTTATTACAAGGTATGCTATGACGCATACAATCGTATTTTCCGCCGTGCAGGAGCACCGGAGGTTATCACGGTTGCATCCGATTCCGGTATGATGGGTGGAAATCTGTCCCATGAGTACATGCTTCTTACTCCAGTCGGAGAGGACAGCATCGTCATCTGCGAATCCTGCGACTACCGCGCGAACATGGAAGCAGCAGCAAACCACATGGTAAATGAAAATAACGAGGCGACCGCAGAGCTTTCTTGCGTGGAGACTCCACACTGCAAGACAATCGAGGCTGTCTGCGATTTCTTAAAGAGCGATGTCAAGAACTCCTGCAAGGCTGTTGTATACCAGAAGAACTCTGATGACAAGTTCGTGGTAGCATTTGTCCGCGGCGATTATGAGGTCAATGAGACAAAGCTCCGCAATCTAGTAGGCGAGGATATCCATGCGGCGGACATCACAGAGAATGATCCGCTCGTTGCAGGATATATCGGACCGTTCGGGCTTTCTAAGGAAGTGGAATATTACATCGATGTGACACTTAAGAATATCGGAAACCTTGTAGCAGGCGCAAACAAGGAAGGCTACCACCATACCGGACTGAACCTTGAGCGCGAACTGGGAAATGTAGAGTACGTTGACATCACAAAGGTAAAAGAGGGAAATGTCTGCCCATGCTGCGGCAAAAAGACTATTACCATCAAGCGTGGTATCGAGGTCGGAAATATCTTCCAGCTTGGAACCAAGTACACAAAGAGCATGAATATGACCTATGTGGATGAGAACGGCAAGCAGCAGTATCCGATCATGGGCTGCTACGGAATCGGTGTCGGCAGGCTTGCAGCATCCATCTGCGAGGCACACCATGATGAGTACGGTCCGATCTGGCCGATCTCAATCGCACCGTGGGAGATCGAGATCTGCTGCCTGCGTGTGGATGATGAGGAGACCAAGAAGGTAGCGGATGATTTGTATGCAAAGATGTTAGCTTCCGGTGCCGATGTGATCTATGACGACCGCGAGGGTGTCCGCCCGGGCGCAATGTTCTCCGATGCAGACCTGATCGGTGCTCCGATCCGCATCGTTGTAAGCCCGAGAAACCTAAAGGACAATGTGGTTGAGGTCAAGACACGCGATAAGTCCGTAGATGTGACCGTTCCGGTAGATCAGGCAATGGAATATGTGCGCGATCTCCGTGAGAAGCTGTTTCAGAAAATTGCAGAAGCATAGTCTTACAGAACGCCCACAGAGGGGAAAAGAAAGGAAAGAGACTACATGAAATACAAAGCAATCTTATTCGATATGGATGGAACCCTGCTTCCGATGGATATGGAAGCCTTTACCAAGGGATATTTTAAGGGACTTTCCGCGAAGCTCGCAAAGTACGGCATCGAGCCGGAGACGCTGGTTCAGGCGGTATGGACCGGCACAAAGGCGATGGTAAAAAATGACGGAACTTGCTCGAATGAGACTGCATTCTGGCGTGTGTTTGAGCAGACGACCGGGCTTAAGATGGAGCAGGTCAATCCGGACTGCATCGATTTTTACGGGAATGAGTTTGAAACGGCAAAGGCATATACAGGGGAAAATCCGCTTGCAGTCGAAGCAGTCCGCATCGCACACGAAAAGGCAGATAAGGTGGTGCTCGCAACCAATCCTCTTTTTCCGCTTGTGGGACAAAAGACGAGAATGGGCTGGGTAGGGCTTTGCCCGGAGGATTTTGACCTTGTTACAAGCTATGAATCCGACTGCTACTGCAAGCCCAACCCATCGTATTTTCTATCAATCTGTGAACGCATGGACATCAAGCCGCAGGAATGCCTTCTGATCGGAAATGATGAGGGCGAGGATATGTACGCGGGATCGTTAGCCGGACTGGACTGCTATCTGGTAACAGACTGCCGGATCGATCACCCGGAGCATCCGTGGGACGGAAAGCAGGGAACCTTTGCGGAAATGGTGGATATGTTAGCGGGATTATAGGAATGAATGCAAATGCAATCATAGGAAGTGTAATCAAAGATACAAGAGAACGAAATGGCATCAGTCAGGATACTCTTTGCAGGGGGCTTTGCTCCCGCGCTTTTTTGCGCGTGCGGAAACCGGACAGCGGGAACTTCTTGTTTACAGTTACAATGATACGAGTAAGAATTGAATAAGATCATGAAAAAACTGGCACATTTTATTTATTTGACTAAAAAAGTCATAATTTTTTAAAATATGCCAGTTTTGTTATGGATTTATATAGAAAGTGATGATAAAATTAGTCTGAATATAACATGATTTCAATAATATTTTTTTGATTCCTGAGTTTTAGACATGACTAATTGGAGAGGATAGTTACTCTTATGTGGTTGGGGGCATTGCGGATTCGATGGGCAAAAATCATATGTTTTTATAAAAGGGAGGGGGCATAGAAAAGAAAATTTTTCATTAGAACAATAATAAATATAAAAAAGCAGAGTAACTGTTCAGAACCCCGTTAGTTGAAAATGATATCAGGGGTTCCGTTCAGTGCTTCACGGATAGACGGTGTGAAATTTTTTCTGTAAATTCAGATCTTCTATGATAATTGATGCGGCT
>CAVDTR010000007.1:40860-93782 GCA_963612015.1 Lachnospiraceae bacterium | reverse complement strand
TTAGAGCGCACGCCTGATAAGCGTGAGGTCGGTGGTTCGAGTCCACTTAAGCCCACGAAAAAAAGGTCGCACATGGATATTCATGTGCGGCCTTTTTTATT
Organism: Lachnospiraceae bacterium; assembly: GCA_963612015.1. Taxonomy (GTDB): domain Bacteria; phylum Bacillota; class Clostridia; order Lachnospirales; family Lachnospiraceae; genus Roseburia. The sequence goes on along the minus strand of CAVDTR010000007.1, from coordinate 93,681 downwards.
AGTTTTTCCACAATTCTACTAAAAGTACATTACACTTCAATCTTCTGCTTCGGCCATTCGTTTTTGTGGAGCGTAAACTGCTCGTTGATCCAGTCGACCGCCTGGCGCTTGCCCTCCTCGGAAAACGGAAAGTGTGCCGTGAGCTTTTTCTCGGCGGGAGTCAGATCGTAGATGTAGGGACCGGACCAGATCCATACATGAAAGACCGGATCGCCGTCCTTTTCCTCCTGCGTGTCGGGATCGACCACCTTCGGCTGTTCACGTTTGATCAGAAAGCGCATGCCCTCCATCCATCCGGTGTAGGTTGTTTTTTTATAGTAATTCAAGTTTAAGACTTCATCGTAAGTAAGCATGCATAAGCCCCCTTTTTATACGGCAAATATTGTAGCAAATTTATTTTTTTTTGTATAGATTATTTATTGTTAATTTTTGAAATCAATATTGACAAAAAATGTTTTTATGATAGTATGTTATATTATTAAAGTAAAGTGTATGTGAAATTTGAAAGTACGATGGGGTGCTGAACAGGCTCCCTTTTTTTCATTTTTCAACACTTTAACACAGTGATAATTCAAAGGGGTAAACAGATGAGTAAGTACATTGTAAAACGAATTTTACTGGCAATCCTTACCGTGTTCATCATCAGCGTCATTACGTTTTTTGCGATGAATGCGATACCGGGTGGCCCATTTAATAAGGAGAAGGCATCCAGCCCGGCGGTTATCGCGGCACTTGAAGCCCGGTATAACCTCGACAAGCCGGTTACGACACAGTATGTAATGTACATGAAGAACCTTTTAAAGGGTGACTTCGGTGTCAGCTTAAAGAGCGGACGTGACATTGCAGCAATCTTTGCGGCAAGCTTCCCGATCTCTGCAAAGCTTGGTCTTGCAGCAGCGATCCTTGCAATCATCCTTGGAATCATCTTAGGATCAACGGCAGCGCTGATGCGTAATAAATGGCCGGATCGTCTAATCGTGTTCTTTATTACACTTATCACCGCGATGCCATCTTTCGTTGTGGCGACACTGCTTTTGTATTTCTTCTGCATGAAGCTTGGTATTGTTTCCGCGTTCTCTGCAGGAGAGAACATGTTTGCCCTTCCGGTGGTTGCGCTTTCCATGTCACCGATGGCGTACATAACCCGTCTGACAAAGACCTCCATGCTTGATGCGCTCGGACAGGATTACATCCGCACGGCAAAGGCAAAGGGTGTCTCACAGCTGAAAGTGATTTTTGTACACGGACTTCGGAACGCACTGATCCCAGTCATCACCTATGTAGGACCGATGATCGCCGGTATCCTGACCGGTTCCATGGTTGTTGAGAGCATCTTTAACATCGGCGGTCTTGGAGCAAAGTTCGTAAGTGCGATCAACGACCGTGATTACACACTGATCATGGCAACCACGATCTTCCTTGCAGTGGTCATGGTTATCGCCAATCTGATCACGGACATTGTTTACAAATTTGTAGATCCAAGAATTAAGCTTGATTAGGAGGAGAGAAAATGAAAGATACATTAAAGAGAGCGCCTTTCTCAACTCAGATTGATTTAAGCAAATTCTCTGAAAAGAACTTTGAAAAGGCAACCGACGAAGAAAAAAGACAGCAGGATGTCATGGGCGAATCCACAACTTTCTTTAAAGATGGTATGAGACGTCTGCGCAAGAATCCGCTTGCGATGGCTTCCATTGTTATTTTGGTTTTGATCATTCTTACTATTATTATAGCACCGATGATCGTACCGTATGATTACGCACAGATTGTAAAGGGCTCAAGTAACCTCGGACCGTTTGAGTACAGTGCCGCAGAGCAGGCACAGATCAAAGCGGGGCAGGATGTATTTCCACACATTTTCGGTACGGATTCATTAGGAAGAGATTATTTCATCCGTGTTGTATACGGTGCACGTGTTTCCCTTGGTGTCGGTGTGTTTGCATCGCTCCTTGTCGTAATCATCGGTATGCTTTACGGCTCCATTTCCGGCTACCTTGGCGGTAAAGTGGATATGATCATGATGCGAATCGTCGACATCATCTATTCACTCCCGGATATGCTTCTGATCATTTTGTTATCCGTAGTGCTTCGTGAGACCTTGTCACCGGTCATCGAGGGTACATTCCTTGCCAAGCTCGGTGTCAACATGATCGCACTTTTCATTGTATTTGGATTGTTATACTGGGTTGGAATGGCACGACTGATCCGTGGACAGATCCTTACGATCAAACAGAACGAGTATGTTCTTGCGGCACAGTGCATCGGTACATCAACACCGCGGATCATCCGCCGTCATATTTTGCCGAACTGCCTGTCTGTCATCATCATCACGACAGCGCTGCAGATTCCTTCCGCTATTTTTACAGAGAGCTACCTTTCTTTCGTTGGACTTGGCGTTTCTGTTCCGATGCCTTCCCTCGGTTCCCTTGCAAACGAGGCAAGAAGCGGATTGCAGACCTACCCGGAGCGTCTTTTGTTCCCAGCACTTACGATCTGTCTGATCGTTCTGGCATTGAACCTGCTGGGAGACGGACTGCGCGATGCGTTTGATCCGAAGCTGTCAAGATAAGGAGTGTATGTGATGGAGAATTATAAGTATATTTTAGAGGTACAGGATCTGCACACCACCTTCAAGACAGACAACGGAGATGTACATGCGGTCAATGGTATCAACTTTAACTTAGAGCCGGGTAAGACACTTGGCATTGTAGGAGAGTCCGGTTCCGGAAAATCAGTCAGCGCATATTCGATCATGCAGATTCTGGCGGACAACGGCAAGATAACCGGAGGCAAAGTCCTCTTTAAGGGCGAGAATATCGTCAAGTGGGATAAGAAGAAAATGGCAGAGTTCCGCGGAAAGTGCTGTTCCATTATTTTCCAAGACCCGATGACTTCGTTAAATCCGGTATTTACGGTCGGTTATCAGCTTGAGGAGGCTGTCCTTCTCCATACGAACCGTACCAAGAAGGAAGCGAAGGAGCGTGCAATCGAGATGCTGACGCTGGTTGGCGTCAATGAGCCGGAGAAGCGTATCAAGCAGTATCCACATGAGCTTTCCGGTGGTATGCGGCAGCGTGTCATGATCGCTATGGCGCTTGCGTGTGAGCCGGATATCCTGATCGCGGATGAGCCGACAACGGCGCTTGATGTTACGATCCAGGCACAGATCCTTGAGCTGATGCAGGATCTTCAGAAAAAGCTTGGAATGGCGATCATCATGGTAACACATGATCTTGGTGTCATTGCTTCCATGTGTGATGAGATCATCGTTATGTATGGCGGACGTGTCTGCGAGAGAGGCTCTGCGGACGATATTTTCTATCGTCCGGCACATGAATATACGAAGGGCTTGCTCCGGTCTATCCCGACAGCGGCCAACAGCAAGGAGCGGCTGGTTCCGATCGGTGGTACACCGATTAACCTTTTGAATATGCCGAAGGGGTGTGCATTCTGCCCGCGTTGTGATGAAGCAATGAAGATCTGTCTGGACGAGGTTCCGGAGGAGATGCCGGTAGGTGAAGGACATCTGGCAGCCTGCTGGATGAATATAAAGAAGCTGTGCGAGGAGGGAAGTACAAATGAATAACGAAGAGTACCTGTTAAAGGTAAGTCATTTGAAGCAGTATTTCCCGATCCGGAGCGGATTTAAGACGATCCCGCTCAAGGCTGTGGATGATGTGTCATTTGCCATCCGTCCGGGTGAGACACTTGGTCTGGTTGGAGAATCCGGATGTGGAAAAACAACGGTCGGAAGAACACTGCTCCGCCTGTACCAGCCAACCGCCGGAAGAATCGAATTTGACGGTGACGTGCTGTTTGACAGTGGCGAGCAGTACGATGAGAATGGCGAGATGATCTTGGATGCTTCCGGGAACCCAGTAAGAGGAAAGCAGATCGATGTGAATATGCATCCATACCGCAAGCAGATGCAGATGGTATTTCAGGATCCGTATTCTTCCTTGAATCCGCGTATGACGGTCGAGGATATCATCGGGGAACCGCTCGATGTTCATAAGCTTTATAAGACAAAGTCAGAGCGCCATGACAAGATCATGGAGCTGATGGAGACGGTTGGACTGAATGCGGAGCATGCGACAAGATATGCGCATGAGTTCTCCGGCGGACAGAGACAGCGTATTGGTATCGCCCGTGCGCTTGCGGTCGATCCGAAGTTCATCGTCTGTGACGAACCGGTTTCCGCGCTGGATGTGTCCATTCAGGCACAGGTTGTCAATATGTTCGAGGATCTGCAGAAGCAAAGAGGCATGGCGTACCTGTTCATCGCACATGACCTTCTGGTCGTACAGCATATTTCCGACCGCATCGCGGTTATGTACCTCGGACACATGATGGAGCTTGCAGATGCGGATGAGCTGATGGACAATCCGATCCATCCGTATACACAGTCATTGTTGTCCGCAGTTCCGATCCCGGATCCGGAGACAGCGAGAAACAGCCAGCGTATCATTCTGGAGGGAGATGTACCTTCCCCACTTCGTATGCCGACCGGATGCCCGTTCCGCACCCGTTGCAAATATGCGACCGAGCAGTGTGCGAATGAACGCCCAATCCTTTCCGATCGCGGAGATGGTCATTTCGTGGCGTGCTGGAACAAATAAAGGATTGTAGGACGGTCACAAAAACGGTGTCATTCCTTTCTGAGGATTGAACATAAATCTTTATTTCTTATAGGAGGAAAAACTATGAAAAAGAAATTAGTATCAATGGTTCTTGTCGCAAGCATGGCCTTTGGTCTCGCTGCATGTGGAAACAGCGATGCAGGCGACAACAGCCAGACAACAGGAAGTGACGGCGCAGATGCACCGGCTGTCACATCAACAAAGGAAGACAAGACAACCTTAAACATCTTTATGGCTTCTGAACCGGATCACCTTGATCCAGCTCTTAACAGCTCTGTTGATGGTGGATGTCTTGCAGTTAACAGCTTTGAAGGACTTATGCGTTACAACGAGAGCGGCGCGCTTGAGCCTGCATGTGCAGAGAGCTATACCGTATCCGATGACGGACTTGTTTATACCTTTACCATGCGTGATGGCTTAACATGGTCTAACGGTGACGCTCTGGATGCAACCGACTTCGTATATTCATGGAAGAGAGCAGCATCTCCGGAAGTGGCAGCAGATTACAGCTACCTCTGCGATATGTTCCCTGGATATGATTCAGCAGCAGACAATGGCCCGATCGTAGATGAGGCTGCTTTTGACAGCGCATTTGTTGCTTCTGATGATGGAAAGACACTTACCGTTACACTTAAGGCTGTCTGCCCATACTTCCTTGACCTTTGCGCGTTCCCATTCTTCTTCCCGGTAGATGAGGATGTTGTAGAGCCAACCGTTACCGCCGACAACCCGGCAGGTACATGGTCACTCGATGCAGGCGATGCATTCGTTTCCAACGGTGCATACAAGCTTGAGTCCTGGAACCATGATGCAGATATGACCTATGTAAAGAATGATTCTTACTGGGATGCAGATTCTGTAACAGTAACAACCTTAAACGTAATGCTTACCAGCGATGATGTTGCAGCTTACACTGCATATCAGACTGGTGACCTTGATTTCATCGATTCTATCCCTACTGCTGAAATGCAGACCGCTATGCAGTCAAGCGAGTTCGTTGTAGCAGATAACCTTGGAACCTACTATGTAGGATTCAACTACAACTCTGATCTGTACAGCAAGTTAGGTCTTGACGAGGAGCAGGCTAAGGTATTCCGCCATGCACTCAGCTTACTCATTGACCGTCAGTACATCATTGACAACATTGGACAGACCAGCCAGAAGATTGCAACAACCTTCATTCCGGAAGGCTGCGCAGATGGTAACGGCGGAGAGTTCAAGAACAAGGATTACTACTCAACCGATTATGAAGCAAACGTAGCAGAGGCTAAGTCTTTACTTGAGTCTATCGGACTTTACGATACTGCTTCCGATGCTTTGACACAGACTGTTGCATTTACTTACTTAACCAACAACTCTGAAGGTAACGTAAGAATCGCAGAGGCTATTCAGGCTGATCTTGCTACTGTTGGCATCGACATGAACATTGAGCAGCAGGAGTGGGCTACCTTCCTTAACACCCGTAAGAATGGTGACTTTGATATCGCTCGTGAGGGCTGGATCATGGACTACAACGACCCAATCAACATGCTTGAGATGTGGACCACCGCTTCCGGTAACAACGACTGCCAGTTTGGCAGGGACGACAGCAAGGCACTTGACTGGAGCTACTATGACAACCTTATCAGCGAGATCCGTACCGAGGCTGACCTTGCAAAGCGTGCTGAACTGATGCACACCGCAGAGGATTACCTCATGGATACCTGGTGTGTAGTACCGATCTACTACTACAACGATCCATACATGGTTAAGGATTATGTTAAGGGTGTTTACTGCACCGTAGAAGGAATGAAGTACTTCTACCATGCAACCATCCAGTAATTGACAATACAAGTTCATAACAGGACTGGCAAAGGGGCTTCGCGCAGGCGGAGCCCCTTTTTGCATCCAACGAATCCCATAAGCTGGGAGAAAGCGGCGGTGCCAATAATTTCTTTGGAAAAATATGCATGTATATTCTTACACTCACGACGCGGAAATATACAGAAAACTTAAAAAATAAATAAAAACTGATAAAAAGTGTCAATAGTTAAGAATATTTATTCGCACTGATACGAAAGTCTGATGATTGACAAATCCAATCTGGTGTGTATAATAATTACATGCTGTTCGCCGGCGGGTGACAGTTGTTTGTGGAGAGTGCAATGACGAGGGGGTCATGGGCACTTTTTTACGTGGTATAAAAGTACTTTTTCAAGGCAAAGCGATAACACAACAGCGCGACGCCGCTTTATTATAGAAGAAATGCAGAAGAATCCGCATTACCTTATGAATTTAGCAGGTTCTGCCTGTTAAAGATATATCTTATAGGAGGAAAAATATATGAAGAAGAAAGTAGTTTCTTTGCTTCTCGTTGCTGCAATGGCTTGCTCTTTAGCTGCTTGCGGAAATAGCGGAAGCGGGAACGGATCTGGTAGCGCAAACGGCACTGACAACGGATCCGGAACTGAAGCAGGTACTGATGGTGGTACAGTAGCTGCAGCAGATGGCACCTATACCTATAGAGGGTATCAGAGTGCTCTTGCAACAAACTGGAACCCGCACACATGGGAAATGAATGCAGATGATGCAGTTATCCAGTACATTACAACACCGTTTGTAAGCATGACAATCCTTAGTACAGAGACTCAGGAGTATCAGTGGATTTATGAGGCTGCTACCAGAGTTGATGATGTAACAGCAGATCATCAGGATGATCTTGTAACTTATAATTCTGTACTTCCGTCAGGAGTTGAGGCTGCAACAGATGTAACCGAGGGTTATGTATTCGAGATCGGTTTAAGAGACACCATGACATGGGAAGATGGCACTCCGATCAATGCGGACAGCTACATCTACTCTATGCAGCAGTTGTTGAATCCGGATATGAAGAACTATCGTGCAAACAACTATTACAGCGGAGATTACGCAATAGCAGGTGCATACGATTACTACATGTCTAAGGACAGTGGCTTCTATGTTGTATACTCCAATAAGTATGCCAGCACAGAAGAAGCAGCGGCTGACAACAATGCTTACATTGATGTGTATGGCTTCTATAATGCAGAAGGATATGTAGACGCAGATGGAAATGAAGTGCCACAGTATGTTTCCATTACCGATGAGACTGTATACAGCGCAGATGGTGCTGGAGAGGATGCATTCTCTGGCGCTGATCTCTGGGCAGGATATGCTGCTTATTTCACACCGGAAGGTGGATATGACACTTATATTTACTCATGGGCTGACAATGACAACATGGGTGTCGGATACGATGTAGTAGGTTTCTACAAGGTAGATGATTATACAGTCCGTTATGTATGCCAGTATCAGGTGGAGAAGAACTACTTCCTCGGACAGCTTACTTCTGCTTTCCTTGTAAATGAGGACAAGTATGAGGCTAATAAGGATACTACTGGTACTCTTGTGACTACAAGCTATGGTACAAGCGCTGACACTACCATCTCTTATGGACCATACAAGCTTACGTCTCTTCAGGATGGCAAGCAGATGGTTCTTGAGCAGAACGAGAACTGGTATGGATATTCCAAGGATGACAATGGAAACCTTGTTTCCATGACAGATTTTCTTGTAGACGGACAGTCTGTTCAGCAGTACCAGACCAACAGCATTATCCTTGACGTTATGGATGATGATTCCGCAAAGCAGGCATTCTTAAAGGGACAGCTTTCTGAGTGGACACCTTCCGCAGATGATCTTCCTACTTACTCATTAAGTGATCAGCTGTATAAGGTAGATGAGACTTACACCATGAGACTCTTCTTCGACACCAACTTAGATGATCTTAAGGAGATGGATAACTCAAAGGGTAATACGAACTCTGTTGTTATGAGCAACGTTAATTTCCGTAAGGCTCTTTCCCTTTGCATCGACCGTTCTGAGTTCGTTGGAGCAACCCAGGGCTATAAGCCGGCATTTGCTCTGTTGAACTCTCTGTACTACTACGATGCATACAACAATCCGGATTCCCAGTACAGAAATACAGATGCTGCTAAGCAGGCACTCGTAAATCTTTATGATGTAGCTTACGGCGAGGGAACCGCTTATGCTACCCTTGATGAAGCTGCTGCATCCGTAAACGGATACAACCTGACCGAAGCAAAAGAGCTTATGGCTCAGGCTTGCCAGGAGCTTGTTGATGAGGGAATTTATACTGCAGGCGAGGATATCTACATCCGCATCGGCTGGAAGGCAGGCGCGCTTGATTCTTCCGATAACCAGCAGATCACATTATTAAATCAGTATGTAAATGCTGCACTTGAAGGATCAGGATTCGGAAAGCTTACATTTGAAGCAATCGGCAACATCACCAACCGTTACTCAGACGTTGCAAACGGTGAGTATGCAATCGGCTGGGGTGCATGGGGCGGAGCTGCATTCTACCCATATGGATACTTCCGTGTATTCTTTGATCCGGACTACACCACACTTCATGAGGCTGCTTGCTGGGATCCTACCACCGAAACATTGACTCTCAATGTAAACGGCGAGGATGTTACCATGACCTGGCAGGAGTGGTCAAAGAGCTTAGAGGGTGTTGGTCAGTTCTCTAACGAGAGCGCTGAGGTTAAGTGTCAAGTTCTTGCACTCCTTGAGGAGAATTTCCTTGAGAAGTACTACTGCATTCCGGTTTGCTCAACAACCGCATGCTCAATGCTTGCATACCAGTTGTCTTACTATACACAGGAGTACAACATCATGTATGACTTTGGTGGCTTCCGTCTCATTCACTACAACTACACAGACGATGAATGGTCAGAGTACGTTGACAGCGTTGGCGGCACCTTAAGCTACGAATAAGATTTTAGCTTAGAATCATATTCACTTTATCTTTATCAGGCACTCTGCGGGGTGCCTGATAAAATTGTAAGAAGGTCACGAATGAGCTTCGAAAAATCTCTTTAAGAAGGGAAAGGTACAAATTTATGAGAATGGCAAAATATATCCTAAAAAGAATCATATTGATGTTCTTCGTGTTCTTCGTCATTACTACGATTTGCTTTGTATTGATTCGTATTCTGCCAAGAGAATTGCCTGCCGACAAGGTTATGGCGGCTTCCATTCAGGCAAGATGGGATGCACTTGGATATAATGAACCGCTGCTTGTTCAGTATGGTATTTATTGGAAAAACATTTTGACTAACTGGGATTTCGGTACCAGTTGGTACATTTCATATCGCACGCCGGCATGGGATCTTCTGACGACGCGTCTGGTTCCTACCGTGCTTATTAATCTGTATTCATTGGCTTTCTCAATTCCGATGGGCTTACTTCTCGGAATTTATGCTGCCATTAAGAAAAATAAATGGCAGGATTCTGTGATCAGTACGCTGATCATCGTATTTGTATCTGTTCCAAGTTATGTATATGCATTTTTGGTACAGTATTTCTTCTATTTCAAATGGGGGCTTCTTCCACTTCAGATGTTTTCTCTGGCAGATGCCGGAGGCAGCTATTTTACTGGCAAGATGTTCTGGAGTATGATTGCACCAATTTTGTCTATGAGTTTCGCGGAAATCGCAAGCTTATGCCGGTTTACCAGAGCGGAGCTTACAGAGACACTGACTTCTGACTATATGCTGCTTGCACGTACCAAAGGTCTGACGAATGGTCAGGCAACAGCACGGCATGCACTTAAAAACGCAATGGTTCCGATCCTGCCGATGATCATTTCAAGCTTTTTCTCGATTCTTGGAGGATCCATGATTATTGAACAGATATTCGGAGTACCGGGTGTCGGACCATTATATTTGATGGCAATACGTTTATTTGATTATGATATTTTTATGCTTGACAGTATCTTTTATACCTTCATTGGTCTGGCAGCAGGTATTGTAGTTGACTTAAGCTATGGATTTATCGATCCTAGAATCAGAATGGGGGAGAGATAAGATGAGCACACAGAATAATTTTGAACATATTCCACAGGATAAATTTACTTTTGTTAATGAAGGTGAACGTCTGCATGACAAAAAGCTTGATGATAAGCCGATTGGCTATTTAAAAGATGCGTGGCTTCGTTTTCGTAAGAGTCATGCTGCGGTTGCGGCTGCAGTTATCATTATTTTGATTATGCTGTTTGCAGTATTTGCACCTGTTCTTATTCAATCTCATGATGGGCAGCTCATGGTGTCGACCTATGCCAAGAAGCCACCAAGAATAAAGCTCTTAAAGGAGCTTGGAATCAATACCGGCTGTGCTTCAAGAGACTTTTCAGAGAAGAGTCTGATCAAGACAATGGCTCTGGGAGTGGCTGCTGAGGGCTGGGACGGATCTGTTATTTCTCTTAAGGATTCTATGTCGAGTGAATATCAGCCGATTCTTGAGATTACCGATGAACGGGTGACAATCGGAGCAGATAAGAAAGAGAGCCTGTCCTTTACGGCACAGCTCGAAAATTATCTTGAGGTTGGATTTGTGTATCGAACTGTTGAACAGTCCGAATATGCAAAGATTGTTGCCTGGGAGCAGGAAACAGGTAAGCATATCTTATATCCACTTATTAACGATAACGAATACAATATGGATGCATCTGATGCAAACTATTGGTATAAGTCTGTTAAAGGAACTCCGGTTATTACGGATGCCAATGGCAATCTGAAGAAAGCTGCCTACAGCGAGGATCTTGTACTTGAGGATAACTACAAGAGAGACGCAGAAGGCAATCTCGTATACTATGAGTATTCCAGTGGTGGAACTGTAGACACTGCACAGTATAAGGTGCGTGTATTGTATTATAACTACTATCAGTATCTGTATGGTTCTGAGCCGTACTATCTGTTTGGAACCGATTCACAGGGGTATGATATGGCACTGCGTCTTGCAGGAGGTATTCGCCTGAGTCTGCTGCTTGCGATTTCAGTCTCTATATTGAACTTTATCATCGGAGCTCTCTACGGCGCAATCGAAGGCTATTATGGCGGAGCGATTGACATTATTATGGAGCGTGTATCGGACATCTTATCCGGAGTTCCGTTTATCGTTGTTGCAACCTTGTTCCAGATCCATCTCGCTGCAAAGGTGGGAGCTGTTCCGTGCTTGCTGTTTGCGTTCGTTCTGACGGGTTGGATTGGCACGGCATCTCGTGTCCGTACCCAGTTCTACCGGTTTAAGAATCAGGAATATGTCATGGCGGCAAGGACACTTGGTGCAAAGGACAGGCGTATCATCTGGAAGCATATCTTCCCGAATACGCTTGGAACATTGATTACATCAAGTGCATTGGTCATTCCGCTGGTTATCATGGATGAAAGTATGCTTAGCTATCTTGGTATCGTAAAGCTTGGCTCACAGAAGGTTACCTCGCTGGGCACTCTTTTGTCAGATGCTCAGGGAATCTGGACGAACTATCCGCATTTGATGCTTTTCCCGGCACTCATCCTTTCTTTGCTGATGATTTGCTTTAACCTGTTCGGAAATGGACTGCGTGACGCATTCAACCCTGCATTACGTGGAGTGGAGGAATAAGATATGGATAAAATACTTGAAGTGAAAAATCTAAAAGTCTCATTCCGTACAAATTCGGGAACAGTCAAAGCGGTTCGGGACATTTCGTTTGACCTTGAGAGAGGCAAGACACTTGCAATCGTAGGAGAGTCCGGTTCCGGGAAATCCGTTACTTCCAAGGCAATTCTTGGAATCCTTGCCGGCAACTCCATTATCGAGGGCGGAGAGATTCTGTACGATGGAATGGATCTGCTGAAATTGTCTGAGGAAGAGATGCATCCGCTTCGTGGTGACAAGATCTCCATGATCTTCCAGGATCCATTATCATCGTTAAACCCGATTGTCAAGATTGGAAAGCAGATTACGGAGGCAACTTTATTAAAGAACAAAGCAAACCGCAAGGATGCGAAGAACCAGTTCAATAGTACGCTTGCGCTGCTGGAGAAAGCGATGATTGACTCCGGGGCAGCAGATGCAGCCAAGGCAAAGCAGATGTGCAAGACTTTCGATACATTCTGCATCGAAGCTAATAAATTAGAGTACAGCTATAATAATGACATGGCAGAGTGTGAGAGCGCGATTGCCCGGCTGGAGGACTTCCTGTTCCGCGCAGAGAAGAACCAGAAGCAGAATGTCAAGAGCTTCATTTCCGACATCAAGAAGGTGACCGGAAATATCAAGGATCCGTTCTTTACAAACCACTATGCAGACATACTTAAGGATGCGCGAAAGAAGCTTGACGATGTGTTTGTCGGATACCGTCAGAGCAAGGAGAACAATCAGCTTCCTGAGCAACAGACTACTGCACTCCGCAAGCTGGAGACACTCCTTGAAGAAATGCAGCAGCAGCCGAAGCCTGATTTCTTCCGCGTTGGCTTTTATAAGCTGGATAACCCGGATGCCGATCTGTATGCAATGCAGGTAGCAGAGCTGAATGAGAAGGCACTTGAAGTCTTAGATAACAAGTTTATGAAGGAGTTCTTAAGCCTGATCGAGGTCGCCCTTAAGTATTCCAACCAGCAGGCGCTGGAGAAGAAAAAGACCGCAATAGCAAGCCTCAAGGAGGCGGAGAGCTTCTACAAGGGCGAGTACAGTAAGGCTGATGCCGAGAAGCATGCAAGGGTTGTCGTCTCAGCAGTCAAAGATAGTATTGATCCGCTTGAGATCCACAAGGATAACCGTGCTTATACTTTTGGTACAAGCCTTGAGGATGCGATCGCGCGTTACTTCCATTATAAGGTACAGAACCCGAAGGAAGAAGCACGTTTCGCCAAGCAGACTGCAAAGAGAGAAGCACTTATTGCTAAGGGAAAGACTGTGGACTGGAAGGTAGTTCCGAAGAATGTAATGGATCTTGACCTGTTAAAGAGCAATATTGATTCTGTTGTTGAAGTTATGATTGCTCATTATGAGAATGCGGTCAACGATTTTTCCAACATTGATTTCGCTGATCGAAGTGTTGCGCTGATCGATTACTTTAAGGACAGAGCATCAAGAGCTGTCCACATTGTGACCAAGGCGATGGCAAAGGAAAAGGCGATCAAGCTTATGGAAGAGGTTGGTATTTCCGAGCCGAGAATGAGATACTATCAGTATCCGTTTGAATTTTCCGGTGGTATGAGACAGCGTATCGTTATCGCGATCGCGCTTACCGCTGATCCGGAGATCCTCATCTGTGATGAGCCGACGACCGCGCTTGATGTTACGATCCAGGCACAGATCCTTGAGCTGATCAATAAGCTTAAGGCAGAGCGTAATCTTTCCATTATCTTTATCACACATGACCTTGGTGTCGTTGCCAACATGGCAGATGATATCGCGGTAATGTACGCCGGTAAGATCGTGGAATACGGCAGCGCAAATGACATCTTCTATGATCCGCGTCATCCGTATACATGGGCGCTTCTGTCCTCCATGCCGGATCTTGATACAAAGGATACCCTCGATGCAATTCCGGGTACACCGCCGAATATGATCTATCCGCCGGTCGGAGATGCATTTGCAGAGCGTAATAAATATGCGATGAAGATCGACTTTGAGCAGCAGCCACCGATGTTTAAGATTTCGGATACCCATAGCGCTGCAACATGGCTGTTACATCCGGAAGCACCAAAGGTAGAGATTCCGGAAGCTATCCGCAATCGTATTGCGCGTATGAGAGAAAAGAACGGAGGTGTGGCGGACAATGGCTGAGACAAAGAATGATGATGTTTTATTGAGAGTGGAACACCTCTGCCAGTATTTCGGACCGACCAAGGCTGTTGATGATGTCAGCTTTGATATCAAAAAGGGCGAGGTATTCGGTCTGGTAGGAGAGTCCGGCTGCGGAAAGACCACCACCGGACGTTCCATCATTAAGATTTATGATATTACGTCAGGAAGCATCTATTTCAAGGGACAGAGAATCTGTGCCGGAACTGCTTCCTACAAGAATGCAATCAAGGAAGCAAAGGAAGAGACCAAAAAGGCGATTGCAGAGCTTACACAGGATTCCAAGGCGAATCCTTCCAATAAGGAGGCAAACGATAAGCAGATCGCCCAGCTTAAGAAGGATCTTGCGGATTGCGTTGAGCTAAACCGCAAGGAGATCGCAAAGGCAAAGTACGATCACTTACATTCCGACGAGGAGTATTCCAAGGAAGAGGTAGCACGCCTCAAGAAGGAATACGAGCCGAAGCTTGCAGCAACAAGCGGCGAGGACAAGGCAAAGCTTACGAAGGAATATCAGGATAAGCTGCGCATCGCAAAGAAAACCAAGCTGATCACACAGATCCAGATGATCTTTCAGGACCCGATCGCATCTTTAAATCCTCGTATGACCGTCCGCGAAATCATCTCCGAGGGACTTGTCATTCAGGGGGTGAAGGATCAGGAGTATATCGACCAGCAGGTTTATGATATTTTAGAGAAGGTCGGACTTGTACGCGAGCATGCAGGACGTTATCCGCATGAGTTTTCCGGTGGACAGCGTCAGCGTATCGGTATCGCCCGTTCCGTTATCATGAAGCCGGAGATGATCATTGCAGATGAGCCGGTTTCCGCACTTGACGTATCCATTCAGGCACAGGTTATCAACCTTCTGAATGAGCTGCGCAAGGAACTTAACCTTACGATCCTGTTTATCGCGCACGATTTGTCGGTCGTAAAATATTTCTCTGACCGGATCGGTGTTATGTACTACGGCAAGATGGTAGAGCTGGCAACCTCTGATGAGTTGTTTGCACATCCGCTTCATCCGTACACGAAGTCGCTGCTTTCCGCGATCCCTCTTCCGGACCCGGAATCTGAGAAGAAGCGTACCCGTGTTGTATACAATGCACTTGCAGAACATGATTACAGTGTAGACAAGCCTTCCATGCGCGAGATCGCACCGGGACATTTTGTATACTGCAACGATAAGGAAGAAGAGGCATATAAGAAGGAGATTCTTGCGTGAAAAAGGAAGTAAAGATATCGCTGATCAAGTATTCAATCTCCATTGTCATCGCGGTGGGACTTATCGCTTTGTATTTTGGAGAACGCGATTTTGCGGGGGCATCGGTGGTGGAACAGTATCGTATGCTATGTGATGCGTTTTTTATCCCGGCAATCCTGTTTTTGATGATCGGAGGTCTTGTATGGGCTTCCTCAAAGGGAGCAATGGACGGTATCAGCTTTTTGGCACAGAACTTTATCCGGGCGATCATTCCGGGTGCAAGGGCGAAAACACCTCAGAAATACTATGATTACCTGCAGGAGCGGAGCGAGAGGAGAAAACAGATTTCTTCTTATCTGTTCTTGTTTGTGGTCGGCGGCATCTGTTTTGCGGTCTCACTCGTATTTCTATATCTCTTTTATCACACAAGATAAATAAAAACACGAACCCATGTGGTCTGCAAAGATGCAGTCACATGGGTTTTTTGTTTCCATTTGGATCTTTAGAATAACACTAGATATTTTCCGGTATATCATATATAATCGAGTAAGAATGCTTACAGAGATAGAAGCATCCATTGAACCGGGTTATATAGATAGGGGTAATGTTATGTTTGGGAATGATTTTGAAGTAAAGGAGTTACAGATCCGCGCAGAGTATGCGGGGGCTGATATGGAGGCAATCAATGCGTGGGTCAAGAGCCTGCCGAAGATACGCAGACGCTACAATATCGTCTGCACCAGATATGTAAAAGCTTTTGATACAATGATCTGGTTTTCCCGCTTTATCGGGGAGATGCATGGGAAGCTCGCAACACCGGGGGCATGGAAATTTTCCGAGAAGCGCGAGATAAAGAACAAGCTGAAGGAGTTCAAAGGCTTCCGCAATACGATGCTGACGGATTTTGCGCTCTCGAAGGATGATACCGATTTCCTTCTGACGTATGATACGATCATCAAGCAGCTTTGGAATTTCGATGGCTCGGATGAGATGCGCATCTGCCTGCGCAGCGAGATAGAGAATATGGATGTGATGATAGACGAACGTTTTGCCCCGAACATGGTAGAACCGCTCGACATCGCTATTTTCTATATGAGACATACGTTTGACGAGGTCCGAGATCTGCCGCTGCGCAAGCGCGTAGAGACGGTGGAAAGCTTAAATCTCAAGGAGTTCTATGAGCCGATCGTCCAGAAGCTGGAGGTGGTCGGTGGCTATGATACGCAGCGCGTCATCAATGCCGTAAAGCATTATGTGGGACTTCGGGTAAGGGACGATAAGGACAAACGGATAATCTACACCAGACAGGGCGCGGGGAATACAGAGCAGCCCGCAAGCAGTACAGAGAGCACACGGAAGGAGTGATAGGAATGCTGTTTTGGATTATAGTTATCATTTTTATTGTGTATTATGTCTCCAAGAAAAAGCGGGAGGCGGAAGGTACGCAGAACCGCAGACCTAATGAGCAAAGGCGCACCATGACAAGCGCAGACCGTGCGCGCTTAGAGCAGTACCGTGCCGCGAAGGCAGCGAAGACGGGCAGTCCGATGCTGGTAGCTTCAAAGCAGGCGAAGGACGGAGATATCCTTACGCGGGCAAAACAGAACACGAAGAAGTATGAAACCGATGTGACCTTGGAAGAATTAGAGCAGGAGCATAACCATACGGAGTGTGTCACAGAGACGATCTCCAAGGAAGCTCTGCAGCAGCGGATGGCACAGCATCCGCACGATGCATCCCATGTATCGGAAGTGATCGGGGAGGAGAGTGCTTCCCTGATGCCGACGATCGAGGATCTCATGATAAAAGGGTATGACGGCAAATTGCCGTTTGAACGTGATTTCGTAGGAGAGGGCATGGATATGATCAACCGATTTACCGTGCCTGATACGATTTCGGTTCACCAAGAATAAATCAGACAACATAGGAAGGCGTAAGAGATGGAAAAAATTCCCAGAGCGGGCGAGTTCTATCGTCACTTTAAGAACAAGCTCTACCAGGTAATCGCTGTCGCGAAGCACTCGGAGACGGGCGAGGATCTGGTGATCTATCAGGCACTGTACGGAGACTTCGGCATCTATGCCCGTCCTCTCGCGATGTTTATGAGCGAGGTGGATAAAGAGAAGTACCCCGATGCAGCGCAGAACGATCGATTCCAACGTGTGATGCCGCCATTTGATGCGGAGCAAGTTCACACACCGGTGCAGACGAAGACACCGGAAGCAGAACCCCAGACAGAAAATGAGCCAAAGACGGAGACGGGAACGCAGACAGAAACTGAGACCGTCAGTGACAAGCTCATGGAGTTCTTTGATGCGGAGACACTTGAACAGAAGTACAATGTGCTGGTGTCCATGCGTGACATCATAACCGATCAGATGATCGACAGCATGGCAGTTGTGCTTGACGTGGTGATCCCGGAGGGCGAGCTGTTTAAGCGCTACGATGCGTTAAAGCAGTCCATCCGCACCAGACAAAAATATGAATATGCGAATCGCTTGCGATAGACGGGAAAGGACAAAAGATGCAGGAAAAATCAAAAAATATAATTGAACTCAAGCATTTGGGAAAGCGGTATGAGGATGGCTTTGCCGCGGTGGACGACTTCAATCTTGAGGTTGGCAGAGGTGAGTTTGTCACCTTTTTAGGACCATCCGGCTGCGGAAAGACAACGACACTGCGCATGATCGCAGGCTTTGATATGCCGACAAGCGGGGAGATCCTGTTAAACGGCGAGGATATCACGAAGATCCCGGCAAACAAGCGCCCGATCAACACAGTATTCCAAAGATATGCGCTTTTTCCGCACATGAACATCTTTGACAATATTGCATTCGGATTGAAGCTGAAAAAGCTGCCGCAGGATGAAATCCGCCGCAAAGTTAAGCGAGTATTGGAGATCGTTGACTTAGAGGGCTTCGAGCGCCGTAAGGTGTCTACGCTCTCAGGTGGACAGCAGCAGAGAATCGCGATCGCACGCGCGCTCGTAAATGAGCCGGAGATCCTGCTTTTGGACGAGCCGCTCGGCGCACTTGACCTTAAGATGCGCAAGGAGATGCAGCTTGAGTTAAAGAACATGCATGACCAGCTCGGTATCACGTTTATTTACGTTACCCACGATCAGGAGGAGGCACTTACCATGTCGGACAAGATCGTTGTCATGTCTGACGGCAAGGTGCAGCAGATCGGTACACCGGAGGACATCTACAACGAGCCGAAGAACGCTTTTGTTGCGGACTTTATCGGAGACAGCAATATCTTTAAGGGCATCATGACCGGGGACAAGCGGGTACGCTTCTGCGGCGGTGAGTTCGTCTGCGTGGATGATGTCCCGGAAGGAACACTTGTCGATGTTGTTGTGCGCCCGGAGGATGTCATTCTGACCGCACCGGAAAACGGTACGGTAGAGGGTGTGGTTACCTCTGTGATCTTCAAGGGAATCCACTATGAAATCAGTGTGGAATCCGGCAAGTATGAGATGGTCATCCAGTCCACGAAGTCTGCGACTGTCGGCGACAAGGTCGGAATGTGCCTAGAGCCGGATGGAATACATATCATGATCGCGGAGGATCATACGACCTGCTTCGAGACTTCCATCAATGAGGACTTTAATCTTGATTTCAACGGCGAGACGATCCACTGTGACCTGACCAAGATAATTCCGGGTACGACCAGCCGTGACGGTGTGATCTACGATGCAAAGGGCGAGGTGCTTGACCGCGAGAAGAATAAGATCCTTGTATCGATCCAGCCGGGCGATATTGAGCTGAGCGATAATGTGGATGCGGGACTTGTCGCAGGACACATCATCAATTTGATATACAAGGGCGACCATTACAGCTACGTTGTCCGAACCGAGTACGGACATGACCTGATCGTAGACGACGAATATCTGTGGAACATGGGAGACCGTGTCGGTCTTATCATGCCGGAAGATAAGATGGCGTTTGCACTTAAGAAGTAGGAGGACAAAAGATGAAACAGGTTTTTTCCCGTAAACAGTTGGGAATACCATACGCACTTTTTCTGCTGCTTTTTGTGGTTGCACCGCTGCTTGTTATTATTTACTATGCATTTACCGATGGTACAGGACACTTTACCATAAGCAATCTGTTCCATTTTTTCACTGATCCGAATACGCTCGGAACGCTGTGTTATAGTCTGGCGCTTGCGTTTGTGACGACCTGCGTGTGCCTGCTTCTGGCATATCCGATCGCGTACATTCTGGCGAAGAGCGAATGGAAGATGAAAAGCGTTATCGTGATGATGTTCGTGCTGCCGATGTGGATCAACTTCACGCTGCGCATCACGGCACTCAAAGAGATCCTGACCATGTTTGAGGGAAGTCTGGCATACTATCCGTTTTTCAATTCGGTAGTGGGAATGACGTATGACTTTCTTCCGTTTATGATCCTGCCGCTGTATTCGACTTTGACGAAGCTTGATACAAGCCTTCTGGAGGCTTCCTATGACCTTGGCGCCAATTCCGTGCAGGCATTTTTGCGCGTGACGCTGCCGCTTTCCGTTCCGGGAATCATCAGCGGTGTCTCCATGGTCTTTCTGCCTGCAATGACGAACTATGTTGTGCTTGACATGCTCTACAACAGCACCTACATCATGGGCAGCCTGATCGGAAGCTATTTCTCCGCCTACGACTGGCATAACGGATCTATGATAGCGCTGGTATTGCTGATCATCATCTGCCTGTTTACTCTCATTTCGGGAACGGATGGGGAGGATACGAAAAGAGGAGGTGCGTTGCTGTGAAAAAACACGTTGGAAGAACGATTTTTATCTGTCTGGCACTGTTCTTTATGTATGCACCGATCCTGATACTTGCTGTGTATAGTTTTACGGATGCCACCAATATCGGAGCGATCCGTGGATTCTCCCTGCACAACTATGTGACGCTGTTTACAACATCGGAGCTTGCGGATATGATCTGGGGCTCCCTGCTGCTTGCGATCGGCAGTGCCGTGATCGCAACGATCCTTGGAACGATGGGCGCGATCGGCTCTTTTTATTCAAAGCGCAGGATGCAGGCGGCTTACTCCGCTGTCAACCAGATCCCGGTTGTCAATGCGGATGTCGTAACCGGATTTTCCATGTGTATCCTGCTGGTCATCGTGCTTGGAATCAGCAAGGATACCTATGTGCCGCTTGTGATCGGACATGTGGTATTGTCCGCACCGTTTGTATATCTGTCTGTCATTCCAAAGTTAAAGCAGATGGACCCAAGCCTTTACGAGGCAGCGATGGATCTGGGGGCATCCCCGGCGTATGCGCTGCGCAAGGTCGTGATCCCGCAGATTGCATCCGGTATTTTGTCCGGATTTGCAATGGCGATCACCTTGTCCCTGGATGATTATTTTATTGCAACGTACACCAAGCCGGCGACCTTTGACACGATCAGCACCTATGTCGTAAATGCGACAAAGGGTTCGCAGACGCAGATCAAGACCGCTTTATGGGCGCTTTCAACCATTATCTTCCTGATCGTTCTTGTGATCGTTGCAGGCATGAACATTGCTGCAAACAAGAAGGAGAAGGAGCAGCCTTCGGACTGGAATGCTGCCCTAGCACATGACGGGAAGGATGGTGTACACGCATGAGAAGATATAGCGGAAGATACAGCCTGCCGATCCGGCTTGTCGCGGGCGGATTACTGACAGGCGTTTTACTTGCGGGCATTCCGTTTGACCGGGCTTTGGTAAAAGCTGCTACCGCGTCAAAGGATGAGGAGGTCATCAACCTTCGTGTCTGCAACTGGGAAGAATATATGGATCTTGGCGACTGGGATGAGGACGAGACCATCGATCTGGAGTCCGGGGACATCATCGGTGTCAATCCGATGTATGAGGATTTTGAGAACTGGTATTATGAGACTTACGGAAAGCGCGTCAAGGTGACATATAGCTGCTTCGGTACGAACGAGGAGTTGTACAATATGCTGACGCTCGGTGATGTGTACGACCTTGTCTGCCCGTCCGAGTACATGATCATGAAGATGATGGCGGAGGATATGCTCGTGCCGTTTTCTGAGGATTTCTTTGACGAGAGCATCCCGGAGAATTATTACATGAAAGGCGTGTCACCGTTTATCCGGGAGACGTTTGAGAACAATGAGATCAACGGCGAAACGTGGTCAAAGTATGCTGCGGGATATATGTGGGGAATTACCGGAATCGTCTATAACCCGGAGATGGTGACCGAGGAGGAGGCTTCCACATGGGAGGTCGTTGACAATCCGAAGTTTTACCGTCAGGTAACGATCAAGGACAATGTAAGAGACGCCCTGTTTGTTGCGATCGGGGCAATGAAGTCGGATCTTCTGACTTCCGAAGAATTTTTGAATGCACCGGATTATGCGGAGCGGCTGGCGGAGGAGATGAACGATGTTTCCCCGGAGACGATTGCGGCTGCGGGTGCGTATTTACAGGATACCAAGGAGAATGTTTACTCGTTCGAGACGGACAGCGGTAAGGCAGATATGATCACCGGCAAGGTGGCTGCAAACTACCAGTGGTCCGGCGATGCGGTCTACACGATGGATCAGGCGGATGAGGACGATTTTGAACTGGATTTCGCAGTCCCGAAGGAGAGCACCAACCTCTATTTTGACGGATGGGTTATGCTAAAGAGCGGAGTCGGGGACGATGCAGAGAAACGGCAGGCTGCGCAGGCATTTATCAATTTTGTTTCCAAGCCGGAGAATGCAGTCCGCAATATGTATTATATCGGGTATACATCAGTGATCTCCGGAGGAGATGATCCGACGGTCTTTGATTATCTTGACTGGAATTATGGCGCAGAGGATGATGAGGAAGATGTTGTGGAGTATCCGGTCGGATATTTCTTTACCGGGGACAATTCCGATGAGGATTATATCCTGACGGTTCCAAGAGAACAGACAAAACGGCAGCTGTCGGCACAGTATCCGGATGAGGATGCGATGAACCGGAGTGCGATCATGCAGTATTTTGACGGGGACACCAACACCGAGATCAACCAGATGTGGATTGAGGTGCGCTGCTTTAACATCAAGCGCGTCCCGGCGTGGGCATGGCTTGCGATTGCAGCGGGGATCGCACTTCTGGTCGGTCTCGTTGCATGGAAAAAGAGCAGGGAGTTCTAGGAAGGTGTGCGCTTACTCATGTTGCTGTTGTGGTAGCGCCCATCCTCGGTGACATCCTCGCCGAACCAGTCCGGTGCGACAAAGGCGTTTGCCTCCTCCACGGACTCAAATTCCACTTCCACAAGCATAAGAGGAGCAAGCGGACCCTCAAAGATGTCAAGCTCGGCGGTCAGCATAGGGGAGCTTTCATCTCGAAGTCCCGCAAGCCCATGCTCGGCGGCAGAAAGCGGGATCAGATAGCGTGTCTTGGAGATGAGCAGCCCGTCGATTTTCGGCAGAAGATGCTCGTAGGCTTCCTTGGTGAGCGGGAGATTGTATTCCTCGCGAACCATCATGCCGCTGCCCTTGTAGGTGAGATAGTAGGTGTCGTCAGAGCGCCGTATGCGGACGACCGGCTTGGTACAGAGATACCCTTGTGCAATACGGTGAAAGTCGTATGCGGATAGCGGTTCCGGTAATTGGCGGATAAGATATTTGCGTTCGATTTCCATGGTCGTTCCTTTCTGAAATATTTTGATAAAGTGATTATAGCATACAAAATGTGTATATGACCACATAAGGAGGTACTTTATGAGCAAATTAGGCATATTTATGGCAGATGGCTGTGAGGAAATCGAAGGTCTTACAGTCGTGGATATTATGCGCAGAGCCGGGATCGAGATCGTCATGATCTCCATTTCCGGGAAGAAGGAGGTAACCAGCTCACATAAGGTTACGTTTTTTGCGGATGCCACAAAGGATGAGGTTGATTTTGCCAAGCTGGATGGCATCGTGCTTCCGGGCGGAATGCCGGGCACATTAAATCTTGGCGCGGATGAGACCGTAACAAGAATTGTGCGGGAATTTGCCGCAGCGGGCAAGCTGGTCGCAGCAATCTGTGCAGCACCGAGCGTGCTTGGACAGGAGGGCGTATTAAAGGGCAGGAAAGCAACATGCCATCCGGGCTTCGAGGAGAAGCTGATCGGCGCAGAGTGGCTGGAGCAGCCGGTCGTAAGGGATGACAATATCATCACCAGCCGCGGCATGGGAACCGCGATCCTGTTTGCACTTGAGATCGTATGCTACCTGCTTGGACAGGAGGCAGTGCAGAAGGTTTGTGCAGGGCTTGTGTACGACCTGAAATAATATTTAATCGATAAAGTAAGAAAACGGTCATACAAGAACATTTCTGCTCTTGTATGACCGTTTCTTTTTAACGATGTGTTATCTCATGGACTCTTCCTGCTTCTGGATCATCTGCTTGACCATCTCGCCACCGATAGAACCAGCCTGCTTAGAAGTTAAGTCGCCGTTGTAGCCTTCCTTAAGCGGAACGCCTAATTCGCTGGCAACTTCCTCCTTAAAACGATTCATTGCATCCTTTGCCTCTGGAACTGCCATACGGTTTGTTCCTGTGCTAGTTGAATTTGTATTTGCCATGGTTTTCACCTCCTTTACAATACATATCATTCCCGTGGCGCTTCAAATTATGAAAAAACGTGTTGACAATATATGGAAGGTGTGTTTTACTGAGTTAGTAAGCTAAAATATTAAGAAAGAGAGGTAAAATCATGATTAGCATTACAAAGCGTAACACAATGAATATGAATAATGCAGACTATGGATTTACCTCGGTATATTCTCTCATCTAAAAACAGAATGATTTAAGCGATCGTTTTTATTGTTTGTCATGTAGAGAGTTTTATGTTTTTGTGAGCCCGGGTTATCCGTATGGGCTTCTTTTTTTGTGCAAAAAGAAGCTGATGCGAATTACTGCGGGCTTTTTTACTTTATAGGAAATTTCTTTCCAGATAAAGCAAAAACATATCCGGGGTTTTGAAAAAGAATGTTAGAAAGGAAAGGTTATGAAAAAGCTACACACTTATGTACTGCGGTACTGGAAATCGTATCTCTTTGCGATCTGCTGTATGATCACGGCGATCGTTTTGGATATGGTCTATCCGCAGGTTACAAAGATCATTGTAAATGAAGTATTTCTCGGAGGTAATTTCGAGCGTCTGGGTATGCTGCTTTTTGCCATTGTCGTAATCGGTATCGGCAGGAGTATATGCGGATATTTTAAGGAATTTACGTTTGACAAGAACAGCTCCAAGATCGGCTCGGAGATGAGACGGGATCTGTTCTCCCACATTCAGGGCTTATCCGTGGACTTTTTTGACAAGTCCAATACGGGAGAACTGATGGCGCGCGTGAAGGATGACATCGACAATGTATGGAATGCGGTCGGCTTTATCGGCATGCTCATCATCGAGGTCATCATCCACGTCAGCATGGTCTTATTCTGTATGTTCCGGCTGAACTGGAAGCTGTCGTTTGTGCCGCTCGCATTTATGGCCATCGGCGGTGCGATCGCGGTCATCCTTGAGAAGAAGCTTGATAAGGTCTATGAGGAGATCAGCGAGGAGAACGCGGAGCTTACGACCATCGCGGAGGAGAATCTTGCTGGGGTGCGCACCGTAAAAGCGTTCGCACGGGAAAAGTTCGAGATCCAGAAGTTTATGTCACACAACAAGAGATATTATGAGCTGAACATGCGCCAGTCCAAGACGATGGTGCGGTACTACCCGTTTTACCAGTTTGCGGGAGTTCTTCTTCCGCTGCTTACGACGATCCTTGGCGGTCTTGAGGTGATCCGCGGAGAGATGGATCTTGGCTCGTTGGTTGCTTATGTAGAGTACAGCAGAAACTGCACCTGGCCGATGGAGATGATCGGATGGCTGACGAACAGCCTTTCAAGTGCGGTGGCATCAAGAAAGAAGATCGCAAAGATCTACGAGGAGACCGCATCCTTAAAGGAGTCGGAGCATCCGGTGCATCTGGATGAAATCCGGGGCGACATCACATTTTCCGATGTTTCCTTCCAGCTCGACGACAAGAAGATCCTTTCCAATATCAGCTTTGATCTGCCACACGGCAAGATGCTCGGCATCATGGGGGCAACCGGTTCCGGAAAGTCCTCCATCGTCAACCTGCTGGAGCGCTTTTACGATCCGACCGAGGGTAAGATCAGCATTGACGGCGTGGATATAAAGGAGATGGAGCTTGCGCAGGTGCGCGGCAGCAGTGCGGTTGTTATGCAGGATGTGTTCCTGTTCTCGGATACCATTGAGGAGAACATTAAGATGGGACAGCGGGAGACACTTCCGATGGAGGAGATCAAGCGAGCTGCACACATGGCGCAGGCGGGAGACTTCATCGAGGATATGGATGAAGATTACAAGACGGTCATCGGCGAGCGCGGTGTCGGACTGTCCGGTGGACAGAAGCAGCGTATCAGCATTGCACGCGCGTTCTCCAAGAAGGCACCGGTGCTTGTGATGGACGATTCCACATCTGCGCTTGACATGGAGACAGAGCATGAGATCCAAAAGACCTTAAACGGTTTTTCCGGAATGTCAAAGATCATCATTGCACACCGTATCTCCGCGGTGCGCTATGCGGATGAGATCATCTATCTGCAGGACGGAAAAATTGCAGAGCGTGGCACACATGAGGAACTTCTTGCAAAGAAGGGACTCTACTATGAGACGTATGTGGCGCAGTATGGAGAGAATTATGAAAAGTACCGCAAGGCAGCGCTGACATAATGCCACGCCCGGCGTGATGCCGGGTTTTGCGGGAATCGGTAAAGAGAATTAGTAAAGGAGTGATATATATGGCAGTCAACTCATTTCGAGAAGACGAACAGATGAAATCAACGGACAAGAAAAAGATCATCCGGCGGCTGCTTTCCTATCTGAGAAAGCATGTAGCCGGGGTCATCATTGTTCTTGTTGCGATGGCGGTCACAGTTGCGATCAGTCTGGTCAATCCGCTGATCATCGAGGACGCGATCGACAATTATATCGGAAAGAACGACTGGGATGGTCTGCTTCGCATCGGAGCATTTACCGTCGCACTGAACGTTTTATTCATTATTCTGGTAAAGGTCCGTATGTATGTGATGTCCCTGATATCCAACAAGATCCTGTTAGATATCCGTCAGGAACTGTATGAGCATATCCAGAAGCTGTCCTTTTCCTTTTTTGACAGCAGACCGACCGGAAAGATCCTCGCGAGAATTATCGGGGATGTCAATTCCTTAAAGGAAGTATTAAGCAATGCGGTCACCACACTGATCCCGGATTTCCTTACGGTGATTGGTGTTGCGGTGATCATGCTGATCAAGGACTGGAAGCTGGCGATCGCTTCCCTTTGTACCCTGCCGGTCATGATCGTTGCGGTGTTCCTCATTGAGAATGTGGCGCACAAGAAATGGCAGACCTTCCGCAAGAAAGCATCCAACCTGAATGCATACGTCCATGAGGATATCGCGGGCGTCCGCGTAGTGCAGAGCTTCCATGCGGAGGATGAGACGAAGGAGCAGTTTCTTAAGCTGACAAGCGAGCACCAGAAGTCCTTTGAGGATGCCTGCCGCTTTTCAGATATGTTTTATCCGACCATCGACCTCTGCTGGGGCGTGGGAACGATGATGCTGTATCTCGTCGGCGTAAAGTGGCTGGGATATCCGATGGTATCCTTAGGTACGCTGGTCGCGTTCGGAACGTACATCAACATGTTCTGGAACCCGATCATGAACCTGAGCAATTTTTACAATCAGCTCATCACCAATATCTCTGCGGCGGAGCGTGTCTTTGACATCATGGACACCAGACCGGATATCACGGATGCTGCGGATGTGGAGGAACTTCCGGATGTGGAGGGAAGCGTCGAGTTCTCCCATGTATCCTTCACCTATGATGAGGGAACGGCACAGGAGACGAGAGTGCTTGATGATGTAAGCTTTCAGGTGCAGCCGGGTGAGACGATCGCGCTCGTCGGACCAACTGGAGCAGGAAAGACCACGATCGTCAACCTTATCAGTCGTTTTTATGATATCCAGTCCGGAACGATCTCCATCGACGGACACGATCTTACAAAGGTGGAGATCGACAGCCTGCGCCGGCAGATGGGCGTTATGACACAGGACAATTTCATTTTCCACGGAACTATCCGCGACAATATCCTCTACGGCAAGCTGGATGCGACGGAGGAGGAGATGATCGCGGCGGCGAAAGCGGTCAATGCGCATGGCTTCATCATGAAGATGGAAAAGGGTTATGACACCGAGCTGCAGGAGCGCGGCGCGGGACTTTCCATCGGACAGCGGCAGCTGATCGCATTTGCAAGAACGATGATCGCGATGCCAAAGATCCTGATCCTTGATGAGGCAACCTCAAGCATCGATACACACACCGAGATCTTAGTGCAGAAGGGTATCGAGGCACTGCTTGCAGGGCGTACCAGCTTCGTCATTGCGCACCGTCTTTCCACGATCCAGAATGCAGACCGCATCTTTGTGATCAACCACGGTGGTATCGAGGAGCAGGGAACACCGGATGAGCTTATGGCAAAGAAAGGCGCATATTACAAACTTTATATGGCACAATTCCTTGCAATACAGTAAAATAGAAGAAAAACGGAAGGATGGAACAAAATGGCAGAGAAATTGTTATCAAGAGCGGAAGTCCCGAAGGAGCTGACCTGGGACCTCTCGCTGATCTATAAGAGTGAGGATCTGATGTGGAACGATCTTGAGGAGTGTAAACGGATCGTCACACACATGGAGGAGACATATAAGGGACATCTGGATACCCCGGAGAATATCGTAGCATGCATGAAGGATCTGGAGCGTCTGAACGAGCTTGCAACACTGATCGGCAATTACACATCCCTTGCGGTATCGGTTGACTATTATGATGGGGATAATCTGACGCGCGACGCAAAGGTAAACAGCGTTTTTTCAGATCTGTTCAGCCGTGTCAGCTTTGTGGATAGTGAGATCGTCCTTCAGGACGATGCGGTGATCGAGAAAGCGATCGAGCTTGCGGAGGGTACGAAGAATTATCTGAAGAACATTTTGCGCAGCAAGCCGCATCAGCTTGGAGCGGAGACAGAGCGCGTGCTGGCTGCCTACAACCAGATCTTTGGAGCACCGTATACGATTTACGAGCAGACAAAGCTTGCAGACATGAAGTTTGACAACTTTACCGTAGACGGCAAGGAGTATCCGCTCGGCTATTCCCTGTTTGAGGATGACTACGAGTACGAGAAGGATACCGCAGTCCGCAGAGCCGCATTTAAGGCATTCTCCGCGAAGCTGCGCCAGTACGAGAATGTGACTGCGTGTGCTTACAATACCGAGGTGTTAAAGCAGAAGATCACAGCGGATCTGCGCGGCTATTCGGATGTTTTTGAGAGCCTGTTATTTGAGCAGCATGTCTCCAAGGAGCTGTATAACCGCCAGATCGACCTGATCACGGAGAAGCTTGCCCCGCACATGCGCAAATACGCAAAGCTTTTGCAGAAGATCCATCACCTGGATAAGATGACCTTTGCCGATCTTAAGATTGCGGTCGATCCGGAGTACGATCCTTCCGTTACCATTGAGGAGTCAAAGAAATATATCAAAGAAGGTCTTTCCATCTTAGGGGAGGACTACGGTGCAATGATCGATGAGGCATACCGTGACCGCTGGATTGATTTCGCGAAGAATCAGGGTAAATCTACCGGCGGATTCTGCGCAAGCCCGTATGGAAGGGGCTCTTTCATCCTGCTTTCATGGAACAACCGCATGGCGGATGTGTTTACGCTTGCACATGAGCTGGGACACGCAGGACATTTCCGCGCCTGCAACGGTGCGCAGTCCATTTTTGACACGATGGTTTCCGGATATTTCGTTGAGTGTCCGTCAACCATGAATGAGCTTCTGATGGCGCATTACCTGATCAAGACGAACCCGGATAAGCGTTTCCGCAGATGGGTGTTAAGCTGCATGATCAGCAACACCTACTACCATAACTTTGTGACACACCTGATGGAGGCAGCCTACCAGAGAGAGGTCTACAAGATCATGGATGAGGGCGGAAGCGTACACGCAGAGCTTCTCAGCCAGACGATGAAAGATACCCTGCAGAAGTTCTGGGGCGACGCCGTGGAGATCTCCGATGATGCTGCACTTACCTGGATGCGTCAGCCGCATTACTATATGGGACTGTATTCTTACACTTACAGCGCGGGACTTACCATCGCAACACAGGTATGCAAGCGCATCGAGAAGGAAGGACAGCCGGCGGTGGATGACTGGAAGAAGGTACTCGCCGCAGGAAGCACACTTGATCCGGAAGGACTTGCCAAAATGGCAGGTGTGGATATCAGCACAGACGCTGCACTTTTGGATACGATCGACTATATTGGAGAGATTATTGACGAAATCTGCCGTTTAACGGAAGAAATCGAGGCTGAGAAGTAAAAAATACTAGCCAATACAAAAAGCTTGTGCTATAATACTCCAATGACTGTAGAGGTCGTAGTACGCCCATTTTTGGAAAAACGACCCACAAGAATGTACATTACGAGATATATTTTTAAGGAGGATAACAGTTACAATGAGTGTACAGGTTGAAAAATTAGAGAATAACATGGCGAAGCTTACCATCGAAGTTTCTGCTGAGGATCTTGAGAAGGCTTTAGAGGCTGCTTACCAGAAGGAAAAGAACAAGATCAGCATTCCGGGATTCCGCAAGGGCAAGGTTCCGAGAGCAATGGTTGAGAAGATGTACGGCGCAGGAATCTTCTATGAAGATGCTGCCAACAGCCTGATGCAGCAGAACTACCCGGCAGCAGTTGACGAGAGCGGTATCGACATCGTATCCCGCCCAAGCGTTGATGTCGTACAGCTTGAGAAGGGTAAGCCATTTATCTTTACAGCAGAAGTTGCAGTTAAGCCGGAAGTAACACTTGGAAAGTACCTTGGCGTTACCGTTTCCAAGGTAGACACCATCGTTACCGATGAGGAAGTTGACGCAGCATTAGAGAAGGAAAGAAGCAACAACGCAAGAACCGTATCTGTAACCGACAGACCGGTACAGTCCGGAGATACCGCAGTCATCGACTTCGAGGGATTTGTTGACGGTGTTGCATTTGAGGGCGGCAAGGGCGAGAACCATCCACTTGAGATCGGCTCCCACAGCTTTATCGATACCTTCGAGGATCAGCTGATCGGCAAGAACGCAGGGGATGAGGTTGATGTAAACGTAACCTTCCCAGAGCAGTATCAGGCAGCAGAGCTTGCTGGCAAGCCGGCTTTATTCAAGGTTAAGATCCATGAGGTTAAGGCAAAAGAGCTTCCGGAGTTAAATGACGAGTTCGCATCTGATGTTTCTGAGTTCGAGACTCTTGCTGAGTACAAGGAGAGCTTAAAGAAGAACTTACAGCAGCAGAAAGAGAACGAAGCTAAGAAGACTAAAGAGGATGAGGCAATCCAGAAGATCATCGACAAGTCCAAGATGGATCTCCCGGAGGCAATGATCACTACCCAGTGCGAGAACATGATCGAGGAGTTCTCGCAGAGACTTGCACAGAGCGGACTTTCTATGGAGCAGTACCTTCAGTTCTCAGGAATGACCATGGACAAGATGATGGAGCAGGTTCGTCCGGAGGCAATCTCCCGCATCCAGAGCAGCCTTGTTCTTGAGCAGATCGCTAAGGAAGAGAACATCGAAGTAACTGACGAGGATGTAGATGCTGAGATCGCTAAGATGGCAGCAAACTACGGAATGGAAGCCGACAAGCTCAAGGAGTACATGGGCGAGGCAGAGAAGGCTTCTATGAAGAGAGAACTTGCAATTACCAAGGCTGTTGATCTGATCATGGAGAATGCAAAAGAGAGAGCAAAGGCAAAGAGCAAGAAGGATAAGGACGAGGAAGCAGCAGAGGAAGAGTAATCACATATCTTCCGGGATTATGCTTTTGAAGTAAAATTATGACTGGCTCAGTTTATCTGGGCCAGTCTTTGAACTATTAAAGGAGGTCTATTTCAAATGAGTTTGGTACCTTATGTATTAGAACAAACCGGTAGAGGCGAGCGCCAGTATGATATTTATTCCCGCCTGTTAAAAGACCGTATCATCTTCCTTGGGGAAGAGGTAAATGAGACAACCGCAAGCCTTGTAGTGGCGCAGTTGTTATTCTTAGAGTCAGAAGATCCGAATAAGGATATTAATCTGTATATCAACTCGCCAGGCGGAATGGTTACAGCAGGACTTGCCATCTACGATACCATGCAGTATATCAAGTGTGATGTATCCACTATCTGTATCGGACTGGCAGCAAGTATGGGAGCATTTCTCCTTGCAGGCGGAGCAAAGGGGAAGCGCTATGCCCTTCCGAATGCGGAGATCATGATCCATCAGCCATCCGGTGGAGCAAAGGGACAGGCGACTGAGATCCAGATCGTAGCAGAGAATATCTTAAAGACAAAGAAACGTTTGAATGAGATCCTTGCTGCAAATACCGGAAAGCCATACGATGTCGTTGCAGCAGATACCGAGCGCGATCATTATATGACCGCCGAGGAAGCAATGGAGTATGGACTGGTTGACAGTGTTATCACAAGCCGCTAATAACTAATTGGTTAGGCGCGCATATTATTTTAGTTTTGGAGAAAAAATATGTCAGGAAAAAACAACAACAGCGATAACATGGGAACGGTGCGCTGCTCTTTCTGTGGCAAGACACAGAACCAGGTCGGAAGACTGATTTCGGGACCGAACGGTGCGTATATCTGCGATCACTGCGTGGATGTATGTGCGGAGATCATTGAGGAAGAGGAGATGGAATCCGGCAGATCAAGCTCTGCACCGGATGAGATTAACCTGCTCAAACCGGAAGAACTCAAGGCATTTCTTGACCAGTATGTGATCGGGCAGGAGCAGGCAAAGAAGGTTCTTTCTGTCGCAGTGTATAACCATTACAAGAGAGTGCTGGCAGGCGGTGCCATCGATGATGTTGAGATCCAAAAAAGCAATATCCTGATGCTTGGACCGACCGGTTCCGGCAAGACGCTTCTGGCACAGACACTTGCAAGAGTGCTTAACGTACCGTTTGCGATCGCAGATGCTACGACGCTTACAGAGGCTGGATATGTCGGCGAGGATGTAGAGAATATCCTACTCAAGCTGATTCAGGCAGCGGACTATGACGTTGAGCGTGCGGAGCACGGAATCGTCTACATTGACGAGATCGACAAGATCACCAAGAAAGCGGAGAATGTCTCCATCACAAGAGACGTATCCGGCGAAGGCGTGCAGCAGGCACTCCTTAAGATTCTGGAGGGTACAGTCGCTTCCGTTCCGCCACAGGGTGGAAGAAAGCATCCACAGCAGGAGCTGATTCCGATCGACACGACCAACATCCTGTTCATCTGCGGCGGAGCATTTGATGGGCTGGACAAGATCATTGAGACGAGAATGGATGCCAAGTCCATCGGATTTAACGCAGACGTAAAGTCAAAGACCGAGATGAACACCGGTGCTGCATTCAAGCATGCACTTCCGCAGGATTTTGTGAAGTTTGGTCTGATCCCGGAATTTATCGGCCGTGTGCCGGTGAGCGTATCCTTAGATTCGCTTGACCGCGACGCTTTGATCCGTATTCTGACAGAGCCAAAGAACTCTCTGGTTAAGCAGTACCAGAAGATGTTCGAGCTCGATGGAGTGGGCTTGGAGTTTGATCAGGAGGCAATCGAGACGATCGCCGACAAGGCGTTGGAACGTGAGACCGGAGCGAGAGGACTTCGCGCTATCATGGAGAATGCGATGCTTGATCTGATGTACCGCATCCCATCGGATGAATCGATCAGCCGTTGCGTGATCACCAAGGATATGATCGAGAAGAACCTTGCGATTGAGGAAAACGAGACTTTAAAGCTGGAGGAAAAGAATCCGCTGGCATCGTAACAGTGGCGCAGCTATCTGGCAAAACAGGTAGCTGCGCATTTTGAATTTTAGTAAAGGAGAAACGTGTGAGAGATATAGTAATGACAGTTCCGGCAGTGGCGCTGCGAGGCATGACGATCCTGCCCGGAATGATCGCACATTTTGACATTAGCAGAGAACGCTCGATCAAAGCGGTAGAGCAGGCAATGATCGAGAATGAGGAGATCTTTCTGGTTACACAGAGAGATTCACAGACCGATAATCCGGCAATGGACGATCTGTACAAGATCGGAATCCTTGCGGAGATCAAACAGGTCATTAAGATGCAGAACAACATCGTGCGCATCTTAGTCGAGGGAAAGACCAGGGCAGAGCTGTACGGCTTTACCGGAAAGGTGCCGTATCTGGAGGCGGAGGTCATCCGTCTTGGAGATGAGGCGGACGAGGAACTTATGCCGGAGGCAAAAGCCGCGATGGTGGAGAGCATTCAGGAGACATTTGCAAAGTATGCAGCTCTAAACGGAAAGCTCGGACAGGATGTGCTGCGGCAGGTCAAGGATCTGA
Organism: Lachnospiraceae bacterium; assembly: GCA_963612015.1. Classification (GTDB taxonomy): domain Bacteria; phylum Bacillota; class Clostridia; order Lachnospirales; family Lachnospiraceae; genus Roseburia. Next base: position 59,724 of record CAVDTR010000007.1, on the reverse strand, counting down.
CCGACCTTGAAAAGCTGATGGATTATGTTGCCAACAATCTGCCGGTTCACTATGAAGAGAAGCAGAAGATCCTTGAGGCTGTCACACTCACGGAGCGCTATGAGGTACTTCTAGAGCTGTTGTTCCGTGAGAATGATGTCATTGTGATCAAGAATGAGTTCCAAAAGAAGGTAAAAGAGCGTGTGGACAAGCACCAGAAGGAATATCTGCTGCGCGAGCAGATGGCTTTGATCCGCGAGGAGCTTGGCGAGCAGGATACCGACTCGGAGGCGGACGGATATCTTGCGGCACTGGAGAAGCTTGACGCGCCGGATGAGGTCAAGGAGCGCATCCGCAAAGAGATCTCACATTTCAAAAGCATCAGCGGAAGCTCTTCGGAGAGCGCGGTCAGCAGAGGATATATTGAGACGCTTTTAAATCTTCCGTGGAACAAAAAGTCCAGGGACAATACGGATCTTACACATGCAGAGGAGATACTGAACGCTGATCACTATGGCTTGGAGAAGGTAAAAGAGCGTATGCTGGAGTTCCTTGCGGTGCGCAATCTGACAAGCAAGGGCGACAGCCCGATCATCTGCCTTGTAGGACCTCCGGGTACGGGCAAGACGAGTATTGCAAGAAGTGTCGCAAAGGCGCTGGATAAGGAATATGTCCGGATCTGCCTTGGCGGCGTGCGGGATGAGGCGGAGATCCGCGGACACCGGCGAACCTATGTGGGAGCGATGCCGGGACGTATAGTGAACGGTTTGCAGACCGCCGGGGTATCGAATCCGCTCATGCTGCTGGATGAGATCGACAAGGTTTCTTCTGATTATAAGGGAGACACCTCCTCCGCTCTGCTTGAGGTGCTTGACAGCGAACAGAACAGCAAGTTCCGGGATCACTATGTGGAACTTCCGGTGGATCTGTCGGATGTACTTTTCATCGCGACGGCAAACTCGACGCAGACGATACCAAAGCCGCTCTTAGACCGTATGGAGGTGATTGAGGTCACCAGCTATACGGAGAATGAGAAGCTTCATATTGCAAAGGAGCATCTGATCGAGAAGCAGAAAGAGAAAAACGGACTGAAAAAGGGACAGCTTTCCATCAGTGATGCGGCACTTAGTGCCATCATACGTTCCTATACGAGAGAGGCTGGTGTCCGCAATCTTGAGCGCAAGCTCGGCGAGATCTGCCGCAAGTGTGCGCGTGAGATCTATCAGGATGAGGCAAAGGCTGTAAAGGTCAAGAGCTCCAATCTGGAAGCGTATCTCGGCAAGCCGAAATACCTTGCGGACAAAAAGAACAACCGTGATGAGGTCGGCATCGTGCGCGGACTTGCATGGACAAGCGTTGGCGGCGTCACCCTTGAGGTGGAGGTCAACGTCATGCCGGGCAAGGGTGAGTGCAAGCTTACCGGACAGCTTGGCGATGTGATGCGTGAGTCAGCGGCCGCAGCGATCAGCTATATCCGCTCGATCGGGGATGAGTATGGACTTGCTCCGGACTTTTTCCAGAAGCATGACCTGCATATCCACATTCCGGAGGGAGCAGTTCCGAAGGACGGACCATCGGCGGGAATTACAATGGCAACGGCGATCCTTTCCGCCGCAACCAACATCCCAGTGCGTGCGGATGTTGCAATGACCGGAGAGATCACGCTCCGAGGGCGGGTGCTTCCGATCGGAGGACTCAAGGAGAAGTTGTTGGCTGCCAAGAATGCGGGCATAACGACCGTGTTCGTACCGAAGGATAATAACCGCGACCTAGATGAGATCGATGATGAGATCAAAGCGGGAATGGAGATCATTCCGGTGAAGAAATGCAAAGAGGTAATCCGGGACGCATTCAGACAGTAGAGGTGTTTCTATGAAGATAAAAAGTGTGAATTTGGAGACGGTGTGTGGTATCACAAGCACGCTTCCGGACAATCCGTGCGCGGAAGTCGCTTTTGCGGGCAAGTCCAATGTCGGCAAGTCTTCCCTGATCAATGCGCTGATGAATCGGAAGGCGCTTGCGCGCACTTCGGCGCAGCCGGGCAAGACACAGACCATCAATTTTTACAACGTCAATGACAAGATGTATCTGGTCGATCTGCCGGGATACGGATATGCGAATGCCAACGTGGAGATCAAGGCGAAATGGGGACAGATGATCGAGCATTATCTGGGAAGCTCCAAGCAGTTAAAGGCAGTCTTTCTGCTGATCGATATCCGCCATGAACCGTCGGAGAATGATGCGATGATGTATGACTGGATGCTCCATCAGGGGTATGCGCCGATCATCATTGCGACCAAGGCGGACAAGGTTGCCCGCACACAGATCACCCGGCATATTGAGATGATAAAGAAGGGGCTGGCGGTTGAGGAAGGAACCATCGTTTTACCGTTCTCTGCGGAGACAAAGCAGGGAAAGGACGAGATCTGGGATCTGATCGACCGGTTCGTCCTAACACCGGAGGAAATCGAACAGGAAAAGGCACAGGAGCAGAAGAAAGCACAGGACAAGAAGGCATCAGGCGGGGCACAGACCTCTGACAACGGAAAAAAGCCACGCTGGAAAGCTACCGGTAAGCCTGTTGCCAAAAAGACTGCGAAGAATGCAATGAGAAAAGCCCAGCGCAAGGCTGGCGGAAAGAAATAATGATGAAGAATAAGTATGTGTTTACGGCGGTGATGCTACTTTGCATATTGCTGGTATGTCTGGGCGCTACGACGCTTTATGTGCGCATGGCGGACGATAACGGCGCTAACGAGGAGAATCTGCTGGTCGTCACGTCTTTTTATCCGATGTATGTTGCGACCGATAATGTGCTAACCGGGATCGACGGGATCACCCTGCAGAACTTAAGCGAGCCGCAGACCGGCTGCCTGCATGATTTCCAGCTCACGCCGGAGGATATGCGCCTGTTGTCAAAGGCAGATGTTTTTGTGATCAACGGGGGCGGCATTGAGGGCTTTATGGCGGATGTTGCTTCGGCGTATCCGAATCTGACGATCATAGAGGCGTGTGAGGATATTACGCTGTTGGAGTCCGAGAACGGTCATGTTCATGAAGCGGATGCGCATGACGCAGAGGCAGATGCGGCGGATGAACATTCGCATGACGAGACAGAGAGCGGGCATGAAGGGCATTCCCATGATGAGGATGGCAATGCGCACGCATGGATGAGCGTTGCGGATTACCGCACCCAGGTGGCAACAATCGCGCAGGGACTTGCTGCGGCAGACCCGGCACACGCGGATGCCTATCTTGCAAACCAGAAACAATATGACGTTAAACTTGCAGAATTGCAGCAGGAGGAGGAGCTTCTTGCAAAACAGCTTGACGGGATGCAGGTGATCCTTTTCCATGAGGCGTATGCGTATCTTGCAAAGGATCTGGACATGGATAGCTGCTATGTCCTGAATTTGGACGAGGAGCGTTCTGTCAGTGCAGGCGAGGTGGCGGACGTGCTGGAGGAGATAAGTGAGAACGGCGTTTCGCTGATCCTTGCGGAGGAGCTTTACGGCAGTGATCTTGGCAGGCTGGTGGAATCGGAAAGCGATGTGACTGTTTTGTATCTGGATACGTTAAATCGTGGAGACTATGAGGCGGACAGCTACCTAAACGGCATGAGGGAGAATCTTTCCCGCATCCGGGACTGGCTGCAAGAAGGAGAATAGTATGCGTAAGATTATAGAGCCATGTGGCTTTCATTGTATTAAGGTCAACCATCTGGGCGTTGCATTTTCCGATCAGGTGGTACTTCGGGACATCAATCTGCATATTCACTGCGGGACATTAAATGCGGTGATCGGAAGAAACGGGGCGGGCAAGTCTACCCTTATCCGGGCGATCCTCGGCGATATTGCGCATACGGGAGATATTGAGTTTAGGGATACCAAGGATGGGCGCATGGCAAAGCTCAAGATCGGCTATGTGCCGCAGACGGTCAACATCGAGAAGAATACGCCGGTGAGCGTATACGATCTGATCGCAAGCTATGAGTCCTCCTATCCGGTCTTTCTGCCGAAGCGCAGACAGGTCTATGACAAGGTGAAAAAGGCACTTGCGGTTTTTGAGGCGCAGGATCTGATCGACAAGCAGGTGTGCAACCTTTCCGGCGGAGAATTGCAGAGAGTGCTGTTGTCTATGGCGATCATGGATGAGCCAAACCTGCTGCTTCTGGACGAGCCGGTTTCCGGAATCGACCAGAACGGAATGGAGCTTTTCTACAAGACGATGGATTATCTCAAGCGCAATTATGACCTGGCGATCATTCTGATCTCGCATGATCTGGATTATGTGGCAAAATATGCGGATAAGGTCATCCTTATCGACCAGACGGTCACAAAGCAGGGAAGTGCCAAAGAGGTATTTAACAGCCCTGAGTTCGCGAAGGTGTTTCTTGCAAATGACAAAGAAAACTGGATTGGGGAGGAGGAAAAGTGATGGACGTTACTTCCTGGCTGGATTATGGATTTATGCGAAGCGCCCTTGTGGCGATCCTGATCATCACACCATTGTTCGGGCTTTTAGGCACGATGATCGTCAATAAGAAGATGGCGTATTTTTCGGATGCACTGGGGCATTCCGCCCTCACAGGCATTGCGGTCGGTGTCGTGTGCGGAATACCGGACACCACGATCTCAATGGTGATCTTTGCGGTGATCTTTGCACTGCTTCTCAATAAGATCGGCAGCATGAATATGGCATCCACCGATACCATTATCTCTGTTTTTTCTTCCTGCTCGGTGGCGATCGGACTTGCGATCCTTTCAAAGGGCGGAAATTTCAGTAAGTATTCGAGCATTCTTGTCGGGGATGTGCTCAGCATCACGACAAAGGAGATCGGCTATCTGATCGTTATCTTTTTGGTCACGATCATTTTCTGGGGCGTTGCATTTAACCGCTTAAACGCGATCTGTATCCACCGCGCCCTTGCAAAGAGCAAACACATTCAGGTACATCTGATCGAGAATATCTTTGCGGTGCTGGTGGCGCTTATCGTAACATTGTCGATCAAGTGGGTCGGAATTTTGATCATCAATGCGCTTTTGATCCTCCCGGCGGCATCCGCACGGAACATTTCGGTCAACATGCAGGAGTATCATCTGTTTTCGCTGATCTTTGCGGTATTTTCCGGTGTGCTTGGACTGTTTGTGTCCTACTATACGAACGTGGCGACTGGTCCGATGATCGTGATTCTCGCTTCCGTGATCTATTTTGTGACTTTTGTATATGGAAGAACAAAAAAATAGATATATGCACCACAAATTATACAAGAAAAATGCACACAAATAAGGTATGATTATTGCGCAAAAAGTGTCGAAGTATTATAATGTTTCTACCAGCTGTTTAGCAGAAGAATGGGGGAGAGAAACATGTTAAAAATCGAAGAATTCTGCGACATGAACAAATTTGAGAGCATCATTGATAACTGGGCAAAGAGCACAGGGCTTGCAACGGTCGCAGTCGGAGCAGACGGAAAGTACATCAGTCAGTGTTACAATTTTACGGAGTTTTGCATTGACCTTACAAGAGGCAGCGATGAGGGGCGCAGACGCTGCGAGAAGTGCGACAGGGAAGGAAACGGCGTATACCCGTGCCATGCTGGTCTGGTAGATTTCGGTATCCCGATCACACTTTTGGACGGAACGGTACTCGGAAGCATCATCGGCGGACAGGTACTGCCGGAGCATCCGGATGATGAGAAGTTCAGGGAGACCGCGAGGGAACTTGGCATTGACGAGGAAAAATATATAGAAGCATTACATAAGGTGTCTGTCAGGTCAAAGGAGGAGATTGACGCATCCGCGAATCTTCTCGGCGATGTTGTCAATATGTTTGTGCGTACCTCCTATGCGGAGCACACGAACGGCAATCTGTTGCAGCGGTTACAGGAGGGCGTCGACAAGGCATCGGAGCAGATCGAGGCTGCGAATGCCAGCACAGCGAAGATCTCCGAGTTTTCCCGCAAGCAGAACATCTTAGCGCTTAACGCTTCCATCGAGGCGGCAAGAGCGGGAGAGGCGGGCAAGGGCTTTTCGGTCGTTGCTTCCGAGGTTCAGAAGCTCGCAGAGGGAATGGCAGTTACCAGCAAAGAGATCAGCGGCAAGCTCAAGACACTTACCGAGACGATCCACTCCCTGAAGGAGTAAGAAATGATATAATGCATATCCTAGCCATAGCAGATATTCGGTCTGCTATGGCTTTTTTCGATTTTAATATCTGCTGTTATAGAGAAAAAAGCTCATTTGGAGTACCCGCTACGGATTGACCTTTTGCCGCGGGACTGTTATACTATTGTATACAAAATACATTTGGAGAACACATGGATACGATTTCATTAAAAGCACTTGCAAAAATCAATTTGGGACTTGATGTTGTCCGTCGCAGGGAGGATGGCTATCACGAGGTACGGATGGTCATGCAGACGATTCATCTGTATGACCGCTTGGAGATGGAAAAGACCGCCACACCGGGGATCGAGCTGTCTACGAACCTGTCCTATCTTCCTGTCAATGAGAACAATCTGGTGTACCGCGCCGGGAAGCTGCTTATGGACGAGTTTGGCATTGCGGAGGGCATAAAGGTATACTTAAATAAGCGCATACCGGTTGCCGCGGGAATGGCAGGCGGAAGCACAGATGCGGCAGCAATGCTATATGGAATGAATGAACTGTTTCAGCTGGGGCTTAGCAGGGAACAGCTCATGGAGCGCGGCGTGAAGATCGGAGCCGATGTGCCGTACTGCCTGATGCGGGGAACCGCTTTGGCAGAGGGGATCGGTGAGAAGCTGACACCGCTCGCACCGATGATAAAGTGTCCGGTGCTGATCGCCAAGCCGCCGATCTCTGTTTCCACCAAGTTCGTATACCAGAACTTAAAGCTGGATGCGGACACCAAGCATCCGGATATTGACAGGCTGATCAAGGATATCCGGGCGCAGGATCTTGGGGCGATTGCCGGGGATATGGGCAATGTGCTTGAGAGTGTTACGATCCCGAATTATCCGATCATTGCACAGATAAAGGAACAGATGATGGACAGCGGTGCGATCAATGCGATGATGAGCGGAAGCGGGCCGACCGTGTTTGGACTTTTTGAGGAGGAAGAGACGGCGCAGGCGGCGTATCAGAAGATGAAGGAATCCGGTCTTGCAAAGCAGGTTTACCTGACGACGATTTATAATAACCGCCGCAAGTAGATGGAGGGTAATGGAATGACTGATAATTTGACATTGAACATGGATGCATATTTACCACTTCGCGACGTGGTATTTAACACCTTGCGGGAAGCGATCCTGCGGGGCGACCTAAAGCCGGGCGAGCGATTGATGGAGCTGCAGCTTGCGGCAAAGCTCGGAGTCAGCAGAACGCCGATCCGTGAGGCAATCCGGATGCTTGAGCAGGAGGGGCTTGCAGTCACAGTGCCGCGCAAGGGCGCGGAAGTGGCGCGGATGACACTAAAGGATATGGAGGATGTGCTTGAGGTTCGCGAGGCGTTAGATGAGCTTGCGGTGCGCATCGCATGCCAGAAGATTTCGGAGGAACAGCTTGAGCGGCTCAGACAGGTAAAGCGGGATTTCGAGATGAACACGAAGAGCAAGGATGTAAAGAAGATCGCGGAGTCCGATGTGAAGTTTCACGATATTATCTATGAGGCAGCGGACAATCCGAAGCTCGGAAGCATTTTGAATAACCTGCGGGAGCAGGCATACCGGTATCGCGTGGAGTATTTAAAGGACGCGAGCAGCTACCCGGTGCTGATCCGTGAGCATGAGACAATCTTAGAGGGGCTTGAAGCGCGGGACTGCGAGAAGGCGACAAAAGCAATGCATGAGCATGTGGAGAATCAGGCAGTGGCGGTAAAGGCTGTGATCGAGCGTCAGGAAGAGGCGGTATAATTTTTAACAGAATAGAAATAATAAAGGCAGATGCAAAAAGCACCTGTCTTTTTTGATGTGACCATGTGGAGCTGAAGACACATTTACATGCCACACGGGCGCACGAAGAGCTGCAAAGCGGCTCTTTGGTTGGCAGCATAAGGCGATGCGCGATGGAAGGATAACGGGGATATGGAAAAGAAAACAGCGGTCTCCCTACATATTGAGGAGAACATTAAGAACTATAAAAATGTATTTGAACAGTGTTCAGACGTGAAATTTCAACAAATGCAGCTGGGACAGGAGCGCGATTGTGAGTGTTTTCTTGCGTACATCGAGGTGTCCATTAACAATACGTTGATCCGCAATACCGCGCTCGGAAGGATGATCGGCTTTTTGGATGAGACCACGAAGGAGCAGCGCAACCGGCTGTTAGATGAAAATGCGATGGGAATTGCGGATATTGCGTGGTATGAGTCGATTGAGGAGGCAGCACAGGGAATGCTGACCGGGGATGCGATCCTCTTTGTCGATGGCTATGGAAAGGCACTCAAGATCGCAGATCAGGGCTATCCGGGGATGGGCGTCTCCGATTCGGAGTCGGAGAAGGTGGTGCGAGGCTCCAATGAGGCGTTTACTGATTCGGTAAAGGTCAACACGGCTCTTATAAGAAAGCGTGTGCGCTCCACAAGAATCAATGTTGAGGAATTAAACGGGGGTGTGCGTTCACATACCCTCATCAACCTTATCTATATGAAGGATCTCGTCTATCCGGGGCTGGTGGAGGAGATAAGGGGACGGCTGGATGCGTATGAGATCGACGGTGTGCTTGACAGCGGTGTCCTGGAACAGCTTGCGGAGGAACGATGGTATTCGCCTTTTCCGCAGTTTCAGACGACGCAGCGGCCGGACCGGGCGGCGATCGCCATGCTTGAGGGGCGTGTGGTACTGCTGTCGGACAATTCGCCTGTGGCGCTGATCCTTCCGGCGGATGTCAATTCCTTCATGCGGACGAGCGATGATTATTACAACCGCTTTGAGGCGGCTGCCTTTGCAAGGCTTCTGCGCTATGTGTCGGGCTTTTTTGCGATGACACTACCGGGGTTGTACCTTGCAATCACGAATTTTCACACACAGGTGCTCCCGACACCGTTACTTCTGGCGTTTCAGGAGGCGCGGGAGGGGATGCCATTTCCGGCGGTGATCGAGGTGCTTTTGATGGAGATGTCCTTCGAACTTTTGCGGGAGGCGGGCGTGCGTCTGCCGGGGACGATGGGGAACACGATCGGGATCGTAGGCGGACTCATTATCGGGCAGTCGGCGGTGGAGGCGAATCTGGTAAGTCCGATCGTCGTGATCATTGTGGCGTTTACGGCGCTGTGCTCATTTGCGGTTCCGAATGAGGAATTTGCGTATGGCTTCCGCCTGTTAAAATTCCTATTTATTTTCTTCTGCGCTTGGGTCGGGTACTTTGGCTTTTTGATCGCGCTTATGCTGGTGCTGATCCATCTGTGCAGCTTAAAAAGCTTTGGGATCGCATATTTTGTTCCATTTGCGGGAGCGCGGGAGCAGATCGCGGTGGACGAGAAGGACGCGCTTGTGCGCTTTCCGCTTCGGATGTTAAAAAAGCGCCCTTTCTTTGCGAATAAGAACGAAAGAACGAAACTGAAAGAGAAGGAATAATTGATATGTATACAGAAAATCAGAAAATCTCGCGGCGTCAGGTGTTTCGTCTCTTTGTCTTTGACTTTCTAGGGATCGGCACGATCGTGCTGCCGGGGCTTCTGGCGCAGAACGTGGGGACGTATGGGCTTGTCAGCATTGTCATCGGCGGTGCGGCAGGAGCAATCTATTTATGGTATCTTGCGCGGTGCAGCAGTATTCTGCAAATGGATCTGCAGGCGTTTCTGATGGAGCAGGCACATTTTGCGGCGGGAAAGAGAGTTGTCGCGGGCATTCTCTCCATCGCAACGCTTATCGGAGCAGGCTTTGTCGGCGCGGTGCTTTCCGATATGATCCGAAAGAGTTTGATCCGGGAGGAGACCTTCGCGGTGATATGGGTATTGACGCTTGCGGTGGCAATCTATGCCGTACACAGCGGACTGGAGATCCGCGCCCGTGTGTACGAGGTGCTGTTCTGGTTTGGTGTGGCACCGCTTGTCTTTATGCTACTTCTTGTGGCAAGGGGCATGGAGGCATCTAACTTTGCAATTCGCGTGGACACAACAGCCGGCGGTGTCGTAAGCGCGGCGTATCCGGTCGTTCTGGTGTTTGGATCAATGCTTGCAATCCTGTTTCTGCCGGGCAGGGTGGCTATGTCCGGGGACAGGAAACGTGGAAACGGCTTCATACGCCCTGTGGCTATCGCGTATGGGATAACGCTTGCGGTCGTGTTTGGAGCGTATGCGGTACTTCTCGGCAATTTCGGGGCAAAGTCACTTGCAAATATGCGCTATCCGGTCGTCACGCTGATGAGCGCGATCCACATGGAGGGCGGCTTCTTTAAACGGCTGGATGCGCTTATGCTTTCGGTGTGGTTTTTTACGCTGTTTGCGCTGCTTAGCATGCAGCTTTATTACGGTACGCGGCTGCTGGACTGCGCAGGGCAGAAAGAGCATCACCGGGCGCGGCTTATCGTGGCATACCTTGCGGTATTCACCCTTGGAATGCTGATCGGAACGGATGCGAAGCAGTGGAACTATCTGGATTGGTTTTTCCGCTATATACAGGGACCGCTGTATCTGATGCTACCGGCGGTATGCGTATGGATAAAAAGGCTGGAAGGAGACGGCACAAAGGCGGCTTATAAGACAAAAAGGAGGGGCATATCAAAGTGATGGTGCAAAGGCATGGATGCGTCGGGAAAAGAAACAGATTTGTGGGACTGCGCGGAAGGCTTGTTGCGATGGTGGCGGCAGCGATTTGTATGTTGTCGGGCTGTGCGGCAACAGAGCTGGAAAAGAAAAGTATCCCGCTTTTTGCGGCGGTTCGTGCGATGGAGACTGACTACGAGATCTTCTACGACCCGCCCGCTGAGAATAAGATACTCGATTATAACCATATCAAGGTGATCGTGCTGGAAACCTCTGTCATTGAGCAGAGCGCGGTGTATGAGAACCTGCTGACGCAGCTTGCAAGGGAGGAGACTTTTCCAAGAAATGTCTATGTGTGTGCGGCAAATGATGTGGAGGAGATCCTTGCGGCGGGAGACCTGATGGCGGAGGACGTGGGAAGCTATATCGAGACACTTTTGGAGAACCTCACGCCGGATGCGGGAGAACTCCCGACGATCGGAAAGCTGATGGATGCGCTTGCAAACCGGGGCGAGACACTGCGCCTGCCCTATTTAAAGGCGGAGGGAGAAAACATTCTGTGGGACGGCTCTTTTGGGATCGAAAATGCAATTCCGGTGTATAGGATTTTGCAAACCGGAGAAAATTCCAGATAGAGAATATCAGATCGAGGTGGAAGATGAAAGACAAGGCAAAGAAAATCCCAAAGGTGTTGCTGCACATCGGCATACTTTTTTGTATCGCGGCCGTGCTTTTTCTGGCAAGGGATGAGACTACCGCAGACAACGACGCGATGCAGGCGCAGATCGCGCAGAAGATCCTGCGGTTCCATGTGATCGCAAACAGCGACAGCAAGGAGGATCAGCGGGTAAAGCTGCTCGTGAGAGATGCCGTCGGCAACCTGATGGAGGAACGATTGTTGGGTGCAAAGAATCTGGAGGAAAGCCGAAGAATCGTCGAGGAAAATCTGGACGCGATCGTGCAGACGGCAACCGACACGCTTGCAGATGCAGGCTATGAATATGGGGCAACCGCGTCCCTTGAGGTGACGGAGTTCCCGGAAAAAACGTATGGCAGTTATACGTTCCCGGCAGGAGAGTACGAGGCGCTTCGCGTGGTGCTCGGAAAAGGGGAAGGGCATAACTGGTGGTGTGTGCTGTATCCAAATCTGTGCTTTCGGGGAAGTGTGTACGAGGTCATTGACGAGGATGCGAAGGAAGAACTAAAGGAAGTGCTCGATGCGGAGGAATATGAGAGTATCTTCCGGTCGGGGCGTGTGCTGCCACGCTTGAAATTCCTTGAATTTTTCAAGAAAAGCAGTTAGAATGTCTGTAATATCACAAAGGAGACTGTCATGACAAAGGAAGTTTTATTATCAATTACAGGCCTTCAGTTTGCACCGGGGCAGGAAAGCGACAGCCTGGAGCTGATCACTCCGGGTGAACACTATTTTCGGAACGGCAAGCATTATTTCTTATATGATGAAGTGGTCGAGGGATTTGATCAGGTCACGAAGAATGTGATCAAGATCGCCCCGGATTATATGGAACTGACGAAAAAGGGCCTGACCAGTGCGCACATGATCTTTGAGAAGGACAAAAAGAATGTGACCTACTATTACACCCCTTACGGAAGCCTTTTGGTCGGGGTTGATGCGCACCGTGTCGATGTGAGCGAGCAGGAGGAATCCATGCAGGTGGAGGTGGAATACGGTCTGGAGATGAACTACGAGCATATTGCAGACTGCCACATAAAAATATCTGTTGCTCCGAGAGGGGATAGCCAGTTTCATCTTTTGTCATAAAAAAATCCCGCCCCAAATGAGATGTCACATAGGACACGGCATTTTGTGGCGGGAACTTTTTCGCTTAGAACTTATTTCTTTTTGGATTTCTTGGAAGTGCTGTCGAGGCTTTCCTTTTCCTTTTTCAGCTCTTCGTTCATTGCGTTGTACTTATCACGCATCTTGGCGCGGAACCCCTTTTTCTTTTCCGGCTTCTCAAGTGGTCCGCGAAGTCCGCGGACTGCGGTGATATACAAACCGCTGACGGTTGCCTTTACTTCCTTCTTGACCGGGATCTCATCAAAGATCGCATCGTCCGCAATCAGTGACATAACCTTTGGCCCAACCTTTGCCTTAACGATCGGAAGCTTTGAACGGCGCATCAGCTTCGGTGTCTGGTCGATCACCTGTTGAGGTAGTCCGGATTCTTTGATACGCAATCGTTTCTTGTCAATGATAAGCATGGAGACCGTCTGTGCTGCAGCGGCAAGCTGTGCATCTTGTTCTTCCTTTTTCTTCTGCGCCCGTTTTCCGAGAATGTAAAGAACGATCATTGCCACGATCATTACAATCAGAATAACGAGGAGCGCGATTTGCCATCCGTGCATAATTTTTTAGTCCTCCTTCATTTACTGGTTGTAATTCTACCATTCATTTTGCGAAAAATCAATGTGTATCCGTTCAGGTTGTGTATATTCTGTGTCTAGGGTTTGTATTTTTAAGCGAATTGTGTTATTGTGGTTAAGTTAAAGTCGATTTTCCAATTAAAAACAAAGAAAAACGGCTATTTTGAAATGAAAGTTGAGGATATGTAATATGAAAAAGCAGATCGTTGCACTAATGCTTGGAGTGACTATGCTTCTTACTGCCGGTTGCGGGGCATCCGATAATGGATCTACTGAGCAGACAAAGGACACACAGGCAGACGATACACAGGCAGATGATACACAGTCCACAGAGACTGCAGGCGAGAAAAGCAGCGTCACCAGCGCGCAGATGGGAGTGGTTCCTTCCGAACATGTGAGTGAATTGTGTGATTACTCCGCTGTGCCGATCAGCCTGTCAGCCATATATGAGTCATCCGATGAGAACATTCAGTCAATGGAGATGGATCTGCTGAACAGCTACGGACTCGGCAACAAAGAAGTGGAAGGCCGTACGACCGTACAGGCAGGTGATTATGTCAAAGTTGATTACACCGGTTATCAGGACGGAGAAGCATTTTCCGGCGGAACAGCGACCGATGTGCTCATTGATGTGAGTAACAATAAGGATGCTGAATCCGGGACCAGCTATATTACAGGCTTTTCTGATGACCTGATCGGTGCAGAGGTTGGCAGCACGATAAGCAGCGATGTGACGTTTCCGGAGGATTACGGTGTGGATTCCTTAAATGGACAGACGGTAACCTTTGAGTTTGCTGTTAAGGGAATTTACGCTCCAATCAGTTTCGATGAGGTTGAGGATTCGGCGATTGCGGAGCAGTTCGGCACTACCTATGGAATTAGTGACAAGAGTACACTTGAAGAGTTCGTAAAGCAGTATATCGAGTCAAATCGTTACAGCGCAATCGTTTCACAGATTAAGGATTATGTTGTAAGCAATAGTACATTTGATATCCCGGAAGATTATTTGAAGGCCAGACTTTCCGAGTATGAGGATATTTATGAGCAGACCTACTGTACAGACGGACAGACACTTGAGGAATATTTCCAGGATAACTATTCTATGTCTTTGGATGAGGCTGAGGAGCAGCTTTTGTCAATTTTAAATGAGCAGATTGGTGTTGAGTTTGCATTTTCCGTGATTGCGGACAAAGAGGCAATCGAGGTGGACGAGGACGAGTATGCTGCATATGTGCAGAATTTCCTTTCAAATGATACGCTTAACTTTGATACCGAGGATGACGTATATTCGTACTTTGGCGCGGGCAACGTTGCAGATGGCGAGACATACTTAAGAAATCTGTATCTGGTAAACAAGGCGATTGACCGCGTTGCTGACACCGCAGTGGTAACTTATACAGAGTAAAAAGGAGAATGGTTATGGAACTGATCAATGTAAGAGATATTTTTAAGAAAAGGGAAGAATACGCAAACAAGACCGTGACAATCGGTGGCTGGGTAAGAAGCAACCGCAATTCCAAGAATTTCGGATTTATCGTGGTAAATGACGGAACCTTCTTTGAACCGATCCAGGTCGTATACAGTGCAGAGCTGCCGAATTATGATGAGATCGGCAAGATCAATGTAGGAGCAGCTGTTATCGTGACCGGTACACTGGTTCCGACTCCGGAGGCTAAGCAACCGTTCGAGATTCAGGCGGGTGAGGTTACGATCGAGGGTGCATCTACCCCGGATTATCCGCTCCAGAAAAAGCGCCATACTTTCGAGTATCTGCGCACAATCTCACACTTAAGACCGCGTACCAACACGTTTGAGGCGGTATTCCGTGTGCGTTCCCTCTGCGCTTACGCAATCCATCAGTTTTTCCAGGAGAGAGACTTCGTGTATGTACACACACCACTCATTACCGGAAGTGACTGCGAGGGAGCAGGCGAGATGTTTCAGGTTACAACACTTGACCTGAACAACCTCCCGAAGAACGAGGACGGAAGTGTTGATTACAGCAAGGACTTTTTCAATAAGCCGACCAACCTTACGGTTTCCGGCCAGTTAAACGGCGAGACCTACGCGATGGCGTTTAAGAATATCTACACATTCGGACCGACCTTCCGTGCGGAGAACTCCAACACCACCCGCCATGCGGCTGAGTTCTGGATGATCGAGCCGGAGATTGCATTTGCAGATCTTGAGGATGACATGGAGCTTGCGGAGAGCATGTTAAAGTATGTCATCAACTATGTGTTGGAGCATGCACCGGAGGAGATGGATTTCTTCAATAATTTTGTGGACAAGGGACTTCAGGATCGCCTGCACAATGTGGCAAACAGCGATTTTGCAAGAGTGACCTACACCGAGGCGATCGATATCCTTTCCAAGAATAATGACAAGTTCGATTACAAGGTATCCTGGGGATGCGATTTGCAGACCGAGCATGAGCGTTACCTGACCGAGGAGGTGTACAAGCGCCCGGTATTCGTAACGGATTATCCGAAGGAGATCAAGGCATTCTATATGAAGCTGAACGAGGATGGAAAGACCGTCGCAGCAGTCGACTGTCTGGTTCCGGGTATCGGAGAGATCATCGGCGGAAGCCAGCGTGAGGATGACTATGACAAGCTGCTTGCCCGCATCAAGGAGATGGGACTTTCCGAGGAGGACTACAAGTTTTATCTGGATCTGCGCAAGTACGGTTCTGCAAGACATGCAGGCTTTGGACTTGGATTCGAGCGCTGCGTGATGTATCTTACCGGAATGGCAAACATCCGTGACGTAATCCCATTCCCAAGAACAGTCAACAACTGCGATCTGTAAAAGCTATGGCTGGTGCCGCAGGGATATAAAGTATTGTAAATCATGTATGAATAAGAACCTTCGCACATATATTGTACAAGATAAGTACAATGGTGCGGAGGTTTTTTGATGGAAAAACAAAAGGGGAACGTGGTGCGTTATCTGATCGCGCTGCTGTTTATGTTCGTGCTGACAGCACTTCTTCTGCTGATCGGAGCGGTGCTGGTCTATTACCGGGATCTGTCATCGCAGACCGCCCGTATAATGATCACTGTGATCTATATTCTGGTCGGGCTGGCAGGCGGGTTTTTGATGGGAAAGATGATGAAGCTGCGCAAATTTGTCTGGGGAATCCTTGCGGGACTTGGCTATTTTGCATGCCTGCTTATTATTTCCCTCGTCTTAAATCATGGTGTGATCGAGGATGTCATACAGTTATTGATCACATTTGTGCTGGTTACGGCATCCTCCATGATCGGGGGAATGATAAGTTGACAAAAAAATGCTTTGCATATAGGAACTCTTGTGGTATAATCTAAAAATAGATGGGTTTTCTGTCAGAAACAAAGAAAAGGAGTACGCCTTATGAAGCATGTAAAGACATTAAATACAAGAAAGTTACAGAACACAATCAAAAAGGGTGGCTGCGGTGAGTGCCAGACTTCCTGCCAGTCCGCATGCAAGACTTCCTGCACAGTAGGAAATCAGACCTGTGAGCAGTACAAATAACACAGGGACAGTTCAATAGAACCTTATGAAAACGACCGCACGCATCGCGAACGGTCGTTTTATTCGGTATATTACAGGATAGAAAGAGAGGAATATTGTAGTGGTTCACCAGTACAAGAACAACGGCTATAATATCGTCCTGGATGTGAACAGCGGAGCCATTCATGTGGTGGATGATGTCAGCTATGAGGTCATTGCCATGTTTGAGGAGCATTCGAAGGAGGAGATCCTTGAGAAGTTAAAGGATACCTACAGCGAGGCAGAGATTACGGAAGCTATCGGGGAGGTACAGCAGCTTAAGGATGAGGAAGAGCTGTTTACCGAGGATGTATACAGGGACCGGGTCATTGATTACAAGAAAAGGAAGACGGTGGTCAAAGCACTTTGCCTGCATATTGCACATGATTGTAACCTTGCCTGCAGATATTGCTTTGCGGAGGAGGGCGAGTATCATGGCAGACGCGCACTCATGGATTATGAGACGGGCAGACAGGCACTTGACTTTTTGATCCAGAATTCCGGCAGCCGCAGGAATCTCGAAGTGGATTTCTTCGGCGGAGAGCCGCTTCTTAACTTTGATGTGGTCAAGCAGCTGGTTGCTTACGGCAGAGAACAGGAGAAGCTTCACGACAAGCATTTCCGCTTTACACTCACGACCAACGGAGTGTTACTTACGGACGACATCATGGAATTTGCCAATCAGGAGATGGACAATGTTGTACTTAGCATTGATGGACGTAAGGAAGTCCACGACCGCATGCGGCCGTTCCGGAAGGGCGCGGGAAGCTATGACCTGATCGTGCCGAAGTTCCAGAAGCTTGCAGAAAGCCGTAGCCAGGAGCGATATTATGTGCGGGGCACATACACACATTTCAATACAGATTTTTCAGAGGATGTTTTACACCTTGCAGATCTTGGCTTTAAGCAGATCTCGGTTGAGCCGGTAGTCGCGGAGGAAAGCGATGCATACGCGCTTAAGGACGAGGATCTTCCGGTTCTGTTTGAACAGTATGACAAGCTTGCGGCAGAGATGGTTAAGCGAAAGAAGGAAGGAAATGGCTTTAACTTTTTCCATTTTATGATCGATCTCGAGGGCGGACCATGTGTCTACAAGAGATTGTCCGGATGCGGTTCCGGAACGGAATACCTTGCCGTAACACCTTGGGGCGATCTCTACCCATGTCATCAGTTTGTCGGCAAAGATGAATTCCTGATGGGGAATGTCTGGGATGGAATTACCAACACAGACCTTAGGGATGAGTTTAAATGCTGCAATGTATATGCAAAGGAAAAGTGCAGCAGCTGTTTCGCCAGATTTTATTGCAGCGGCGGTTGTGCTGCGAACTCATACAATTTCCACGGAAGTATCACAGATGCATATGATCTGGGCTGCAAGCTGCAGAAGAAGCGTATCGAGTGTGCAATAATGATAAAGGCAGCGGAAGCTGATAATGAATAAATAGAAAGGTATGAAACGATGAAAAAGTCAAAAGGTATTATTGTCATCATCGTGACCCTGGCGTGTCTGCTTGGTCTTGGATATTATGCAGGAACAATCGTCAAGGCAACCGGTGACAAGCAGAAGGATGCTTCTCAGGAAGCCTCCGGCAATGCAATCAAGCTTGGTCTGGACTTATCCGGTGGTGTTTCGATCACGTATCAGATCATGGATGAGAATCCATCTGAGCAGGATATCGAGGACACGAAGTCAAAGCTTGAGGAACGTGCAGAGAGCTATACCACGGAGTATGCGGTATACAAATCAGGATCTGATCGTATCACGGTTGAGATTCCGGGTGTATATGATGCCAACGAAGTATTAGAGGAGCTCGGAAGTCCGGGATCTTTGTACTTCATTGTTCAGAAGGACTCTGATGGCAACGCAAACTATTCCTATGATTCAACGATTGCGTCTGAGAATCCGGACTGGGCTCCGTACAAGCTGAACTACAGTATTGAGGATTTGATCGCCAATGGCTCCGTTATTCTGACAGGTTCAGATGTCAAGAGCGCAAATGCAGCGTACCAGAGTGATTCAACACTTGGAACACAGACACCGGTGGTTGAGCTAACCTTTACGGATGAGGCAGCAAAGGTCTTTGGAGAGGCAACAACGAACGCATATGCAAACAATGAAAGCATTGGTATCTATTATGATGACCACTTCATCAGCGTTCCGAGCGTAAATGCTGCGATTACCGATGGTAACTGTATTATCGAGGGCGAGGACAGCTATGAAGCTGCCAACCAGCTTGCAACATTTATCCGTATCGGCGCTATCAGCTTAAAGCT
>CAVDTR010000007.1:0-40286 GCA_963612015.1 Lachnospiraceae bacterium | reverse complement strand
TTCATCAAATACCGCAAGGCATACTTTATTGCTTCTCTTTGCGTCATTTTAGCCGGCTTTGTGGGAATGGGCGTATATGCCGCAAATGGTAAGGGCGCACTCAATTACAGCCTTGAGTTTGTAGGAGGAACTTCAACAACAGTTGTATTCAATCAGGATTATAGTGTTGATGAGGTCGAAAGCGAGATCGTTCCGGTCATCGCAGAGGCAATCGGTGACAATAACATCCAGCCGTCTGCAGTTACCGGAAGCAATAGTGTTGTATTTAAGACCAAGACGCTCTCTCTGGAACAGCGTGATGCCATGAACAATGCACTTGTTGATAAGTTTGGCGTAGATGAGTCAAAGATTGAGAGCCAGAGCATCAGCTCGACAATTAGCGGAGAGATGAAGTCTAACGCCATCCTTGCGGTTGTTGTTTCGTGTATATTCATGCTCCTTTACATCTGGTTCCGCTTCAAGGATATCCGTTTTGCAGCAGGAGCAATCCTTGCGCTGGTACATGACGTGCTTATTATGCTTACCGCGTATGTACTTATCCGCATTTCTGTCGGCAATACCTTTATCGCATGTATGCTGACGATTGTCGGATATTCTGTCAACGATACCATTGTTATCTTTGACCGTATCCGTGAGAATCTGCACAGCGTCAAGGTTCAGACTCCGGAGACACTTGCAGATGCTGCCAATAAGTCACTGACTCAGACACTTTCAAGAAGTATCAATACTTCTATTACCACATTCATTATGGTATTGCTGTTATTCGTCCTTGGAGTATCCTCCATCCGCGAGTTCTCATTACCGCTTATGGTAGGTCTGGCATCCGGTACTTATTCATCTATCTTTATCGCAACCCAGTTGTGGTATGTGATGAAGCTTCATCTTGGAAAAGGCAGACTGATCAAGAAGTAAATAAAATTATTTGCGCAAGCAAAAAGGGAAGAGGAACCGGCAATGAGCCGATTCCTCTTTAGTTATGGGCTTTAGCATGTTTCATGTATTGTTAATGAATTCCTTAACAGGGAAACGAATATGAGTGAAATTGCTAGTAAAGAGACACTGTTGGGTGGTGAACCATTAGCTACTGCAGGTGTGAAAGAGAATCAAGGAAATGAATGCCCAATTGCAAGACAGAGGGACATATTAAAAGAAGAAATAGAAAAAAAGAAAATTCATGCAAAATATAGGGTAGTGAAGAGTGCTATATTTGAAAACATGGGAGAGAGATACTTTATTATTTTCCCTAAAAACAACGAATATGTAGAGTATAGCCAACTCGGCTATTCTATTTATCAACATTTGGAAAATAATGAGGAGAATGAAGCAATTATTCAGCTAATAGGGTGCTCATATGATGAGTATTATAATTTTATTAGACATGAGATTCTTAATAACAGATTGGAGATAGCAGATGAAGAAATATAGATACGTTATATATTACATAGTAACTCCATTATCAGCTCTTTTTTCAACCCTTTTCGCAATGTCAATTCAACCTATTATCGACTATGGTCTGAACATGCAATTGAAACAGTTCATAGGAGCTGTTGTAACTGCAATTGTACTATGCCTGTTAGATATTCTATTTGGTTTTTATACGGAATACTATATGAAGGTAAACGTTACAGGGTATACTAGGTCACTGCGAATCCAGTGTATGGACAATATATTACAGTGTAGATATGATAGGTTTGTGGAAAAACCTGAGACATATTATACATCTCTTTTAACCGTGAATACGGAGCAGATTGGGCAGAAATACTTTGAAAGTGGAATGAAAATATATAGATATAGCTTCAGTTTATTGATTTCGATTATCGCAATTGGGTATGCAGGGTGGGAAATTCTGCTGTATGTAATTACTTTTTCCCTAATATCTGTTTATCTTCCGAAACTATTACAAACGCAATCAATTACTGCCGAAAAGGAGTATGCGGAATTAAACAAGGAACATATCACATTTGTGCAGGAGACATTTCAAAACTTCATTCCAATTAGAGTTTTTCGTCTTTGGTCTCAACGTTGCAGGAAGTATCGAGAAAAGTGCGAGGAAGTGGCGAGTGCAGATTGCCGGAGAAATCGTAAAACATTTCTTCTTAACAGTGTAGCTGCAGGCATTGGGGAAATGAGCTATATAATGATTATTATTTTTGCAATGATCCTTGTAATACGAGGAAAACTAACGGTCGGCTACATTATGTCGGTAAGTCAAATTCTAGGGGGAATTATGTTTCCGTTTGAAATATTACCTGGATGCATCTTGGAACGAAAGACGGGACTTATATTAAAAAAATCCTTAGAAAAAAATTGTAATAGTGTTGATAATGGGAGAATGCCAATTCAAGTATTAAAACATGAACCTTCTTTTTTGGAATGCGCAAATATGTCAATCGGTTACGCAGGAAAGGAAATTTTACATAATATATCATTCCGGTTTGATATTTCAAAAAAATATGCAATTATTGGTAAGAGCGGTTCGGGAAAAAGTACACTTGCAAAAGGAATTTGCGGATTTTTAGAACCTATAGATGGACAATGCATGATTGAAAATATAAATGTCAGGGATGTAAGTTATGAGGAGTTATATAGGTATTTGATTTATCAAGACCAGAATGCAAAACTATTTGATGATACTATTTTCAAGAATATAGATTTGAAGGGAGTTTTACAAAAGGAAAAGTTGTTTCAAATAGCAAAAAAAATGAGACTTGAAAAAATTATAAATAAAGGGACTGAAAGGCAAGAAATTTTTTCAGGTGGTGAGACGCAAAGGATTTTATTAGCAAGGGCATTTGCTTCGGATGCAAAGATGGTGATTTTAGATGAATGCCTTTCCGCACTCGATAATGAAAATGCAAAAAATATCGAATCTAATATCTTGAAACAGACTGAAATGGGAGTCATAATGATTACTCATCGCATATATGAAGAAAATATGTATATGTATGATGGAGTCCTTCTAATGGAAGATGGAAGGCTTGCAGAATATGGAACATGGGATGAACTTCGGAAGAACGAGAAAGTGATGCAATTGATAGCAAAGTAAAATATGTTCTTATGCTCGGACAGTCTGGGGACAGAGGTCACACAGAAAAGGGAAGAAATTCTTCAAAAAGATGAAGAACTTACCAAGAGCAAAAACCAGATCGATGAATTAAATGCAAAGATCAAGGAGCTGGAGCGCCAGCTTCAGAACAAAAAGAACCGGGAGTAAGAGAAAATGCGATATGCAACGATCATTTATTTGATACTAATGAACCTGATAGGACTTTTTCTTATGGGGCTAGATAAGAGCAAAGCTAAAAGACATGCATGGCGCATACCGGAGCGGACGCTGTTCCTTGCAAGCCTGCTTGGAGGCAGCATTGGAACATGGGCGGGCATGTATCTGTTTAGGCATAAGACAAAGCACTGGTATTTTGTGGTGGGGATGCCGGCAATACTGGTAGTACAGATTGTAGCAGCATTTTTGATATGGAACCAGCTCGCATAATATGACAGAAAAGATTTTTCTTATTGAAAACATTGAGTATGTTGTCTATAATTAGTAGATATTATGAAAGAACAGGAAAAGGAGAATTGCCATGTACACATTGGATGATATTAAGAGTGTTGATCCGGAAATCGCTGATGCCATCACCTCGGAGTTTGAGCGTCAGAACAGCCACATCGAGCTGATCGCCTCGGAGAACTGGGTAAGTCCGGCAGTCATGTCGGCAATGGGAAGCATTCTCACCAACAAATACGCGGAAGGCTATCCGGCACACAGATATTACGGCGGATGTGAATGTGTAGACGTTGTGGAGGAACTGGCGAGAGAGCGTGCAAAGGAGCTGTTCGGCTGTGAATATGTCAATGTTCAGCCACATTCCGGCGCACAGGCAAATATGGCAGTAGAGTTTGCTGTATTGCAGCCGGGAGACACCCTTATGGGAATGAACCTAGATCACGGCGGACACCTGACACATGGATCACCGGCGAATTTTTCAGGAACTTATTTCCATATCGTTCCGTATGGTGTAAATGATGCTGGTTTTATAGATTATGACAAGGTGGAGGAGATCGCAAAGGAAAGCAAGCCGAAGATGATCATCGCCGGCGCTTCCGCTTATGCGAGAACTATCGACTTTAAGCGCTTCCGAGAGATCGCAGATGAGGTTGGAGCCGTGCTCATGGTTGACATGGCACATATCGCAGGACTTGTTGCGGCAGGCCTTCATCCAAGCCCGATTCCATACGCGGATGTTGTTACCACGACCACACACAAGACGCTTCGCGGACCTCGTGGTGGAATGATCTTAAGCAGCCAGGAATTTGCAGATAAGTATAAGCTCAACAAAGCAATCTTCCCTGGAACACAGGGCGGACCGCTGATGCATGTGATCGCTGCAAAGGCAATCTGTTTTAAGGAAGCACTCCAGCCGGAGTTTAAGGAATATCAGGCACAGATCGTCAAGAACGCGCAGGCACTCTGCAAGGGCTTGCAGTCACGCGGAATCAAGATCGTTTCCGATGGAACAGACAATCATCTGATGCTTGTGGATCTGACACCGTTTGAGCTTACCGGCAAGGAAGTGGAGAAGTGGCTGGATGCCGCACACATTACAGCCAACAAAAATACGATTCCGAACGATCCGAAGAGCCCGTTTGTCACAAGCGGCGTGCGTCTTGGTACACCGGCGGCAACCTCAAGAGGATTGAAGGAGGACGATTTTGATCAGGTTGCAGAGGCAATCGCGATGATCATCAAGAACGGCGAGTCCGCGATCGATGATGCAAGAGCAATCGTAAAGACACTTACGGACAAGTATCCGCTTAAGAGTTTTTCATAAATAAAGGTACTATTTTGGAGGAATTATGATCGATTTAAAATTTTTACGCGAGAATCCAGAGTTCGTAAAGGAAAACATTAAAAAGAAGTTTCAGGATCACAAGCTTCCGCTTGTCGATGAAGTAATTGAGCTGGATGCACAGTCCAGAGCTGCCCAGCAGGAGGCAGATTCACTCCGTGCAAACAAGAACGCATTGTCCAAGCAGATCGGTGCTTTGATGGGACAGGGCAAGAAGGAAGAAGCAGAGGCGGTAAAGGCACAGGTAGCAGCGGATGCCGCACGTCTTGCAGAGCTTGAAGTGCAGGAGAAGGAGCTTTCTGAAAAGGTTACCGAGATCATGATGAAGATCCCGAACATCATCGATCCGTCTGTTCCGATCGGACCGGATGACAGCTGCAATGTTGAGATCGAGAAGTTTGGTGAGCCGGTTGTACCGGAATTTGAAATCCCATACCATACCGACATCATGGAGCGCTTTGACGGGATCGATCTTGATGCGGCAGGAAAGGTAGCCGGAAACGGATTTTACTATCTGATGGGAGACATTGCGAGATTACATTCCGCAATGACTGCCTATGCGAGAGACTTTATGATCGGAAAGGGCTTTACCTATTGCATTCCGCCGTTTATGATCCGCTCTAACGTTGTAACAGGAGTTATGAGCTTTGAAGAGATGGATGCCATGATGTACAAGATCGAGGGCGAGGATCTGTACCTGATCGGTACTTCCGAGCATTCCATGATCGGTAAGTTCATCGATACGATCAATGACGAGAGCAAGCTGCCGTATACACTGACCAGCTATTCTCCATGCTTCCGTAAGGAAAAAGGTGCGCACGGCATCGAGGAGAGAGGCGTATACCGTATCCACCAGTTCGAGAAGCAGGAGATGATCGTTGTCTGCAAGCCGGAAGAGTCCAAGTCCTGGTATGACAAGATGTGGCAGTATACCGTTGAGCTGTTCCGCAGCCTTGATGTTCCGGTTCGTACCCTGGAGTGCTGCTCCGGTGACCTCGCAGATCTCAAGGTTAAGTCCTGCGACGTAGAAGCATGGTCTCCGCGTCAGAAGAAGTATTTTGAGGTCGGAAGCTGCTCTAACTTAGGAGATGCACAGGCAAGACGTCTTAAGATCCGCGTAAAGGGTGAGGATGGCAAGAAGTATTTTGCACATACCTTAAACAACACCGTAGTTGCTCCGCCGCGTATGCTGATCGCATTCTTGGAGAACAACTTAAACGAGGATGGTTCTGTCAATATTCCAAAGGCTCTCCAGCCGTATATGGGCGGAACAGAGAAGCTTGTTCCGAAGCACTAATAACAGCTTCTGCAAATTATCAGATTAAAAAAGCGGTCACCTTATCTTACATCGATAGGGTAACCGCTTTTTTGCGGCGCTATGTCAAGTGTTGGGGGTGACTCTTTGTTCCGAAAAAAGAAAATGTCTCTTTTAAATTTCTTCCAGATATTCTTCCGTTGTCATTATCGCAACATGTAACGGAGACAGACCGGATAAGACAAGCTTTGTGGCTTCTTCCTTTGGCACATCAAAGCCGGAGACTGCATCGGTCAGATAGACGGTGTAGATTCCGGCATCGATAAGCGCCCAGACGGTTGACAGGACACAGCACTCGGCTACGACTCCGGTTACGATAACGCGGTCAGCACGCCGGGCTGCGGCAAGGACTTCCGGGATCGCAAGCGAAGAGTAGACGGACTTGCTGTAAAGCGGGTAGCGGCTGAGCGTATCGGCGAATTCGGGCAGCATCTCGTTGCCCCATTTGTTTGCGTTGATATGGGCGTATTTGACGTTGTAGTCCTTCCAGACACCCTGCGGACATTCGGGTGGAAGAAACCGTGTAAAAATTACGTCCTGGCATTTCCCGGAATCTATGAGCTTTTGAATGCGCGCAGCGGCACCATGCGTGTCGAGGCACGCCCACTCCTGACCTTCGGTATAAATATTTTGCATATCGACAACGAGCAGCAAATCTTTTTTTGACATAAGTGGTTCTTCTTTCCTGTTTATTTTTTGTGGTTCTGGTAAAAGTATAAAGTAGCTCTTTTTTTTTGACAAGACTCAGATTACAGTGTTATAATAAACGCTATTGATAAGGGGCGGCTCCACGGACGATCCCGCGGACAGCAGCCGATGAATGTACACGTTGATGGAGAATAACAAATGAAAAATAGAAAAATATATGCACTTCTTCTCGCCACAGCCTGCGTATTGTCTGCGTGCGGACAGGAGGAGCTGCCGGATACACATAAGATCGATACAGATTATGGAAAGGTGCGTCTGTGCGATTATTCCAATCTGACCGTGGAGCAGATCGTTTATGAGATCACGGACGATGACGTGGCGGAGGAGATCGATGCACTCCTATCTGATTATGTCCAGTATACGCCAAAAGATACCGCGGAGGACGGAGATTATGCGGAGGTCTATATGACTGCAACCGCAGGCGGCGAGGTGCTTTTTGATTACCCGGAGGATGAGGGAGACACCTATGACATCCTGTTAGGCTACAATGAGTTTGGGGAAGAATTTGATACTAAGCTGTTGGGCGCAGCCGCCGGCGATGAGATGGAATTTGACATTAACTATGATGCGGATTATGAGGACGATGATTTTGCCGGACAGACGGTTCACTATCAGGTAAAGGTGGATTCCGTGGTGGCTGAGACTATACCGGAGCTTACGGATGAATTTGTGACGGATACGCTTGGCTATGCTTCCATGGACGATATGAAGGCACAGGTCAAGGAGGAACTGATGGACTATTATAATTCCGATTCCGTGGCAAATGCCAAGGAAGAACTTCTTGAGCAGATCGTCGAGAATTCGGATTGCAG
This sequence comes from Lachnospiraceae bacterium, assembly GCA_963612015.1. Classification (GTDB taxonomy): domain Bacteria; phylum Bacillota; class Clostridia; order Lachnospirales; family Lachnospiraceae; genus Roseburia. The sequence goes on along the minus strand of CAVDTR010000007.1, from coordinate 32,601 downwards.
CGACTACTCCAAGGATTTGTATGCGGATGTGAAGGAGCAGGTAGAAAGCTCTTATGCCGCTTACATGGAAATCTTAGGGGTATCAACGGTTGACGAGGTGTATGACGTTTTCGAGATGAGCAGCGAGGATGTCGAGGAGGAGATCACAAACCGCGTTTATCGTATGATGGCAGTATATGCAGTTGCCAAGGAGCAGGGCATCGAGCTGACGGACGCAGAGTATCAGGCGGGACTGGAGCGCTATGCACAGATGTATTCGGATTACTATGCGGAGGAATATACGGCTGACCGCGTTCAACAGGAAGTGGGAGAGGCGCAGATGCGCTACGAGATCCTGGAGGATAAGGTGCTGGACTACCTTTACGACCATGCAATGGTGACACAGGTGGTCGGCGTGCTTGAGGATGGAAAAGAGGATCTGGAAGAGGCTTCACTGGAATAAGATAGCAATACAAAGAGGAAACCGGTGCATGTGGCGTGCACCGGTTTTGTTATGAAAAAGATTATGTGAAAAAATCTAACTTTTGGGAGGACCTCGCATCCGAAGAAGCGAGGGATTATGAAAAAGAAAAGTTTTTCTTATCTATGCTGTTAGTATATTCATTAAATGTGACCTCGGTATGTTTGGATTATAGAATATTTGTAAATAAATTATGAACAAATTGTGCGGGACGAAAGTACCATGAAAAACAGGTAAAAACTGAGGGAAAACGAGCGTTTAGGTATTCTTAAAGTAATCTTAATGTAATATTAACTATACGGATTCTGTAAAATATGGTAATCTGATAAACAAAGATGAACAAAATTGCAAGGAGAAGAAACAGATATGTACGATACGATTATTGTGGGGGCTGGTATAGCCGGCGCGACTGCCGCCCGCATATTGGTGGAGAACGGCAATCAGAAGGTGCTGGTGATCGAGCGGAGAGCGCATGTCGGCGGCAACTGCTATGATGCACCGGATGCGCACGGGATCCTGATCCATGAGTACGGCCCGCATATTTTCCATACGGGAGATGAGAAGGTGCGGGAATTTTTGTCACGCTTTACAGAGTGGTACGATTTCGGGCATGAGGTCGTTGCAAAGGTCGGCGACAAGCTGATCCCGGTTCCGTTTAACTTAAATACGCTTCACATGGTCTATGACGAGGGAAAGGCGAACCATCTGGAAAAAAAGCTCATTGAAGCGTATGGCGAGGGCAGCCGAGTGCCGATCATGAAGCTGCGCGAAAATGCAGATGCGGATGTGCGGGAGATCGCAGAATATGTATATCAGAATGTCTTTTTATATTACACGATGAAGCAGTGGGGGCAGAAGCCGGAAGAAATCAGCCCGGAGGTTACGGGAAGAGTTCCGGTCGTTATCTCAAGAGACAACCGCTACTTTAAGGACAAATATCAGAGCGTTCCGCTGCACGGCTTTACACCGATGTTCGAAAAGATGCTCGATCATCCGAATATCGAGGTGCGCACCAACACAGAGTGCAGGAATGTGCTTTCCTTTGCGGAGGGAACTATTCTCTTTGAGGGAGCACCATACACGGGCAACGTCATTTACACGGGAGCTTTGGACGAATTGTTCGACTGCCGCTATGGCAGACTTCCGTACCGCTCGCTCGATTTTAAATTCGAGCATCTGGATCAGGATTCCTTCCAGGGACACAGCGTGGTCAACTACACGGTGAGCGAGGATTATACAAGGATCACCGAGTTTAAGTTCCTGACCGGTCAGAAGGACACCGACGGGACAACGATCGTGCGGGAGTATCCGTTTGCATACACCGGAGCGGAGGGCGAGATCCCATACTACGCGATCTTAAATGAGGAGAACGAGGAACTCTACCGGAAGTACCGCGCACTTACCGAAGAATATTCGGGCTTTTATCTGCTCGGCCGACTGGCAGAATACAAATACTATAACATCGACGCGATGGCTGCAAAGGCAATGGAGCTGGCATCAGGCTTGATGGGAGAAGAGGCATAGAATGAAGCTATTGACATTTGCAATACCATGTTACAATTCCGAGAACTATATGGAAAAGTGCATCGAGTCCATACTGCCGGGCGGAGAGGATGTGGAAATCATCATTGTGGATGACGGCTCCCACGACCGGACGGCGGAGATCGCAGACCGCTATGCAGCGCAGTATCCAAGCATTGTTCGCGCGATCCACCAGCCAAACGGCGGACATGGTGAGGCGGTAAACACTGGAATCACCAATGCAGCCGGATTATATTTTAAAGTGGTGGACAGTGACGACTGGGTAGATGCCGAGGCGTATGCAAAGATCTTAGGCAAGCTGCGGGAACTGGCGCAGAGCAAGAAGAATATCGACATGCTGCTTGCAAACTATGTCTATGAGAAGGAAGGCGCCAAGCATAAAAAGGTCATGCGACAGACCGGATTCCCGACGGACTGCATTTTCTCATGGAGGGATGTGCGCCATTTTTACAAGGGACATTACATACTGATGCATTCCGTTATCTACCGGACGCAGCTGCTCCGCGACTGTGGACTAAAGCTGCCGGATCACACTTTCTATGTGGATAATATTTATGTATACAAGCCGCTTCCTTATGTGCGCAGCATGTATTACATGGATGTGGATTTCTATCGGTATTTTATCGGGCGGGATGACCAGTCCGTCAATGAGAAGGTCATGATCAGCCGTATTGACCAGCAGATCAAGGTCAACAAGATCATGATCGATGATGTGGATCTGTGGAAGGTGCCGAGCATCAAGTGCCGCAAATACATGTTCAATTATCTGGAGATCATCACCGTGATCTCAACGGTCATGCTGCTGCGCTCCGGAACAGAGGAGAATCTGGAAAAGAAGCGTGAACTCTGGACGTATATCAAGGAGAAGGATATCCGCCTGTTCCACAGACTGCGCCGCGGTATTCTCGGAGGAACCATGAACCTGCCGGGCAAGGGCGGAAGAAAGATCTCGGTTGCCGCATACCGGCTTTCCCAGAAGGTCGTCGGCTTTAATTAGCCACAAGCCTTGTGATTAAGCCTTGACAAGAAAAATCAAAGGTTTTATACTGTCATGTAGTTAAATAGGTAAATACGATGACGAAGACAGTAGTTCCTGAGGAGAACGTCACAGAGAGCCGGGGTGGGTGTGAGCCGGTATTAGTATTGCAGGAATGAAGATCACTTTCGAGTTGCAGGCTAAAATCATACGAGAGTAGGTGCTGACGTATTCCCTACGTTACAGGGACGAGGTATGCAAAGGGGCATCCCCTTTAAGTACATTGTAATAGGTGGTATAGACGTAACGCGCGCGTCCCTAATTACAGGGATGCGCGTTTTTTGATTTCACCGGTGGTTGGATCGGGTATATCGGATGAAGGAGGATTTTATGTACAACAAAGTTGACACCAACATGAACTTCGTTGAGCGTGAAAAAGCGGTAGAAGCATTCTGGCGCGAAAATGACATTTTCAACAAGTCACTGGAAAAGAATAAGAAAGAGGGAGAGACCTATACCTTTTATGACGGACCTCCGACAGCAAATGGAAAGCCGCATATCGGTCATGTGGAGACGCGTACCATCAAGGATATGATTCCAAGATTCCAGACGATGAAGGGCAAGTATGTACCGCGTAAGGCTGGCTGGGATACGCACGGACTCCCGGTAGAGCTTGAGGTGGAGAAGCTTCTCGGACTCAACGGAAAAGAGCAGATCGAGGAGTACGGAATGGAGCCTTTCATCAAGAAATGCAAGGAATCCGTATGGAAATATAAGGGCATGTGGGAGGATTTCTCCGGAACTGTTGGTTTCTGGGCAGATATGGACAACCCGTATGTTACCTACGATGACAACTTCATCGAGTCTGAGTGGTGGGCACTCAAGGAGATCTGGAACAAAGGACTTTTGTACAAGGGCTTCAAAATCGTGCCGTACTGCCCGCGCTGCGGAACCCCGCTTTCTTCCGCTGAGGTTTCCCAGGGATATAAGACCGTAAAGGAGCGCTCTGCGATCGTCCGCTTTAAGGTGAGCGGAGAGGACGCTTATTTCCTAGCATGGACGACAACACCTTGGACACTTCCAAGCAACGTTGCACTCTGCGTCAACCCGTCAGATACCTATGTGAAGGTCAAGGCGGCTGACGGCTATACCTACTATATGGCAGAGGCGCTTTTGGACACCGTACTTGGCAGGCTTGCCGTAAAAGAGGATAAGGAAGCCGGCACACCGGCTGTCGCAGCTTACGAGGTGTTAGAGACCTACAAGGGCAAGGAGCTTGAATATAAGGAGTACGAGCCGCTTTTTGCATGTGCAAAGACGGTTGCTGACAAGCAGAATAAAAAGGGCTTTTTCGTTACCTGCGACAATTATGTAACAATGTCCGATGGTACCGGTATCGTCCACATTGCACCGGCATTTGGTGAGGACGATGCGAATGTCGGACGCAACTACGACCTTCCGTTTGTACAGTTTGTAAACGGAAAGGGAGAGCTTACCGAGGAGACTCCGTATGCAGGACTTTTCGTAAAGAAGGCTGACCCGGAGGTGTTAAAGGATCTCGATGCACAGGGCAAGCTCTACGATGCTCCGAAGTTTGAGCATGAATATCCGCATTGCTGGAGATGTGACACTCCGCTGATCTACTACGCGAGAGAGTCCTGGTATATCAAGGAGACCGCGGTAAAGGATGACCTGATCCGCAACAATAACACGGTAAACTGGATTCCGGAATCTATCGGCTCCGGACGTTTCGGCAACTGGCTGGAGAACATTCAGGACTGGGCGATCTCCCGTAACCGTTACTGGGGAACTCCGTTAAACATCTGGGAATGCTCCTGCGGACATCAGGAATGCATTGGAAGCCGCGCAGAGCTGGCAGAGCGTGCCGGTGATCCGAAGGCTGCCGAGGTAGAGCTTCACAGACCGTATATCGATGCAGTTACCATGAAGTGCCCGGAGTGCGGCGGCGAGATGCACCGCGTACCGGAGGTGCTTGACTGCTGGTTTGACTCCGGTGCGATGCCGTTTGCACAGCATCATTATCCGTTTGAGAACAAAGAGGTATTTGAGCAGCAGTTCCCGGCACAGTTTATCTCCGAAGCTGTTGACCAGACCCGTGGATGGTTCCATTCCCTGATGGCAGAATCAACACTCCTGTTTAATAAGGCTCCGTATGAGAATGTTATCGTTCTCGGTCATGTACAGGATGAGAACGGACAGAAGATGAGTAAGTCCAAGGGCAATGCCGTTGATCCGTTCGACGCATTAAAGACCTACGGCGCAGACGCGATCCGCTGGTACTTCTACACGGCAAGTGCTCCGTGGATCCCGAAGCGGTTTTCCGGCAAGCTCGTACAGGAAGGGCAGCGCAAGTTCATGGGAACATTGTGGAACACTTACGCATTCTTCGTACTGTATGCGAACATTGACAACTTTGATGCAACAAAATATACATTGGAATACGACAAACTTCCGGTTATGGATAAGTGGCTGCTGTCCAAGTTAAACAGCGCAGTGGCAGCGGTAGACGACAATCTTTCCAATTACCGTATCCCGGAGGCAGCAAGAGCACTCGATGATTTCGTGGACGAGATGAGTAACTGGTATGTCCGCCGCTCCCGTGAGCGTTTCTGGGCAAAGGGAATGGAGCAGGATAAGATCAATGCTTACATGACGCTCTATACCGCACTTGTAACTATCAGCAAGGCTGCTGCACCGATGATCCCGTTCATGACGGAGGACATCTACCGCAACCTTGTATGCTCCATCGATCCGACCGCTCCGGAGAGCGTTCATCTGTGCGACTTCCCGGTTGTGGATGAGAAGATGATCGACAAGAAGCTGGAGGAGGATATGGAGGTCGTTCTTGAGGCAGTTGTCCTCGGACGTTCCTGCCGTAATGAAGCTAACATCAAGAACCGCCAGCCGATCGCAAAGATCTTTGTAAAGGCGGAGGATGAGCTGTCACAGTTCTACCTTGATATCATCCGCGATGAGCTGAATGTCAAGGAGATCGAGGCAACCGATGATGTCAGCGCATTGACCAGCTACACCTTCAAGCCGCAGCTTAAGACACTTGGACGCCGTTTCGGCAAGAATATCAATGCCGTTAAGGAGATCCTTGCAGGATTAAACGGTCAGCAGGCAATGAAGGAGCTGAATGAGACAGGCACTCTGACCATCACAGTCGATGGCAATGAGGAGAAGCTTACCCAGGAAGACCTTTTGATCGAGGCAGCCCAGATGGAAGGCTATGTGTCTGCAAGTGACCACGGTGTAACGGTGGTACTTGATACCAATATGACCGAGGAACTGTTGGAGGAAGGCTTTGTCCGCGAGCTTGTCAGCAAGATCCAGACAATGCGTAAAGAGGCAGGCTTTGAGGTCATGGATCACATCGCGATCGGTTTTGAGGCAGACGAAAAGGTAACCGGTATCTTCGCAAAATACGGGGATGCGATCAAGAAGGAAGTTCTTGGAGAGAAGATCAATGCAGGAAGCACAAGCGGTTATACGAAGGCATGGAACATCAACGGAGAAGAAGTAACCTTATCCGTTGAGAAGCAATAGGGCAATTACGGAGGATAAGAGATGAGAGACAAGGTCTTTAGCAAGAAAGCGTTTATTAAAACCGTAACCGAAAACGTTCGGACAATGTACCGCAAGACATTGGAAGAAGCTACCCAGCAGGAGCTGTTTCAGGCAGTTTCCTATGCGGTAAAGGATGTGGTCATGGACGAGTGGATGGCTACCCAGCAGGCATTTGACAAGCAGGATCCAAAGACGGTGTACTATATGTCAATGGAGTTTCTGATGGGACGCGCACTCGGCAACAACCTGATCAATCTTTGTGCATACAAGGAAGTAAAGGAAGCTTTGGCAGAGATCGGACTTGATCTCAGCGTTATTGAGGATCAGGAGCCGGACCCGGCACTTGGAAACGGTGGTCTGGGAAGACTGGCAGCCTGCTTTATGGATTCCCTTGCATCCTTGGGCTATGCGGCATACGGATGCGGAATCCGTTACCGCTATGGTATGTTCAAGCAGAAGATTGAGGATGGCTTCCAGGTGGAGGTGCCGGATGCATGGCTTAGAAACGGTTATCCGTTTGAAATGCGAAGACCGGAATATTGCTATGAAGTCAAGTTTGGCGGCAACGTCCGCCAGTCGGCCGACGAGAACGGCGATATGAAGTTTGTTCATGAGAACTACCAGTCTGTATTTGCGGTTGCTTATGATATGCCGATTGTCGGATATAATAACAACGTAGTAGATTCCCTGATCATCTGGGATGCACAGCCGAAGGAGGAGTTCAAGCTGTCCTCCTTTGACAAAGGTGACTATGATCAGGCGGTCGAAGAGGAAAATCTGGCAAGAAACCTTGTCGAGGTTCTCTATCCGAATGATAATCACAGAAAGGGCAAGGAGCTTCGCTTAAAGCAGCAGTATTTCTTCGTATCTGCAAGCATTCAGCGTGCGATTGCCAAGTTTAAAAAGAACCATAGCGATCTGCATGACCTTCCAAAGAAGGTTGTATTCCAGATGAACGATACACACCCGACTGTAACGGTCGCAGAGCTTATGCGTATCCTTGTTGATGAGGAAGGCATGGGCTGGGATGAGGCGTGGGAGATCACGACTCACTGCGTGGCTTACACCAACCACACGATCATGGCAGAGGCACTTGAAAAGTGGCCGATCGAGATCTTCCAGTCTCTTCTGCCGCGTATCTACCAGATTGTTGAGGAGATCAACCGCAGATTTGTGGAACAGATCTATGCAAAATATCCGGGCAACGATGAGAAGGTGCGCAAGATGGCGATCCTGTACGACGGACAGGTCAAGATGGCAAATCTTGCGATCTGTGCAGGCTTCTCTGTAAACGGTGTGGCAAGACTTCACACAGAGATCTTAAAGAATCAGGAGCTTAAGGATTTCTATGAGATGTTCCCGGAGAAGTTTAACAACAAGACCAACGGTATCACACAGCGCCGCTTCCTTGCACACGGCAACCCGTTGCTGGCAGACTGGGTTACAAAGCGCGTAGGAGCAGGCTGGATCACCAAGCTTTCCGAGGTGGAGAAGCTTGTCAAGGTGGCAGATGATCCGAAGGCTCAGAAAGAATTTATGGAGATCAAGCGGCAGAACAAGCTGCGCCTTGCAAAATACATCAAGGAGCACAACGGAATCGATGTCAATCCGGATTCCATCTTTGATGTGCAGGTAAAGCGTCTGCATGAGTATAAGCGCCAGCTTATGAACATTCTCCATGTAATGTATCTGTACAACCAGATCAAGGATCACCCGGAGATGGACTTCTATCCGAGAACCTTTATCTTTGGCGCAAAGGCGGCAGCAGGCTACCGCACAGCGAAAAAGACGATCAAGCTGATCAACAGCGTTGCGGATGTGATCAACAACGATCCATCCATCAACGGCAAGATCAAGGTTGTATTTATCGAGGACTACCGCGTATCCATCGCTGAGTGGATCTTTGCGGCAGCGGATGTCAGCGAGCAGATTTCAACTGCCAGCAAGGAGGCATCCGGAACAGGTAACATGAAGTTCATGTTAAACGGAGCGCTTACCATCGGAACGATGGACGGTGCCAATGTAGAGATGTACGATGAAGTCGGAGCAGACAATATCTTTATTTTCGGTATGAGTGCGGACGAGGTTATCGCGCATGAGAAGCAGAGGGATTACAACCCGATGAACATCTACAACAGCGATGCGGATGTGCGCCGTGTGCTCAACCAGCTTGTGGATGGCACCTACGCACAGAATGACCGAGAGTTGTTCCGTGAACTGTATAATTCATTGCTGAACGCACAGCCGGGACAGGTTGCAGACCGCTACTTTATCCTTGCGGATTTCCGCTCTTATGCGAATGCGCAGAAGAAGGTGGAGGAATATTACCGCAACACGACTGCATGGGCAAAGAGCGCGATCTTAAATGTCGCACATGTAGGTAAGTTCTCTTCCGACAGAACGATCCAGGAGTATGTGGATGATATCTGGCATCTGGACAAAGTTACTGTAAATATGTCAGGAATTTAATTTCTTTGTAAAAGAGCAAAGGAAGCCAAAGGTTTAATAGAGCAGACGAGCCTTTCGCCTGCTCTTTTCCGCTTTTTTTGAGAGAGGAAGAAATATGGGCGATAACAACAATTCGCATGGAATATCCGGCTATACCTTAAAGCTGATCGCAGTCATCAGTATGTTCATAGACCATCTGGGAGCCACGGTATTAAGCAGGATCCTGTTTGATGGCGCTCTTGGCGCTGAAGCATCCATGTATGTAAATGCACACTGGGATGCGCTGCATCAGCTCTATATGGTGATGCGCGGGATTGGACGGCTGGCGTTCCCGATCTATTGCTTTTTGATTGTGGAGGGCTTTTTGCATACGAGAAGCGTACCGAAATATGCGGCAAGGCTTTTTGTGTTTGCACTTATTTCGGAGATCCCGTTTGATCTGGCAATCCGTGGAAAAGTATGGGACTTAAGCTACAACAATGTATTTTTTACCTTGTTTATCGGGCTTGTGGTAATTGCGGGACTCAGATGGTGTGGTGAAAGATTCAGTGGCATAGCGGCGGACAGAAGCGTACGTTTTGGGGAACTTTTCATTCGCGGAATGCTCAGCATGTTTATGATTTTTGCAGGAATGGCGGCTGCGGAGGAAGTTTTTAGAAGCGACTATGGTGCGGCGGGCATCATCGCGATCGTTGTGATCTATCTGCTGCGGAAACACCCGAAGACGGCAATTCTTGCCGCGGTGGTACTGCTGGCGCGTCTGTCATCCGAGCTTGAGATCGTCGCTCTGGCAGATGTTTTTGTGATCGCGTATTACAATGGAACAAGAGGAAAGCAGAGCAAGTATTTCTTTTATGCGTTTTACCCGGTACATCTTTTGCTGCTTGCAGGCATCTGTATGCTGCTGGGACTTGGAATATAATTTGAGAACATAAGGCTTTGGACAGAGAAAAAGGGGGATACAATGGAAGTTGTATTACAGCATTTGACGAAGAAATTTCCCGGAAGGGACAAAAAGAACCCGCAGGATGTGATCGCGGTAAACGATTTTGATTTTGTGATCCCGGACGGCAAACTGATCGGACTTTTGGGACCTTCCGGCTGCGGAAAGAGCACGACACTTAATCTGATCAGCGGACTTTTACAGCCGACAAGCGGCAAAATATTATTTGGGGAGGACGATGTGACGGATCTGCCGCCGGAGAACCGCGGGATCGGACTTGTCTTTCAGAATTATGCATTGTATCCGCATCTGACGGTACGGCAGAATATTATGTTCCCGCTGCAGAATTTTAAGGGAAAGGACAAGCTGACCAAGGAGCAGATGCTCGAAAAGACGATGGAGGCGGCAAAGCTCGTGCAGATCGACAATCTGCTTGAACGTAAGCCGGGAGAGCTTTCCGGCGGACAGCAGCAGCGTGTCGCGATCGCAAGAGCGCTGGTAAAAAGACCCCGTGTATTGCTTTTGGATGAGCCGCTGTCCAATCTGGATGCAAGACTCCGCCTCCAGACGAGGGAGGAGATCCGCAGGATCCAGAAGGAGACACAGATCACGACAATCTTTGTTACACACGATCAAGAGGAAGCGATGAGCATATCGGACATGATCGTGGTAATGAAGGACGGCGTTGTCCATCAGATCGGAAAACCGCAGGACGTGTATGACGATCCGAAGAATCTGTTTGTTGCCAAATTCCTTGGGACACCTCCGATCAATGTGTTTGAGGGAACCGTAAAAGACGGGCGGCTCTTTATCGGCGAGGAGGATGTTCTTGCCGTAAAGGGTGTCAAAGATCAGGATGTATATATCGGAATACGCCCGGAGGGATTCGTTCTCAGGGAGGACGGACCACTTAGCTGCCGGCTGAGCGGAGTGGAGGTCATGGGACGCGATATCAGCGTTGTATCACGCCACGATGCCTGCCAGAATGCGACCATCCGGTCGATCGTCAGCACCGACCGGCATATCGATGTCGGCGGGGATACGGTGCATTTTGCATTGTTGCAGAACAAGGTGTTCCTTTTTGACAAGCAAACGGAAGAAAGAATCCTATTCGAGGCGTAGAAGATATGAAAAAATTTTGGAAGAATAACGGCTTAAAGGGCTGGCTGTATCTGCTGCCTGCCATTCTGTTTTTGGGATTTTTTATGGTGTATCCGCTGATCGATGTGTTTGTGTACTCGTTTGAGGAGGGCTACAATTTTGCATCGCAGACCTATTTTGGAAGCGGATGGTACAACTATTCCTATGTGCTGCATGATCCGTTTTTCCTGCAGGCGCTGAAAAACACGTTTATCCTTGTTATTATCACGGTTCCGCTATCTACGGGAATTGCGCTCTTGATTTCGGTCGGACTCAACTCGATCAAGCCGCTGCGCAAGTTCTTACAGACGGTCTATTTCCTTCCGTATGTGACGAACACGCTCGCGGTCGGACTGGTATTTATGATCCTGTTCAAAAAGACGGCGTATTCCGACGGACTTGTAAATCTGCTTATCCATCTGTTCGGTGGCAGCTCGGTGGACTTTATCGAGGGACCGTACTGGGCTAAGATGTTTGTGCTGTGTTTCTACACGATATGGGTTGTCATGCCGTTTAAGATCCTGATCCTTACGAGCGCGCTCGCCTCAGTAAATCAGGATTACTACAATGCGGCGCGGGTGGACGGAACATCGAAATTCCGCATTTTTTACCGCATCACCTTGCCGATGATCTCGCCGATGATCTTTTATCTGGTCATCACCGGATTTATCGGTGCATTCAAGGCATACAGCGATGCGGTTGCACTGTTTGGAACAAACTTAAATGCAGCGGAGATGAATACGATCGTCGGATATATCTACGATATGCTGTATGGAAACAGCGGCGGTTATCCGTCCTATGCGTCCGCGGCAGCGATCCTTCTGTTTGCGATCGTGCTTACCATCACCTGTATTAACCTGTTGATCAGCAAAAAATCTGTACATTATTGAGAGAGGGTGGCAAAATGAACAATTCCGTTGATTACATCCGAATCGAAAAAAAGGCAAAGACCAAAAATAAGATTGCAAAGACGATCACCTACTTCTTTTTGATCCTGTGGGCGATCCTCGTGCTTTTTCCGTTTTACTGGATGGTGCTTACCTCATTAAAGAGTTACAGCGCCTACAACTCCGAGTATATCCCGAAGTTCTTTACGCTATCGCCGACTCTGCAGAACTATGCGGATGCGTTTTCTGCTGTGCCGCTGGCAAGGTACTTCTTAAACACCATCATTTTTACGGTGGTGACAACGGCGATCATGTTGGTGGTCATCACGCTCGCAGCCTTTGCATTTGCAAGACTGGAGTTTAAGGGAAAGAACATTGCATTTATTTTATTCCTCGCTCTTATGATGATCCCGAACGAGCTTGTCATCATTACAAACTTTGTGACCATCACGAACTGGAACATGCGCAACACGTTTCCGGGACTGATCCTGCCATCGGTAACGTCGGTCTTTTACATCTACCTGCTCAAGGAGAATTTCGAGCAGATCCCGGACAGCCTGTATTACGCCGCGAAGGTGGACGGCACATCCGATTTTAAATATCTGCTCAAGGTGATGATCCCGATCTCAAAGCCGACACTGATTACCATTACGATCTTAAAGGTTATCGAATGCTGGAACTCCTATGTGTGGCCGAGACTGATCACGGACGATCCGAATTATTTTCTCGTGTCAAACGGAATACAGGAGATCCGGGAGAACGGCTTCGGACGTGAGAATATCCCGGCAATGATGGCGGCGGTTGTTGTGATCTCCGTGCCTCTTATCGTACTCTTTTTGATCTTCCGCAACAAAGTCATGGAAGGTGTTTCGAGGGGAGGAACCAAAGGATGAAAATACGCATGAAAAAGCTGCTTGTGCTTGGCATGGGCGTTTTACTCCTGCTTGGGAGTGCAGCAAGCCTTACGGCGTGCCACGGGGCGAAGGAGCGCAGCGGATTTGAGATGCCGGAAGAATTTGACACCTCAAAGACGTATGAGATCACGTTCTGGGCGAAAAACGATACCAACAAGACACAGACTGCGATCTATGAGAATGCAATAAAATCCTTCGAGGAGCTGTATCCGAATATCACGGTCAATCTCCGGCTGTACACGGACTATGGCAAGATCTACAACGATGTCATTACAAACATCGCAACGAACACGACACCGAATGTCTGCATTACCTACCCGGATCATATCGCAACCTACCTGACGGGTGATGAGCTTGTGGTTCCGCTTGAGAATCTGTTTGATGATCCAAAGTATGGACTGGGGGGCAGTGAGGTTCGCTTTGACTCACCGACGGAGGCGGAGATCATTCCGCAGTTTTTGGAGGAGTGTTCGTTTGCGGGACACTATTATGCGGTTCCGTATATGCGTTCCACGGAGGCGTGCTATGTCAACAAGACCTATGTGGAAAAGCTTGGCTATACGCTACCGGAGACCTTGACATGGGACTTTATCTGGGAAGTGTCCGAGGCGGCGATGGCGCAGGATGCCGACGGCAATTATCTGGTCAACGGACAGAAGGTTCTGATCCCGTTTATCTACAAGTCCACGGACAATATGATGATCCAGATGCTACGTCAGCTTGATGCGGGATATTCGACCGATGCGGGGGATATTCTTCTGTTTAATGACACGACCAAGGAGCTTTTGTATTCTATTGCAGAGCATAGTGCTACGGGGGCGTTTTCGACGTTTAAGATTTCAAGCTACCCGGCGAACTTCCTGAATGCCGGTCAGTGTATCTTCGCGATCGATTCCACGGCAGGAGCTACCTGGATGGGAACGGATGCACCGCTTTCCGATATCAGTAAGGATAAGCTGGTGGACTTTGAGACCGAAGTAATGACGATCCCGCAGTTTGATCCGGACCATCCGCAGATGATCTCACAGGGACCATCCGTATGTATTTTTAACAAGAGCAATTCGCAGGAGGTTATGGCATCCTGGCTGTTCGTCCAGTATCTGCTGACCAACGATGTGCAGATTGCATACGCCGAGACGGAAGGATATGTTCCGGTCACCTCCAAGGCACAGGAGTCCACGGAGTATCAGGACTATCTTTCCAGAAGCGGGGAGGACAATCAGACCTATTATCCGGTTAAGATCAGTGCTTCTAAGCTCCTACTCGACAACACGGAGAATACATTTACAACACCGGTATTCAACGGATCGGCATCGCTTCGTGACGCTGCGGGACAGCTGATCGAGACTACGGTTAAGTCCGTGCGAAGAAAGCAGACGGTCGATGAGGCATTTATGGAGAATCTCTATGAGGAGACCTCCGCACTGTACCGACTGGATCAGATCGAAAGCTCAGATACGGCTGGCGAGCGCCGCAATCTTGGCGCATTGCCGACACCATCGGTGGTTTTGCTGTCCGTTCTTGCGGGAACATGGGTGCTTATTATACTTTATGTTGTATTTTCCAAAGTAAATGCGAGGAGAAATCGGCAATAATACTATTGATTTGTAGTTGATTTCAGGTATAATTAACCTCGTTATTAAAAAAATCTTTCAAAAGAGGTAAAAGAGATGAAAAAACTTACAGCTTTACTTTTGACCGGTGCACTTGTTTTCTCATGCACTGCATGTGGCAATTCCGATGACAACAATGCTACTGACAACAATGTTGCTGACACAAGTACCAGCGAAGGTGCTGGCACGGAAGTAGCAGATACCGAGGCGGCAGACACAGAAGTGGCAGAGAATACCGAAGCAGCAACAGAGGAAGCTCCGGCAGCTGAGGACGTTGCAGTTATGTCTTATGCAGACTACGTTGCAGCAGACCTTGACACCGAAGTTGTTGTAGAGACCTATGTTCAGGCAAAGCAGTCCTGGTGGGAGGATAAGGCAACTGTTTACACCCAGGATGAGGATGGCGCTTACTTCCTTTACAACATGGCTTGCTCTGAGGCAGATTACGACCTCCTTACACCGGGAACAAAGATCCGCGTAACCGGATACAAGTCTGAGTGGGCTGGCGAAGTTGAGATCATAGATGCTACATTTGAGATCATCGATGGCAACTATGTAGCAGCAGCAACCGATGTTACCGATCTTCTTGGAACTGACGATCTGATCAATCTTCAGAATCAGTATGTTTCCTTCACCGGCATGACCGTAGAAGCAGCAAATGACAACGGCGATGCATTTATGTACAACTGGGATGGTTCTGGCGAAGAGGGAAGCGATCTGTACTTCAACGTTTCTTACAACGGAGCAACCTACACATTTACCGTAGAGTCTTATCTTTGCGGACCGGGAACCGATGTTTATGAGGCTGTTAAGGCGCTCAACGTTGGAGATACCGTAGATATGGAAGGATTCCTTTACTGGTATGAGGGAGTGAACCCACACATCACTTCTGTAACTGTAAAGTAATTTCAGAGAACAGAATATAAAGACAAATAAAGGGCTGGTGAAGAAGATTTCTTCACCAGCTTTTTTGTGTGCTCAGATACCGGGATATTCGGTTACTGTTATGTGGTTGGGCGGCGCAGCGGGCAGGAGGACAGGCTGATGCGATCCTTTAGGATATGAAGCCCACAGTCCGTAAGATAATCCTGCAGGATCGCAGGAGACTGCTGTGAGGTCGGTCCGATGATGATCTCCCCGACAAGGTCGGACAGATGCATATTTAACTTCCCACACATGCGGTTTAATTCGAGCGGATAGTATTTCTTGATGCGCTCCATCGATACATGATACTTTGGCTCAACCGCAAATTCGTTGAAGATAAACGGGGAGACAACGAGTCGGAACTCGCGCTCACTGCAGAAGGACGGATGCTTAAACGCTGCCGACTGTACCCATGCATCGTTGATGAGCGACTGGAGCGCCGGAAGGTTGGCATCGAAGTCCGAAGTGTTCTTGATGAGATTGTAGAACGCGTTTACGAGCGGATGCTCCCGCATATCCTCCTGATAGTATACTTCCTGTAATGAGATCGGACCACCGACCATCTTTTGCAGCAGATCCTCATGGAAAGCGATGCAGACACCCTGACCGGAATGCCCGTAGCGCTCCCACTGGGAAGCGTCATCGCGGAACTTGGAGAAGCATGCCGCGTAAGCGGAGTAGTGGAATTCCTCCATCAGCTCCTTCTGGAAGAAGCTCTCAGTCCGGTAGACCTTTTCGGTCTCCTCGTCTGCACTTAATCTGCCGACGACCGCCTTGCAGATTCCGTTCATAAAGAGACGCATCTCGGAGGTGTCGTTCATATTTAGGATATTGTTGAGGCGCAGCTCTGCGCAACGTATAATACCGTCAAACGCGGCAAAATCAGTGTAATGATATAACATAAAAATACCTCTGTGAACTAAAAAGCAGACAAAGCTGCCGGCAAATAATAAACAGTATAACACAAAGGGGCAGGTACAGCAATTCTATTTTGAAACTTTGGGACTGGAAAACGGCATTCGATCGTATTGACGGAAAGCCGCCTGACAAGTATAATCAAAGGAGTATTTCTAGGGGAAAAACAGCGTCTGTATGATCTGCAAAAAGCGTGGCTCGCAGGCGCAAATTGATAAAAGTTATACATCTAAGGAGGACGCGTCATGACTCGCGCAGAACTGGAAGAACTAAAGAAAAAAGTCGTTGCAAAGATCAAAAGAAATCAGCTCGCACAGGCGGAAAATAAAGCAGAGGGCGAACGGATCATCACCGAAGGAATGCCACAGATGCTGTGTGCATGTGGGGAGGAGGGCATCGTCCTGTTGGAGAATGATGGTGTGCTCCCACTAAAGAAGGAGGATACGCTTGCCGTATTCGGAAGATGTCAGAGAGACTGGTTCTATGTCGGATACGGCAGCGGCGGAAATGTCCACGCACCATACCATGTCAATCTGATGGACGGACTTGCAAACGAGGGCGTAACCGTGGACGCACCGCTTGCAGAGTGCTATAAGAAATGGTCGGACGATCCGAAGAATGTGGTAGATCATGGCGTATGGGGACAGTGGCCGTATTTTTATCCGGAGATGCCGCTTGAGGAGCGTGCGGTAAAGGCTGCTTCCGAGCGCAGCACAGTCGCCGCGGTTGTCATCGGACGCGCAGCGGGCGAGGATCGAGAGAACAAGCTGGAGCCGGGCAGCTATTATCTGACCGACGAAGAGAAGAGACTGCTTGCGAATGTGTGCAGATATTTTAAGCAGGTGGTACTGATCTTAAATTGCGGCAACCTGATCGATATGTCCTTCTTAAAGGACTACAAATTTGCTGCGGTTCTCTATGCATGGCAGCTTGGACAGGAGAGCGGTAACGCGGTTGCGCGGGTATTGTCCGGCACAACCAACCCAAGCGGCAAGCTTTCCGACACCATTGCAAAGCGCTATGAGGATTATCCGAGCAGCAGTTGTTTTGGAGGTTATGATTATAACAATTACGAGGAAGATATTTTTGTCGGATACCGTTACTTCGAGACTTATGCAAAGGAGAAGGAGCTGTACCCGTTCGGCTACGGACTGTCCTATACGAGCTTTGACATTGAGCCGTGCGGATTTGTATATAAGGATGGCAATTTTACGGTGCAGGCAAAGGTTACCAACACCGGTGTGTGTGCAGGAAAAGAGGTCGTCCAGATCTATGTATGTCCGCCAAAGGGCAAGCTGAAAAAGGCGAAGAAGAATCTGGTAGGATTTGCAAAGACAAAGCTCCTTGCACCGCAGGAGAGTGAGACAGTCTCTATCTCCTTTACGGAGGAGCTGTTTGCATCCTTTGATGACAGCGGCATTACCGGTTATCCGTTTGCCTTTGTCATGGAGGCGGGAGAATATACCTTCTTAGCTGGCAATTCTGCCAATGCAGACACGAAGGCAGGCAGTTGGATGGTAGAAAAGACCGGACTTATCCGCCAGTGTGAATCCGTGTGTGCGGTGGAAGAAAAGAACCGTTTTTCCGCGATGGCGGACAAGGGCAAGATCCCGGTATCCGTATCGGGAAGAGATTTAAAGGCACGCATTTTGGAGAACCTTCCAAGTGAGATCACGCCGACCGGCGACAAGGGCATCAAGCTGTCCGATGTCAAGGCAGGCAAGCATACGATGGAGGAGTTTGTCGCGCAGCTGTCGGATCGCGAGCTATGTGACCTCACAAGAGGCGAGGGAAGCATGGACTGTTCACTCGGCGTTCCAGGCAATGCGGGCGCGTTCGGCGGAATTACCGAGGCGCTTCGCGCAAAGGGAATCCCTGCGGTCATTACCGCAGACGGACCGGCAGGACTCCGCATCAAGCGTTATACGACACTGCTTCCGTGTGGAACTGCGATCGCATGTACCTGGAATACAAAGCTCATAGAGCAGATGTTTGCATTGGAGGGCAAGGAGATCGCATCCTTTGGTGTTGACGTGATCCTGTCTCCGGGCATGAACATCCACAGAAATCCATTGTGCGGACGTAATTTTGAATATTATTCCGAGGATCCGGTATTAAGCGGAAAGATCGCTGCGGCAGCCGTGCGCGGAATCCAGAGTCAGGGCGTATCGGCATGCCCGAAGCATTTTGCAGCCAACCATCAGGAGGTACACCGTAACCGGCATGACAGCCGCGTATCGGAGCAGGCATTGCGCGAGATCTATTTGCGCAACTTTGAGATCTGCGTCAAGGAAGGCAAGCCGCAGAATATCATGACAAGCTACAACAAGATAAACGGTGTCTGGAGTCATTACAACTATGACCTCGCAACGACCGTCCTGCGAAAGGAGTGGGGCTACGAAGGCAATGTGATGACCGACTGGTGGATGCAGCATTCCAAGAGCCCGGAATTTCCACAGATCAAGGATAACGCTTACCGTGTGCGCGCGCAGGTGGATGTCCTTATGCCGGGCGGCTGGAATCCGAAAAAGCAGTGCTATGTGTTTGATAAGGACGAGTTGGAGGCAATACATAAGAAAAACGGACTGACCAGAGCAGAATTGCAGCGGTGCGCGATCAATGTACTGCGCTATGCAATTACCTGCATCAAGGACTAACGAAGAAGCAAGATAGAAAGAGGACGATATGGCTTTTTGTCATTTACACACACATACGGAGTACAGTCTGTTAGATGGCTCTAACAAAATAAAAAATTATGTTGCCCGCGTAAAAGAGCTTGGGATGGACAGTGCCGCGATCACCGACCACGGCAATATGTTCGGTGTGATTGAATTTTATAAAGAAGCCAGGGCGCAGGGAATCCGTCCGATCATCGGATGTGAGGTGTATGTGGCACCCAACTCCCGCTTCGACCGGGAGAGCAGCCACGGCGATGACCGCTATTATCATCTGATCCTGCTTGCGGAGAACAATACCGGATATTCCAATCTGATGAAGATCGTTTCCATCGGCTACACGGAGGGCTATTATTACCGCCCACGTGTGGACTTTGAGACGTTGGAGAAGTACCATGAGGGCTTGATCTGCCTGTCCGCGTGTCTTGCGGGCGAGATCCCGCGATACATCGTGCGTGGCTTCTACGAGGAGGCAAAAAAGGTCGCCATAAAATACCGTGACTGCTTCGGCAAAGACAATTTCTTTTTGGAATTGCAGGATCATGGAATATCCGATCAGAAGCTGGTCAACCAGCAGCTTCTGCGCATGAGTGAGGAGCTGGGGATCGAGCTGGTATGTACGAACGACTGCCACTACACCTATGAGACGGACGTTGAGGCGCATGATGTGCTTCTTTGCATCCAGACAGGAAAGAAGGTTACGGATGAGGATCGTATGCGCTACGAGGGCGGACAGTTCTTCGTAAAGAGCGAAACGCAGATGCGCGCCCTGTTCGGCTACGCAACGCAGGCGGTCGACAACACGCAGAAGATCGCGGAGCGCTGCAATGTCGAGATCGAGTTCGGCAATTACAAGATCCCGAAGTATGAAGTGCCTGAGGGCTATGCAAGCGCATGGGAATTTTTGAATGCGCTGTGCGAGAAAGGCTTTGAAGAGAAATATAAGAGCAATCCGGAGTACGATGACGCAGCGCGCGCAGAGATCTACGATGCGATGCAGTATGAGCTTGGCATCATCCAGAAGATGGGCTTTGTCGAGTATATCCTCATCGTATGGGATTACATCAACTGGTGCAGAAACCACGACTGCTGGGTAGGACCGGGACGAGGCTCCGCCGCAGGAAGCCGTGTCTGCTACTGCACGGGAATCACCAATATTGATCCGGTTAAATACAACCTGCTCTTTGAGCGTTTCCTAAATCCGGAGCGTGTATCCATGCCGGATATCGACGTGGACTTCGAGTACGCGGAGCGTTACCGCGCGATCGAATATGTTACACAGAAATACGGAGCGGATTCCGTGACACAGATCGTAACCTTTGGGACGATGGCAGCGCGAGGTGTTATCAAGGCGGTAGGAAAGGCGCTTGACTTCCCGTATGCGCAGATGAACCAGCTCGCAAAGATGGTGCCGATGGAGCTCA
This sequence comes from Lachnospiraceae bacterium, assembly GCA_963612015.1. Lineage (GTDB taxonomy): Bacteria > Bacillota > Clostridia > Lachnospirales > Lachnospiraceae > Roseburia. The sequence goes on along the minus strand of CAVDTR010000007.1, from coordinate 12,149 downwards.
ACATCACCATCGAAAAGGCGCTGCAGATGAATCCGGAGCTGCGCGGGCTTTACGAGAGCGACCGCTCGATCCATGATCTGATCGATATGGCGAAAAAGCTTGAGGGACTGCCAAACCATACCTCGGTACATGCGGCGGGTGTCGTGATCTATCCGGGCGTGGCAAGCGATTATGTACCGCTCGCAAGAGCGAGTGACGGCAGTCCGACCGCAGAGTACAACATGGTACAGCTTGAGGAGCTTGGACTGCTCAAGATGGATTTCTTAGGGCTTCGTACCCTTACTGTGTTAAAGGATGCGGTAAAGAATATCAAGGCTTCCAAGAATATCGATGTGGATATCGACCACATTGACTTTAATGATAAGCAGGTGCTTGATTTCATCGGCACCGGCAAGACCGAGGGCGTGTTCCAGCTTGAGTCGGCGGGAATGCAGAACTTCATGAAGGAACTGCGCCCGCAGAACTTTGAGGACATTGTTGCCGGAATCTCACTGTATCGTCCGGGACCTATGGATTTTATCCCGGATTATATCAAGGGAAAGAACGATCAGGATGCGATCGTGTATGTGACACCTGAGCTGCAGAGCATCCTAGAGCCGACCTACGGCTGTATCGTGTATCAGGAGCAGGTTATGCAGATCGTGCAGAAGCTTGCGGGATATACGATGGGGCAGGCGGACAACATCCGCCGTGCGATGAGCAAGAAAAAACAGTACGTCATCGACGCGGAGCGCAAGAGCTTCGTACACGGAGATGCCGAGCGCGGCATCAAGGGCTGCATTGCCAACGGCATCAGTGAGGAGGCTGCAAACAGCATCTACGATTCCATGGTCGACTTCGCCAAGTATGCGTTCAACAAATCACACGCGGCAGCGTATGCGGTGATCAGTGTGCAGACGGCGTGGTTAAAATACTACTATCCGGTTGAATTTATGGCGGCTCTGATGACGTCCGTGATCGACAACTCCGCAAAGGCATCGGAATACCTCTATCACTGCAAGGAGATGGGAATCCGGGTGCTTCCGCCGGACATCAATTCCGGCTACGGAGAATTTACGGCGGAGGGCGAGAACGTCCGGTACGGACTTTACGCGATCAAGGCGCTGGGGCGTCAGGTGATCGACCATATTTTAGAGGAGCGCCAAAACGGCGGGCGCTTCCGGACGCTGCAGGATTTTATTGAGCGGACGGTAGACCGGGATGTCAACAAGCGCGCGGTGGAGAACCTGATCAAAGCAGGGGCATGTGACAGCCTTGACGGCACACGCAAGCAGATGATCGCTGTGTATGCATCCATCATCGACCAGACAACGCAGCGACGCAAATCTTCCATGAGCGGACAGATGAGCCTGTTTGATCTGGTATCCGAGGAGGAGAAGACGGAGTACGAAGTCAAGTACCCGCCGGTCGGGGAATTTGATCCGGAGGTCATGCTTGGTTTTGAGAAGGAAGTACTTGGAATCTATCTAAGCGGACACCCTCTGGAGAAATATGTGCAGAAGATGCAGAAGAACATCACCGCAAATGCCATTGACTTTATGCGGGAGGAAGAGACGCAGATCGTCAAGGTGACAGACAATGCACATGTGGTCATCGGAGGACTGATCGCCAACAAGACGGTCAAATTTACCAAGACCAACAAAGCGATGGCTTTTCTGGAGATCGAGGATCTGACGGGAACGGTGGAGGTCATTGTATTCCCGAAGGATTACGAGAAATACCAGCAGTTTATGACGCTCGACGAGAAGATCTTTGTTGTGGGGCGCGCGACGGTGGAGGATGAGCAGAACGGCAAGCTGATCTGTGAGCGCATCGTTCCGTTCTCCGATACGAGAAAGGCGTTGTGGCTGCAATTTGCTGACATGGAGGAGTACAGACAGAAGGAATCGGAGCTGTTTACACTGCTTAGAAGTTCGGACGGAATGGACGAGGTTGTCATCTATCTGACGGCGACAAAACGGGTCAAGAAGCTGGGGCAGAACTACTCTGTGATGGCAGATGAGAGGCTTATTGGTGATTTATATTCTTTTTTAGGGGAAAATAATGTAAAAGTTGTTGAAAAGAATATTGAAAACAAATGACAAAGAGTTTACAATATGATGGGATTAGATGAAGTAAAAATATACAATCTGATATATTAGGAGGACTTAACAAGATGGCAAAGAATATCAATACGATTGGCGTACTTACAAGTGGAGGAGATGCTCCTGGAATGAATGCTGCGATCCGTGCAGTTGTTCGTCAGGCTCTTTACAATGGCAAGAAGGTAAAGGGTATCAAGAGAGGATATGCAGGACTTCTGGATGAGGAGATCATCGACATGGATGCCAAGAGCGTATCAGATACCATTTCAAGAGGTGGTACGATCCTTCAGACTGCACGCTGTCTGGAGTTTGTTACTCCGGAGGGACAGCAGAGAGGTGCTGAGATCTGCAAGAAGCATGGTATTGATGCTATCGTTGTTATCGGTGGTGACGGTTCCTTCAAGGGAGCACAGAAGTTGGCAGCTCTCGGAATCAATACGATCGGACTTCCGGGAACAATCGATCTTGACATCGCATGCACCGAGTATACGATCGGATTCGATACCGCATGCAACACCGCTATGGAAGCAATCGACAAGGTTCGTGATACCTCTACCTCACATGAGAGATGCTCTATCGTTGAGGTAATGGGACGTGGCGCAGGATACATCGCATTGTGGTGCGGTCTTGCAAACGGCGCAGAGGAAGTTTTACTTCCGGAGAAATACGACTATGATGAGCAGCGTCTGATCGAGCAGATTACAGAGGCTCGTGCAAAGGGCAAGCAGCATTATATTATCATCAATGCTGAGGGTGTCGGACATTCCCAGAGCATGGCAAAGAGAATCGAGGAAACAACCGGCATCGAGACAAGAGCAACAATTCTCGGACACATGCAGCGTGGTGGAAGCCCGACATGTAAGGATCGTGTATATGCAACTACAATGGGTGCTATGGCAGTTGACCTTCTCTGCGAGGGCAAGAGCAACCGTCTTGTTGCATACAAGGACGGCAAGTTCGTAGATTACGATATCGACGAGGCACTTGCAATGACCAAGAGCATTCCGGAGTACATGTACGAGATCTCCAAGTCTCTGGTATAAGCCATAATAAATGCATATATGAGAAGGGCTGCCGAATGACAGCCCTTTTTGTTGTAAATCACTAGGTCGCGGATGGAATACGATGATAACAAGTACAAGTAACCAGCAAATGAAAAATCTAAGTGCTTTGCTCAAAAAGTCAAAGGAGCGCAAGGCGCAGGGGGTTTTTGTGGTCGAGGGACCGAAAATGTGCTTTGAGGCACCGAAGGAATGGGTAAAGGCTGTCTATGTGTCGGAATCTTTTGTCAAAGATCCGGACACCGAGCGGGAGCTTTTGGCATACTGTAATGAGGGAACGCATATATCCTATGAGGTAGTGGCAGATCCTGTATTCCGGGGGATCTCCGACACACAGACACCGCAGGGGATACTCGCGGTCGTGCGGATGCCGGCGTATGAGCTGGAAGATCTGTTTGCGGGTGAGCGGACACTTCTGCTGGTGCTTGAGAGCATTCAGGATCCCGGCAATCTGGGAACGATGCTTAGAACCGGGGAGGGAGCCGGTGTTACAGGTGTGATCATGAACCGGACGACCGTGGATCTGTTCAATCCTAAGACGATCCGCTCAACGATGGGAAGCCTCTACCGCGTGCCGTTTTTTGTGACCGATGATCTGCCGGATACCCTGCATGAGCTAAAGGAGAGGAGTGTGCAGCTTTTTGCGGCGCATCTGAAGGGTAAGATGGCCTATGACGAGCCGGATTACAGCACACCGAGTGCGTTTTTGATCGGTAATGAGGGGAACGGATTGAGTGATGATATTGCCGGGATGGCGGACACCTATATCCGCATTCCGATGCAGGGACAGGTGGAATCCTTAAATGCGGCAGTATCCGCTTCTTTACTTATGTACGAATGTAACAGGCAGAGAAGGAGACAAAATAAGGTATGAGGATCTGGTTTAAGATTTTTTCGGATGCGCACCTGATCAAGTCGGAGACGATCGAGGACAACAGCGGGGAGACAAGGACGCACAAGATCTTTGCGGCGCTCGATGAGGCGTGCCTCCGGTTCGACCTAAGCAAGCCAATCTGGCTGGCTGCGAACGTGGAGGAGTTTAAAAAGCGCTCCAAGACGCGGTTTAATAAGGATAATTTCGTGGAGGACATTGATTTCGATTATCTGGAGATCCATGTGCTCGATGAGGATTAAGAATCGTTAAATTTTTCTTAAATGCCCAAATCGGATGCAAGATATGGTATGATTAAGAAAGAAGGAATCTCAGGTTCAAAGAGAAGGCTGCGCGGATGCAGCAAAGTAAAAGGAAAGGGTTTATCAGTTGATGGGGGAAGCAATTATACAGGATGGAATTGACAGTTGGGAGACTGTCATGTTCCTATACAACTCTGCACTAAAGGAAGTTGTAACAAAGGTGGACATTCTAAACGATGAGTTTGTCCATATCCACAATTACAATCCGATCGAATACACGAAGTCCCGCATTAAGACTCCGGAGAGTATTGTTAAGAAGCTGAAGAGAAACGGGTTTGAATCGTCGATCGAGAATATGATCAACCATATAAATGACATCGCGGGTGTGCGGATCGTATGTTCCTTTACATCGGATATCTACCGTCTTTCCGAGATGATCGGAAAACAGAATGATCTTACCGTGGTATCGGTTAAGGACTACATCAAGCATCCGAAGGAGAGCGGCTATAAGAGCTTTCATATGCTGGTGACGGTGCCGATCTTTCTGTCAGACCGCGTGGTTGATACAAAGGTGGAGATCCAGATAAGGACGATCGGAATGGACTTCTGGGCGAGCTTAGAGCACAAGATCTATTACAAGTTTGAAGGGCACGCACCGGAGTATATCAGCAGGGATCTGCGGGCTTGTGCGGCGATCGTCTCCGAGATGGATGCGAAGATGCTGCAGCTCAACGAGGCGATCGTTGAGGCAAAGGCACAGCAGAAAGAAGAAAAGGCGCAACAGGAAGAGGAAAATTCAGATGGCAAACATCATTGATGTATCGAATTTAACAAAGTCTTTTACCGGAAGGAAGCTTTTTCGTGAAGCTTCCTTTTCTGTGCAGGAGGGCGAAAAGATCGGAATTGTCGGTATCAACGGAACCGGAAAATCAACGCTGCTTCGCATCCTTGCGGGGGAGGAGGAACCGGATGACGGGGAAGTCATCACTGCAAATCACATTATGATGAATTATTTGTCGCAGAATCCCAAATTTTCGGATGAACATTCTGCACCGGAGGCTGTGCTTGCGCTTGCCGGCAAAAAGCACGCGATCGACGAACATAATTATACCTTGCAGAGTGAGGCAAAGTCGTTGCTCACAAAGCTTGGGATCGCTGATGCATCGACACCGGTAAGCAGTATGTCCGGCGGGCAGAGAAAGCGGGTGGCGCTCGCGGCAGCCCTATTAGTGCCGTGTGATGTGCTTCTTTTGGACGAGCCGACCAACCATCTGGACTATGGGATGATCGAATGGCTGGAAAACTATCTGCGAGGCTATAAGGGAGCGTTGATCATGGTAACACATGACCGGTATTTTCTGGATCGCGTGTGCAGGCGGATCGTTGAGGTTGATAAGGGTCATATTTACAGCTATGATGCCAGCTATACGGGATTTTTAGAGAGCAAAGCAGCCAGAGAGGACAGTGAGCGGGCAACGGAGCGCAAGCGCCAGTCGATCCTTCGGAAAGAGATCGCGTGGATGCAGCGCGGGGCGCGGGCACGTTCTACCAAGCAAAAGGCGCACATCCAAAGATATGAGGCGTTAAGAGATCAGCGGGGACCACAGCAGGAGGCATCCCTTGAGATGGCATCGGTCTCTACCCGGCTGGGAAGGACAACGGTTGAGTTGGAACATATCTCCAAGCGCTATGGTGACACCATCTGCATAGCTGATTTTTCTTATATTTTCTTAAAGAAGGATAGGATCGGCTTCGTCGGGAAGAACGGATGCGGCAAGACTACGCTCATGAAGATGATCGCCGGGCTGATCCCACCGGACAGCGGACAGATTATCGTAGGGCAGACTGTAAAGATTGGCTATTACAGTCAGGAGATTCGTCTGACAACTTCAAAAGATGAGTATATAATTGACAGAGACACTGCATCCGCAAAAACAGATGCAGTCGCAACTTCATATATGAACCCCAAGGAGCGTGTGATCGACTACATTAAGAACACAGCGGAATATGTAAAGACGGCAGATGGGCTGGTCTCTGCCTCCGCGATGCTGGAACGATTCCTTTTCCCACCGGAAGAACAGTACGGACTGATAGAAAAGCTATCCGGAGGGGAGCGTAGGCGGTTAAATCTGCTGCGCGTGCTGATGGAAGCGCCGAACGTGCTGATCTTAGATGAGCCGACCAATGATCTGGACACCCAGACGCTTGCCATTTTGGAGGATTATCTGGACAATTACGAGGGAATCGTCATTGCAGTGTCCCATGACCGCTATTTTCTGGATCGAATTGCGTCACGGATCTTCGCATTTGAGGGAAACGGAACGATCACCCAGTATGAGGGCGGCTATACCGATTATATGGAGAAGCGCCCACAGGAGGAAGTCTCCGACGCGCCGGCAGTCAAGGCGAAAGCAGCCGATGCGGACTCCAAGGCGACCTGGGGACATGCTGCCAAGCTGAAGTTCTCCTACAAGGAGGCGAAGGAGTACGAGACGATCGAGGCAGATATTGCAGAGCTTGAAGGAAAGATCGATGCGATCGACAAGCAGATGCTTACCTGTGCAACGGATGCAGGCAAATTAAATGCGCTGCAAAAGGAGCAGGAGGAGTTACAGACGCTTCTGGAGCAGAAGATGGAACGCTGGGAATATCTGGAGGAACTTGCGGAGAAAATCAAGAACCAATAAATTAAAACAAGATTATATTGACTGATAAAAGCCCGGACACATCGGAACTGTAAAATCCGTATGTGTCCGGGCTTATTTGTAAGCTATTACACAAAATTGATTTAATCAAGATTTAACATGATGCTATTTTGGCGAAAATCGTTCCAATTTGGCGAAAATCTTCTGCGGGAGAGAGAACCCGAAGATGATGCCGAAGACGATGGCACCGGCAGTCTCGAAGGTTTCCATTCCCTTTGCCGTGAACATGGACTGATTTCCCATAAACAGGTAGTAAGCGGTATAGTAGATACCGGCTCCGGGAACGAGTGGGAAGATCCCGGTAAGCAGATAGATCGTTGCCGGATTTTTCCGGAGCACCGCTAATGCTCTTGCCAGAATGGTCAGGCAGGTTGTTGCGACCATGCAGGCGACTGCAAAGTGGATATCGGCTGCAAGCATACAGTAGTAGATGATCCAGCCAAGCGCACCGGTAAGCCCACAGTAGATTAACTCGGCCTTGGGTGCGAAAAAGACGATCGCAAATCCAAGCGTGGCAACGAATGAGACTGCCAGTTGAATGATGAATTTTAAAATCATAAGAGCGCACCTCCTCCGAATTGATGACTCAGCCAGATCGAGATACATACGCCGACTGCGATGCACAGTGCGGTAAGCAGTGCATCGATCAGATGTATCGTCCCGGAAAGATAATCTCCATTGTAGAAATCACGGATGGAGGTTGTGAAGGCGATTCCCGGAACAAGCTGCATGATCGCACCGATAACAACCTTATCCTGCATGATCGGAAGTCCAGTCAACAGGACTAAGATGCTTAATATTGTCACAAAACTGCTGGCAAACACATTGGAGAGCACGCCGGAGAGCTTGTGCTTGGCAAACTTCATAAGGAGTATTTTCTCAAGGACTCCGATAAAGAATGCGACAACCGCATCGATGGGCTGCCCGCCGAACAGATAGCTGAAGCCGCCGCATCCGAGTCCACAGCCAAGGATCAAGAGTGCTTTTGTATACAGTTTTTGATCCTTACACTCGTCCAGACGCTCCCACGCATCCGAGATGGAGCACTTGTGTTCACAGAGATCACGCGTCAACTGGTTGAGTACACTCAGCTTGCCGAGATCCACGGCACCGAGCGGAACATGACGGATCATGCTGCAGGCATCCTCGCGGTTCTCATTGGCACTCGCAAAGATACCGTTCGATATTACATACACATCATATTCCTCGACCCGATAGGATTCTAAGATCCGAAGAACAACGTCCTCCACGCGGTATATTTCTGCACCGTTTCTCAACATCATATCACCGATTTCGACTGCAAGCGTCAAAATCTCTTTTGTATCCGCCATACCTTTTTCCTTCTGCATAAATGTAAATTCTCCCATGCATTGCAGGGCTACCTAATCAATTTAAGAGGTTTTCCCCGATATGTCAATTATTTGTTGTCTTTTCCGTAACTATTCAAAGCGTTAAGAATGGTAAGCGGGATAATGTGCAGACAAAGAGGATATACTATCGATGGAGGAAAGACAGATGAAAGGATATCGTATTTTACTTGTTATTTTACTTGTGGTGGTGATCGGATGTGGAGCATGGTATTTTTACGGCGTGTTTCATAGCAGCAGCGCACCAAAGGAAGGAACGCTCGTCAGGGAAAGCGGGCAGACGTGCCGATGCAACCGGGCATGAAGAAGGAACAGCAGGATAAGACGGTGACGGTCTATATAAAAACGGATGAGCACAACCTGACGCACGAAAAACAGGTGGCCATCGGGGATGTGTTCTCGGTGTACGGGGCGGATGCACAGGTCATAAAGCAGATAAAAAAACTGCGGTTGTACAGCTATCCGGATGACATACAGCAGAAATCCTCAAAAAAGAAGGTCGTTGTTTTTTCTATATTAAAGGTGATCGAACTGATCCACACGATCGATCTGGATATTGAGGTGGTAAACCTTGGTGAGACGGATTTTATCGTGGAATTTATTCCAAAGGAACAGCAGTCGAAGCCGTTAGAGATCGCAAAGCTGCTTGCAATCTGCGTGGTTACCTTCCTCGGATCGGCATTTACCATTATGGCTTTTAACAATGACGTATCGGTGACAGGCGTATTCGAGCGGTTTTACGGACAGATCACCGGAATGAAAAAGCCCGTAGTGACAGAGATCGAGATCTGTTATAGCATCGGACTTTCTGTGGGGATCATTGTGTTCTTTAATCATTTTGGCAAAAAGAAGATCACGATGGACCCGACACCGATACAGATCGAGCTGCGCAAGTACGAGGCGGACATGGCGGATACGCTGATCCAGAATGCAAGCCGGAAGGGACACAATCAGGATGCCGGCTCTGATGAGGCGTGAATGAATAGGAGGGACAAGGGCGTATGTGGCTGGAGAAATTAACCCTGATCATATTGGGACTGGGTGCCGGCGTGGCGGTCTCGGCAGGAACGTTTGCCTTTTTGATCGTGATCGGAGTGCTTCCGCGCATGATCTGCAAGGCGAACCTGAAAGAGTATGTGATCCTTTTGGAAAATCTCGTCATTGCGGGGGTAATCTACGGGACGATCCACTCGGTATTTGACTGGAAAATGCAAATGCCGGCGGCACACGTCATGACCGCACTGTTTGGGATCGCGTCCGGCATTTTCGTGGGAGGGATCGCGGCGGCTCTGGCAGAGATTTTGCACACATTTCCGATCATGTTCCGGAGACTTCATATCAAGCGGGGACTGTCCTGGGTTATGACAGCTATGGCACTCGGAAAGCTTGCCGGGTCGCTATTCTACTTTTTGACAGGGTATGCTATAATAGCAGAATAGGAAACGGAGGCGCACTATGATTCCATCGATAGCAAGACAGAGCGTAATTCAAAAGTGTATCCTGCAGAAGTCCGTATTACTCGGTAATTATGAATTTTATTACCTAGGCGGACTGCTACATAAGCTGTACGGCATAGCAATCAACGAGCAGATGAGGCCGGATGAGATGTTTGCGGTGATCGAACCTGCGATCAAGGAGCTGCACCCGGAGGACGAGCGGGAGGAGTATCTGCTTAAGATTGTTTCCGTGTATCAGCCTTTGCCGGATTATGACGAGCAGATGAAACTATTGTTCCGCTGGGGCGCAGGAGAGAAGGACATGTGGATGGTACAAACCTCCTATATCCCGCCGGAGGCATAGCAGAGATACAGAGAAGAGTTCCTTTTGAGAAAAGAATAATTGGCTAAAAAGTGGACATCCTTATAGAAAAATAAGAGAGGGTGACCAAATGAGCGAGGAAAAACTTCCAAAAGGACAAAAAGAGCGCAACGAGGCTTACAATATTTACGTTGAGCGTGTGACACCGACACATAATCTGTGGATGAATATGGCGAAAGCATTCGTGCTGGGCGGGATCATCTGCGTGATCGGACAGGTAATCATCAACATCGGCACAGATATGTTCGGACTTGAGGATAAGGATGCCGCGACCTGGTGCAGCCTGATACTGGTACTTGCAAGCGTTATCTTAACGAGTCTGAATGTCTATCCGTCATTTGCCAACTGGGGCGGAGCCGGAGCGCTGGTGCCGATCACCGGCTTTGCGAACGGCGTGTGTGCCTCTGCGATCGAGTTTCAGAAGGAAGGTCAGGTGTTTGGTATCGGCTGCCAGATCTTCCGTATTGCAGGACCGGTGATCCTGTATGGCATTTTTTCAAGCTGGATCTTAGGCATTTTGTACTGGATCGGAAAATGCATCGGATTATGGTAAAAAGGGTTAATGTTTTTTGACGTGCTGCCGATATAGAAAATAAGTTGGTATGGCTTTTGACAAACGGATTTGTAATAAGCACATCGGAGGAGAGAAAATGAGCGTAGGATCAATGAACGGAATCGGTGTGACTGCAGACGTATATGCAGCCTACACAACAGCAGAAAGTACCGCGAAAAAGACAGAGGAAAAAACGGATAAGACTGAGGACACAGCCACCAAGAAGGAGAACACCGAGGGCGCTGTATACGAGAAGTCTACAGGGATAGATGATAAAAAGACTCCATACTCAATCAATAAGATGAGTTCGGAGGACAGAGCCTCCCTGGTTCAGAAACTGAAATCAGATCAGGAACAGAGGCAGAGCCAGCTTCTTGACATTGTTCGCCAGATGATGTCAAAGCAGGCTGCTACATATACACAGGCAAACTCCGATTCGTCCGATGATATGTGGAAGTTCCTTGCAAAGGGAGACTTTACCGTCGATGCACAGACAAAGGCGCAGGCACAGGCAGATATCGCAGAGGATGGCTACTGGGGTGTAAAGCAGACCTCACAGCGCATGTTTGATTTTGCAAGTGCACTGGCAGGCGATGACGTAGAGCAGATGAAGAAGATGCAGGAGGCAATGGAGAAGGGCTATAAGCAGGCTACCAAGTCATGGGGCGGCGAGCTTCCAAGCATCAGCAAGGATACGCTTGATGCTGCCAACAAGCTCTTTGAAGATTACTATGCATCCAAGGGAAGCGTAGAGGAATAACTTAAAAGGCAACAAAACGCGGCGGCATGAAAATGCCGCCGTTTTTTAATACCGCAATGAAATATACAACAAAAAACTCCGGAGACGAAGAACGCCTCCGGAGTTTTTCTCTTTATTCTTATAGGAAAAATGATAAAAGCTTATTGAACTGAGAGAACTTCTTCTTTGAGTTCTCTGCGGTAGAACGTCCTGCAAAAAGTGGTTCGCAGTAATCATAACGCTCACTCTTCATCCAGATCGGAGCAGGTGTAGGTACTGTACTTGTCTGTAAATTATCAACTCCAAATGTAATCATAAGAAATCCTCCCTTCTCTATATTGAAAAAATATCATTTGTACTTGATAACTATATAATATCAGTTTAAAGTAGAAATACAATGGACGATAAGGTTAAATATAGTATAGATATATGTGCTGACAGCACAAATGCATATCGTTGTTGTACAAACATTTACTTTTGAACAGACAGCAGCCCTGATTTCCCGCGCCGCTCCTGCTGTTAAAAATGATTCCACAAGAATTGTAGAAATTCTTTCAATCGTCCCTGCGGTGATAGGGTTGTGTCTTTTGTTGGCTTTGACACTCCAAGCCCGACTGTCCGCAGCAGAAAGATTTGCACTCAAACTTTTTAGTTCTTCTAGGCGGGCGTTTTTGTGAAGTTGATATTA
>CAVDTR010000006.1:0-93977 GCA_963612015.1 Lachnospiraceae bacterium | reverse complement strand
ATTCCAGAGACAGGCAAGTAGATCAGTATTATGTTAATTTAAGGAGTCAACAACAATTACACGCAAAATCCGATATTCCATAACCAATTCGCTGTCTCCATAAAAATTTATTTGTCTTATAATAGGCTTCATCATGTTTTAAAACTGTTTTGTTAATGTTTTGCATGATAGCTTCCCTCCTGTTGGGTTTAATTAGATTGTATTTTAGAGCGCGTTCTAGTTAAATTCTATTATAAATTCATGCACAAATTTGTCAATATAATATATATATTCTTTTGATTTTTATAACATATAGACAATTTTCCCATTTCAATTTTGTAAAACATTTTTTTCGTACCTCTCAGAATTACCCAATAAGATTAGGGTGTCAAAAGGTTTATAACCTTTGATATAAATTTGTACCTTGAAAACTTAACACGATATGTAAAAACATTGGATTCTTTGGTAAAATATAGGTAGCATTTTATGAGGTCCACCACATTTTCTCAATACCAATGCAATTCACACGAAATACAAAAAAGCCCGCATCCCCTACCATCAGGGAACGCGGGCTTTCTTGCATTTTGCCTTCGTATTATTCATTCATGTTTGCGAGCTTCTTCGCCTGATCTGCTGCGATGCAGGCGTCGATAATCTCCTGGATATCGCCATTCATGATCTTATCCAGCTTGTACAGGGTAAGATTGATTCTGTGGTCGGTAACTCTTCCCTGTGGGAAGTTGTAGGTACGGATCTTCTCGGAGCGGTCGCCGGTTCCGATCTGGCTGCGGCGCATCTCAGATTCTGCATCCTGTTTCTTCTGCAGTTCGAGGTCATACAGCTTTGCACGAAGAAGGGCAAACGCCTTTTCCTTGTTCTGAAGCTGCGACTTCTCGGTCTGGCTGTAAATAACGATACCGGTCGGATAATGCGTCAGACGAACGGCGGAGTCTGTTGTATTGACACACTGGCCGCCATTTCCGGATGCACGCATAACATCGATACGGATATCCTTCTCGTTGATCTCGATCTCGACATCCTCTGCCTCCGGCATAACGGCAACGGAACAGGTTGAGGTCTGGATACGTCCCTGTGATTCCGTTTCCGGGACACGCTGTACACGGTGTACACCTGATTCATACTTCAATACAGAGTATGCGCCCTGTCCGGTAACCATAAAATCAACGGATTTCATACCGCCGATTCCGGTTTCATCCGCTTCGAGCGTCTCAACCTTCCAACGGCGGCTCTCCGCGTAATGTACATACATACGGTAAATCTCTGCGGCAAACAGCGCAGCTTCCTCCCCGCCTGCGCCTGCACGAATCTCCACGATAACGTTCTTGTCATCGTTCGGGTCCTTTGGCAGAAGAAGAATCTTAAGCTTGTCCTCAAGTTCTGCAACACGGGCTTTGGAATCATTTAATTCTTCCTTTGCCATCTCGCGCATCTCCTCGTCGGATTCCTCATCGAGCATCACAAGCGCATCCTCGATGTTCTGCTTGCACTGCTTGTACTCCTTGTATGCGTCAACGATTGGAGCAAGGTCACTCTGCTCCTTCATCAGCTTTTGGAACCTCTTTGCATCATTTGCAACATCCGGCTCACTCAATGTATTCATAAGCTCCTCATAATGATGGAGCAAATCTTCTAACTTATCAAACATCTTGCATTTTCCTTTCTATATCCGTAAATCTATATGATCGATCAAACAGTAACCATGCGCTTTTTTGTTTTCACACAGTGTACGCAAATTATCTGCGCTACAACTTTCCGAACACAACACGATCGTGGTGCGTCAGATCCTGAATTACCTGCACCTCGGAAAAGCCCGCATACCGCATCATCTTGCTGACCGCACTGCCCTGATCGCAGCCGATCTCAAACAAAACCATTCCGTCCGGATTCAAAAAATCCTTGCATCCGGAAATGATCTTCCGGTAAAAATAAAGTCCATCCTCTTTTCCGTCCAAAGCGATCGTTGGCTCAAACTGTGCCACCTCCGGCATCAGCGTCAGGATCTCCTCAGTCGGTATATACGGCGGGTTGGACACGATCACATCAAAGGTGTCCATCACATTGTCAAACAAATCGCTGCGCTCGAAGTTTGCAGCTACATCGTTGAGCTTTGCATTCTCTTTTGCAACGAGAAGCGCCTGCTTGGAAATGTCATAGCCCCAGCCTTCGATTCCCTCACAATTCTTTAGAATGCTGATCAAAACACAGCCGGAACCGGTACACAGATCCATAACCTTCATTCCCGGTGTGATGCGCTTTAACGCTTCTTCCACCAGAGTTTCCGTGTCCTGTCTTGGAATGAGTACGTTGGAATTTACATGAAAACGCAATCCCATAAATTCCTGCTCACCGGTTATGTACTGGAGCGGAACATGCTCGCCTCTCTTTTTGATCAGGCACTCGTAATTGTCCATCTGCTCCTGTTCCATCTGCTCGTCCATATTCACATAATAAAAAGTATGGTCGATCTGGCACGCCATCGCCATCAGAAGCCATGCATCATTTTTCGCATCTAGAATATCCGCCTTCTGTAGAATTTTCTCGCCGTTGTCCAATGCTTCCCGATATGTCATAATTTTTGTTCCTTCTGCCACGTTTTCCAGTCAAAAACTGCTTCAACAGACGCAATCCCGACCTCGATCATATCATCGTCCGGCTCCGAAGTCGTAAGACGCTGCATCCAAAGTCCGGGCTTGCTGATCAAATTTACAAACCAATTATCATAACGTCCCGCAAAGCGGATAAATTCATACGATACGCCTGCGATCACCGGAATTAAAAGAAGCCGGATCACTAACCGCAGTATCTTTGAATCCACACGCACAAACATAAAAAAAACAATACTGATCAACATGACGATCAGCAAAAAGCTCGTTCCACAGCGCTTGTGCTCCTTTGAGCTTTTGCGCACATTCGCCACGTTCAGCTCCAGCCCATGTTCAATGCAGTTTATACATTTGTGCTCTGCCCCGTGGTACATAAAAACACGCTTGATATCCGGCATGAAGCTGATCGCATAAATATATCCGATGAAAATGGCAAGCCGGATAAGTCCCTCGATCAATGCGATCAAAATGTCCGATGTGATAAACTTGCGGAACAGCCCAGATAAAAAGTACGGAAGCACGAAAAATATCGCAAGTGCAAGAACGATCGATAAAGCAACCGTTCCACCCATCAAGATTTTATCTTCCTTCTCTTTCTGCGCAGCACTTTTATTGTTTTTCTTTTCTGTTGCGGGATTCTTACTGTTTTCCATATCCGCATTCTCGGCACTCTCACAGCTTTTTTCTTCCGCAGCCACAGCATCCTCGCTGTTTTCTGCTTTCACAGCTGCACCGCTTCCGCTGCCTTTCTTTCCCGCAGCACCCTTCTTCGTGTCGTCCTCCTCGTCCTCAAAAAAAGACGCGGAAAACATCAGCGTGCTCATGCCAAGATACAGCGAATCCACAAAGCTGATTACGCCTCGTATGATCGGTATCTTCCACAATATATGTTCATTTCCAGGTCCCTTGTAATGATCTGTCTTTACCTCGATCTCATGGTCGGGCTTGCGCACTGCAACCGCGTATGTATCACCGTTGCGCATCATAACGCCTTCCATTACCGCCTGTCCGCCGACACCTGAATATTTCATCTGATACCTCCCAAGGTTCTTTCCATCAAGGATCAAAGGGAAAGAATTTTCCTATAAAGTAAAAAAGGTTGAGGCATCACTACCTCAACCTTATCCGCTGAATGATCATGAACTAGTTCATGCCGTATTTCTTGTTGAACTGCTCGATACGTCCACGTGCCTGGTTAGCCTTCTGCTGTCCGGTATAGAATGGATGGCACTTAGAACAAATTTCAACGTGGATTTCCGGCTTGGTAGATCCTGTAACGAATGTGTTACCACAGTTGCAGGTTACGGTTGCCTGATAGTAATCTGGATGGATTCCTTCTCTCATAATTTCACCTCTTCTATGTCTTATCGTTTTAAAATATGTTACATTACTCTATACCCGTATACCCGATCCGTATATGGTACTTACTGCGAGCAATGACACGATCGTCCGTTTACATCCCGATAAACAGCTTATTCATTGTAGCATAGCGCATTTGCGATTGCAATAGTTATTTGCAAAAATATTCCTTATAAAATACGATTTTTGCGGATCATATTCACCACTTCCGCATTGTTGCGCGTGTGGGCGAACATATTGAGGATATTCTCCACTGCCTCGTCCGCTCTCATGCCGTTTAGTGCCTTGCGCATATTGTCCATTGCCGCCTGCTCGTCCGGTGTGAGCAAAAGATCCTCTCTTCGTGTGCCGGATTTTACAATGTCGATTGCAGGGAAAATACGCTTCTCAGAGAGCTTGCGGTCAAGCACCAGCTCCATGTTACCGGTTCCCTTAAATTCCTCGTACACAACATCATCCATCTTGCTTCCGGTATCAACGAGCGCTGTCGCAAGAATGGTAAGGCTTCCGCCCTCCCGCATATTTCTTGCCGCACCGAAAAAGCGCTTTGGCATGTGAAGTGCCGCCGGATCAAGACCACCGGACAGGGTACGCCCACTTGGTGGAACGGTAAGATTGTACGCTCTTGCGAGACGTGTGATGCTGTCAAGCAGGATGATAACGTCCTTCTTCTGCTCAACAAGGCGCTTTGCACGCTCGATTACCATCTCGGAAACACGCTTGTGGTGCTCCGGCAGTTCATCAAAGGTAGAATAAATGATCTCAACATTATCTCCCTGAATCGCTTCCTTGATGTCTGTAACTTCCTCCGGGCGCTCATCGATCAACAGGATGATCAGATGCATCTCCGGGTTGTTGCAGAGCACAGACTTTGCCACTTCCTTTAAGAGGGTTGTCTTACCTGCCTTCGGCTGGGAAACGATCATACCTCTTTGTCCTTTTCCGATCGGTGACACAAGATCCACAACACGCATGGCAACGCTTGCACCCGGACGCTCCAAGCGAAGTCTCTGGTTCGGGAAGATTGGTGTCAAGTTCTCAAAGTTAGTCCGGCGCTGTGCCTCGCCCGGATTCATGCCGTTTACCGCGGTCACATACAAAAGTGCGGAGAACTTTTCCTTCTCGCTCTTGATTCTGGTATTGCCGGACACGATATCTCCGGTCTTTAAATTGAAGCGGCGGATCTGTGACGGGGAGACATAGATATCATTCTCACCCGGCATGTAATTCTCGCTTCGGATAAAGCCGAATCCGTCCTGCATCACCTCAAGGATTCCGCTGACGTTGATTCCACTGTCAAGTCCGGCGATATCCTCCTTGATGGCATTCGCATCATCGGAAGCCGACTGCGTATTTGACTGTGCCGCGCCTCTCTCCTGTGTAAAAGCGCTTCTCGTATTCTGCGTATAGGTGCTTCTTGTGGTATGTGGCGCAGTCTGCGTGTAGGTTGTTCTTGTCTGTGCCTGCGGTGCGGCATTCTCCGGACGTCTGGTTTTTTCCTTCTCTTTTTCCTTCTCGTCCTCCTCAAGCATGCGCTCGACAAGCTCTGCCTTTTTCATTCCGGTAACGCCCTTTATGTTCCTTGCTTTCGCCAGATCCTTCAATACGGTCAGCGATAAGCTCTCATACTTTTCTCTCATCCATTACTCCTTATCTTCAATTCTTCCTGCTGGGGTAAAAAGCCGAAACGGCTACAAGACTACCATTGTTTGTTTTTATAGTATACATCATTCTTTCCAAAAAAGAAAGTCTTTTTTTATGCGCACAAAGAATCGCTCGCTTTGTTCTTGATTTGCCTCTGCCACAATGGTATCATGTTACAAGACTGTAAAATAATAGGGAAGATAAACACAGGAAGGGAAATCATCATGGATCAAAAAGAAAAAGCACTAATGATGCATAAGGAATGGAACGGCAAGCTTGAGACGATTGCAAAGTCCAAGGTCAATTCCAGGGAGGATCTGGCTATCGCCTATACTCCGGGCGTTGCCGAGCCGTGCAAGGTGATCGCAGAGGACAAAGAGGCTGCCTACACCTACACCTGGAAGGCAAACACGGTTGCAGTCGTATCTGACGGAAGCGCCGTTCTTGGTCTCGGCAATATCGGACCTTATGCTGCCATGCCGGTCATGGAAGGAAAATGCGTTCTTTTTAAAGAATTTGGCAATGTCAATGCGGTTCCGATCTGTCTCGACACGCAGGACACCGAGGAGATCATCACCGCTGTCAAGAACATTGCTCCAGGCTTCGGTGGCATCAATCTTGAGGACATCTCCGCTCCACGCTGCTTTGAGATTGAGGAGCGTTTAAAGGAGATGCTTGACATTCCTGTTTTCCATGATGACCAGCACGGAACCGCGATTGTGGTTCTCGCCGGAATCATCAACGGGCTTCGCCTTACCGGCAAGAAAAAGGAGGACTGCAAGGTCGTTGTCAACGGTGCCGGTTCTGCCGGAGTTGCGATCACCAAGCTGCTCCTTACCTACGGCTTTAAGCATGTGACCATGTGCGACCGCCACGGAATCATCGGTAAATCCTACCCGGATCTCAACTGGATGCAGCAGAAAATGACTGAGGTTACCAACCTTGAGAATGCTTCCGGAACACTTGCAGACGCACTCGTTGGCGCAGATATTTTTGTCGGTGTCTCCGCTCCGAACATCGTCACACCGGAGATGGTAGCTTCCATGAACACGGATTCCATCCTCTTTGCAATGGCCAATCCTGTTCCTGAGATCATGCCGGATGTTGCAAAAGCTGCCGGTGCCCGCGTAGTCGGAACCGGACGAAGCGATTTCCCGAATCAGGTCAACAACGTTATCGCATTCCCTGGTATTTTCCGCGGTGCGCTTGAGGGACGCGCAACACAGATCACCGAGGAAATGAAGCTCGCTGCTGCTGAGGCACTTGCACACCTTGTAAGTGATGAAGAGCTGCGGGATGACTTTATCATGCCGGAGGCATTTGATCCGCGCGTAGCTGATGTTGTCAGTGCCGCTGTCAAAAGCCACATCGTAAGGTAGAAGGATGAACCGCTACTACTCCTTCAATGATTATTGCAAAACAACCTTCGGAGAAAAGGTCTACCGCCTGTCACTGAATGCAGGCATGACCTGTCCGAACCGCGATGGCACACTCGGAACTGACGGGTGTGCCTTTTGCAGTGCCGGTGGCTCCGGGGATTTCGCTGCGGACGTTTTTTTACCGATCAGCGAGCAGCTTGTTGCCGCACAGGAACGCATCCGGCGCAAGACCAGCTGCAGCAAGTTTATCGCTTACTTTCAGGCATTTACCAACACCTATGCCCCGGTTTCCAAGCTGCGCCGCATCTATGAGGAGGCGCTTGCCTGTCCGGATGTTGTTGCACTCTCCATCGCCACCAGAAGCGACTGTCTAAGCGATGAAGTCATTGCACTTCTTGCCGACTTAAGCAAGGTCAAGCCGGTCTGGGTGGAGCTTGGATTGCAGACCATCTTCGATGACACGCTTGCCCGCATGAAAACAGGAACGACCTTCGCACAGTTTTCCGATGCACTCTCGCGGCTTGGTGCAGCCGGGATTCCGGTGATCGCCCACCTGATCTTAGGGCTTCCGGGCGAGACTGTGGAAATGATGAAGCAGTCGGTTGCATACATTGCCGGCTCCGGTGTCGCCGGTGTCAAACTGCAGTTACTTCATGTTTTAAAAGGGACGGCTCTCGCACAGATGTACAAGGAGCATCCGTTTCCTGTTTTTACACTGGAGGAATACTGTGATCTTGTGATCGATTGCGTGGAAATGCTGCCGCCGCAGATGGTCATCCACCGTCTGACCGGCGATGGTCCAAAGAATTTATTGATCGCTCCGATGTGGAGCGCCGACAAAAAGAACGTACTGAATACACTAAATCGCCACTTCGCCGAGCGCGATAGCTGGCAGGGAAAGGAATATCACAATGGCTGAACCATTTACCATATATAAATTGACAATCCTCTATATGTTAGACCGCGCGGGCTTTGCGCTCTCCAACACACAGCTCTCCAACTTTTTCTTAGAACAGGAATATACAGACTACTTCCGTGTGCAGGAGGTGATCGGCAATCTCGTCGAGGCCAAACTGATCGAGGCAAACACCGTGCGCTCGACCACACAATACACACTCACTGCCGCTGGCAAAGAGACGCTTGGATTTTTCCGTGAGAAGATCACAGAGGGAATTGAAGAAGATGTTCGCACATACTTTGAACAGAACAAGTGGGAATTTCGTCAGGAAAATTCGATCATGTCCGACTACCGCAGACTGCGGAACCAGAAATATGAGGTGCGTTGTCAGGTCAAAAATGATGGCGATACCATTATCGACCTGACACTTCAGGTAAACACAAAGGAACAGGCAGAAAGCATCTGTGCCCACTGGAAGCAGAACAGCAGAGACGCTTACGCCTATCTGATGGACACGCTGTTAAACTAGCGTGCTTTCTTTACACTGTATCCAAAAGAGCCAAGCAGCTCTCCGAGACTGTAATACTGACCATGTGAATACATGACAAGTCCGGTGTCGTTTAAGTGGAATTTTCCGTTTTCATCCATATAGGAATCTTCCACTGTGACACCTACCACCTCTGCTAAAAACATCGTATGACTTCCAAGCGGCTTTTTCTCCACGATGCGACACTCCATATTGACCGGACTCTCCACTATTCCCGGAGCCTTCACATGCGGCATCGGCAGTCTCGTCAGATGCATCGCGTCAAATTTGTCAACGTTTCTCCCGCTCGTCACGCCGCAATAATCACACGCTTTTACCAAGCCTTCGTTTGTCAGATTGATCACAAATTCCCCGCTCTCCTCTAACATGTGATACGAATAGCGCTCCGGGCGCACGGATATGGATACCATCGGCGGATTTGTGCAGACAGTTCCCGCCCACGCGATCGTTATAATATTGTCTTTTCCGGCTGCATCTGCCACGCTGACCATAACCGCAGGCACAGGATTCAGCATGTTGCCGCCCTTCCAATTCTGTTTTCCCATAATTGTTTCTCTATATTAAATCAAGATTTTATTAGCTTATGTAATTCATTGACCAGCACCTTCCGGTGTGCATCCTCGATCTCTGTCAAAGGTAGCCGCAACCCACCGCATGGATAACCGATCTCTTCCATTGCCGCTTTTACCGGGATCGGATTGACCTCCGAAAACAGTGCATGGACAAACGGCAGATACGCAAGCTGTAATTGCAGAGCCTCCTTCGTATTGCCATCCAGATATGACGCAACCATATCATGTGTCTGCTGTGGAAATACATTCGCCAGCACAGAGATCACGCCCTTTCCTCCAAGGGAAAGGATCGGAACGATCTGGTCGTCATTTCCCGAATAGATTGCCACCCGGTCACCCACCAGCTTTGCCAGATCGGCAATCTGGCTGATATTGCCAGATGCTTCCTTCACTCCTGCGATATTCGCACAGGAATCTGCAATGTCTTTGATTGTCTGCGGAAGTATATTGCATCCGGTTCGCGATGGGACGTTGTAGATGATCACCGGAAGAGACACCGCATCCGCGATCATCTTGTAATGCAGATACAGTCCCTTTTGTGTAGCCTTGTTGTAAAAAGGTGTCACGACAAGGATCGCATCCGCGCCAAGACGCTGCGCCTCCTTCGCATTTTCGACTGCGCATTCGGTACTATTTGCGCCGGTTCCCACGATTACCGGGATACGTTTTCCGACTCTCTTTACCGCAAAATCGATCACCTTTGTCCGCTCCTCCGGTGACAGTGTTGCCGGCTCCCCGGTCGTTCCGCATACGATGATCGCATCCGTATGTCCGTTTATCTGTCGGTCAATTAAGGTCGCCAGCATCTCATAATCGACCTGCTTATCCTCTTTAAAAGGCGTAATAAGTGCCACTCCTGATCCTGTAAAGACCTCCATGCCAATCTCTCCTTAAAAAATCAAAAAATTATTTCTGCTCCATCTCCCTGACAATGTCCGCGATCAACTCGCGCTCATCCATGTGATGCTTTACACCCTTGATCTCCTGATAGTCCTCATGTCCCTTTCCGGCAAGCACGATGATGTCGCCCTCCTTTGCATTTTTCATGCAATATGCGATTGCTTCCTTTCTGTCCGGAATGGTAACATACGCTCCGTTTTGCTTCTTCACACCGATGAGGATATCCGCGATAATGTCCATCGGCTCCTCATTTCTAGGATTATCGGATGTAACGACCGTGAGGTCTGCAAGTCTTGAAGACACCTCTCCCATCTCATATCTGCGGGATTTTGCACGGTTTCCGCCGCAGCCGAACACACATACCAGCCGTCCCGGTTCATACTCGCGCAGCGTTGTCAGAAGGTTCTCCAAAGCCATTGCATTGTGCGCGTAGTCGATCATGATCGTATAATGTGGAGATACCGGCACAAGCTCGATTCTTCCCTTTACATGTATATTCTTTAATGTACTTTTAATTTTTTCTGTCGGTACTGCAAACTGTTCACAGATGGCGATCGCGGTCAAAGAATTGTACACGCTGAATGTACCAGGCACATTGACCTCCACATCAAAATCAGCCGTTCCGGCAACATGGTACTTAACACCAAGCGAACCGTTATCCTTTAAGAGTTCTACATTCTCCGCGCGCAGATCGTTGCTGCTTCCGTAGCCAAAGGTCAGCACCTTGCAGGTATGCCCTTTTAGGATTCCGTCGAGATGCTCGCTGTCGCCGTTGAAGATTCCAATGTTGCACTGTTGGAACAACAGGCTCTTGCAATGCATATAATCCGCAAAATCCTTATGTTCATTTTCTCCGATATGATCCGGCTCAAGGTTCGTAAATACACCGATGTCAAAGACAAATCCTGCAACGCGGTCAAGCATCAACGCCTGGGAGGAAACCTCCATCACGACAGCATCCAGCCCCGCATCCACCATCTTCCGGAAATACTTCTGTACGATAAAGGACTCCGGTGTCGTATTGGCAGAAGGGATATGCTCGTCGCCGATGATCGTCTCGATTGTGCCGATAAGTCCTGTCTTTATTCCTGCACCGTCAAGGATCGATTTTACCATATAGGTTGTCGTTGTCTTTCCCTTGGTTCCGGTTATGCCGATCGTCTTGATATGTTCTGCCGGATACCCGAAATATGCCGCAGACATGTACGCAAGTGCTTTTCTTGAATTATCTACTTTAATGTATGTGACTCCCGGAAGAAGTTCCACATTCTTCTCGACGATCACGACGGCTGCCCCTTTTTCCACAACCTCCGGAATGAAGTCATGTGCGTCACGAACAGTTCCGGAAATACATACAAACGCAGAGCCCTTCTCCACCTTTCTTGAATCATATACCAATGTGGTGATCTCCGTCTCGATGCTTCCGCACAGTACGGTGTACTCCATCCGTTCCAGTAATTGTTTTATCTGCATTTTATTTTCCTCCTAAGCCTCATATACGCCGTTAAACACTTCCGTAGCAGGTCCTGTCATATAAATGTGATTGTTTGTTCTATCGTATGCAATTAACAGATCCCCGCCACGCAGATGTACGAGCACCTCGTCCTCGGTCAGCCCGTTTAAGATACATGCCATGACCGTTGCACAGGTTCCCGTTCCACATGCCCACGTCTCGGCAGATCCTCTCTCCCAGACGCGCATAGCAGCTTCCGTTCTTGAAATGATCTGTACAAACTCTGTGTTTGTACGCTTCGGGAAACGCTCATGATGTTCAAAAAGCGGTCCGTAAGTTTCAAGCGGAAAATTCTCAACATCGTCCACAAAAATTACCGCATGCGGATTTCCCATAGATACGCAGGTCATGCGCCACTCTTTATCCCCAACCGTGATCGGTTCATCTACAACCGGGCTGTGATCCGCAATCACCGGAATATTCTGCGGTTCTAAGATCGGTTCTCCCATATCCACGCGAACCTTTGCAACCTTGTCATTTTCCGTGTAGAGTGTCAGGTATTTGATCCCGGCTCCCGATTCCACGGAGATTTCCGTCTTGTCGGTCAGCTTGTGATCGTACACATACTTTGCCACGCAGCGGATGCCGTTTCCGCACATCTCAGCCTCCGAGCCGTCCGCGTTGTAAATGCGCATCCTAAAATCCGCAGCCTCCGACGGTCCGATCGTGATAAGTCCGTCAGATCCGATTCCGAAATGCCGGTCACTGACTGCAATAGAAAGTGCAGACGGATCTGCAATCTCCTCCTCAAACAGATTCACATACACATAATCATTTCCGCATCCATGCATTTTTGTAAACTTCATATTCCTGCCCCTTCCTGTTTTCTATATTTTCATCCAGATTTTCCGGACATTGTTCGTTTAAAGTTGCCCCACTAATTCTAGTATAGCCCGCACTTTTTATGTAATAAATACATTATGTGTTATTTTTATTGCAAATCGTGCTTTCCCGATATAATATGTAAGAAGTGACAAACAGGCGAACTGCCAAAAGGAGAACACTATGTCGGTTTATGAAAAAACAGGATATTTAGATTCCAATTTCCGTATCTTTCATCTTGTGGACACCAACATGAAAGAGGTTGATTTTCACCTCCACGATTTTCATAAAGTCCTCATTTTTCTGAAAGGAAATGTTTCCTATCAGATTGAGGGGCGCTCGTATGGTCTGCGCCCGAACGACATCGTATTTATTCCGGCAGGCGAGGTACATCGTCCAGTGCTACTGGACAACTCTACCTACGAGCGCATCATCATCTACATATCCCAGAATTTTCTGGATCAGTACCGGCAGGATAACGCCGATCTCTCGCTGTGCCTGCAGCGGGCGCATGGCAACCATTCGCATGTTCTGCGCGTTCCGGCATTTGAGAGCAGCCATCTCGGTCAGATCATCCGCCAGCTCCTGCAATCCTTCGAGAGCGACGAATATGCAAATGAGCTGTATCACCACATTCTGTTCCTAGAATTTATGATACAGCTCAACCGCGCGGCTCTCCGGGATGGAATCGAGTATATACCAACCTCATCTTCCAACCAGAAAATCCTTACCGTATTGAATTATCTGAATGAACATCTCGCCGATGACATCAGCATCGAGAAACTTGCCGACACCTTCTACATCAACCGCTACTACCTGATGCACACCTTCAAGGAGGAGACCGGCTATTCCATCGGGAACTATCTCTCCACAAAACGGCTGCTCTTAGCCCGCGACCTGATCGCCTCCGGCGTTCCGATAACCACCGCCTGCTATGAGTGCGGTTTTAAAAATTATTCCACCTTTTCACGCGCGTATGTCAAGCTGTTCGGACACACGCCCCGCGAGCAGCGATAGCTACCGCTCTGCAAGCGCGCTCATCAGTGCCGGGATGAGCTGTTTCTTTCGGGAAACAACGCCCTTAAGCTCGATTTCATCCCCTTCCGGTGCGCCAAATGCATCGGTGATCACGCTCTTTGCAGCCTCTCCCACAAAGATAAGTCTTGTGGATTCCTCCAAAATATCGGTCAGCATCACAAAGATCATTTCGACCTTTTTCTCTAAGAGCATCTGCGGCAGGATCGGGGCAACCCGCTCCTCTACTCTTGCAAGTTCTGTCTGGCTCATCGCGCTGATCTGCGCAACGCCAAAGCTGATATCCCCGGAATGAAAAATTTTAAAATCCTGATTAAAGATTTCTTCATCCGTCTTATTTTCAAAGTCACTTCCCGCTTCAAACATCTTCTGCGCAAATTCCGTCACATCGATCTCTGCGATCTGTGCAAGCGTCTCTGCCGCTGCCCGGTCTGCCGGTGTACAGGTCGGCGAACGGAACATGAGCGTATCAGAAAGAATTGCGGCGCACAAAAGTCCCGCGATCGGCTTTGCGATCTCTATCTGCTGTTCCTGATACATCTGATAAATGATCGTTGAGGTACAGCCAAGCGGCTGATTGCGGAAGTATACCGGAGCGATCGTCTCAAGGCTTCCGAGTCTGTGATGATCGATGATCTCAAGGATCTCCGCCTCCTCGATATTGCTGACCGCCTGCGATTTTTCATTGTGATCCACCAGAATGACCTGCTTTTTCTGTCCGCTCAAGAGGTTACGTCTGGAGATCATTCCGACGTAGTTCTGATTCTCATCGAGTATCGGGAAATCGCGGTGTCTTATCTTCGTCATCGCCTCACGCACCTCATCCACATAATCGTCCATGTGGAAATGAATGATATCGTCCTTTGTCATAAAAAACTTGATCGGCATACTCTGATTGATCAGGCGCGCCACCGTAAACGTCTCATACGGGGTACTGATCACGACCACATCCCGCACAGCCGCAGCGTTAATGACCTCCTGCGACACTTCAAGCCCGTTGGTCACGATCAGGCAGCTGCAATTCTCCTCGATTGCAAGAAGCTGTGCCTCCTCGCGGTCGCCGAGGATGACCAGATCATCCGGCTCGATGCTCCCTCCGAGGTTTTCCTGTGTACCGACTCCGACAACCACCTTGCCCTTGACAAAATAGCCGTGCTCATTGCCGGTAAGCACCTTCCCCTGCAACGTCTCCACAATATTCTTGTACTGCGTGCGCGCCGTGGAAAGAACGTAATTGTCGTACACATCCATGTAGGACTTTGCAATATCCCCGGTAACGATCAAGCCCTCAAGCTGATTTCGATTGTTTACGACCGGAAGGCTTACCACCTTTAAGATCTTCATCATCTCCCATGCCTTTTTCATGGAAATATGGCTGCTTACCCCTTCTGTTCTTCGGATGGAAATATCCCGGATCTGTGTGCCGACATCGCTGATAAGCTCCGGCGCTTCCTCACCGAAATACTGCAAAACATACGCGGTTTCCGCATTGACATTGCCGGCTCTTTTGGCAATGTATCTGTTCTTCTTGCCATCTATCGTCTGATTTTTGGCTTCGAGCCGGTTCTTGTAATCTGCATACGCGATCGCCGCACAGATTGAATCGGTATCCGGGTGCCGGTGACCGACCACCCAAATTGATCTTTCTTCCATATAAATCTCCTATCAAAAAATGCAACTCCTCATCATCCTGCGGAATTGCATTTTATCGTTCCTATTTAAAAAATACCAAGCGAAAGTACCACTGCCGCTGCGACACCCAAAATATCGAGGATCGTAAGAACAACAATCGTTGTTGCAAGTGACTTGGTCGATCTGATCTTCTTGTCCAGATCCTCCATCTTGTTCAGATGATTGTCGAGGTTCTTGATAAGCTCTTGTGTGTTGCGATAGCTCTGTACGCTCTCGGTGTGGATCTTATCGGAAAGCTCGCTCTTGGTTGTATCCTGCTTCTCTGTAAGCTCGGTCTTTGTCTCATCCAGCTTGCTTGAAAGCGTATCCTTTGTTGCGTCGATCTTGTCGGAAAGCTCACTCTTTATCTCGTCTAACTTGTCGGAAACCTGCTTAACCTCTCCGAA
The DNA here is from genome assembly GCA_963612015.1 of Lachnospiraceae bacterium. Classification (GTDB taxonomy): domain Bacteria; phylum Bacillota; class Clostridia; order Lachnospirales; family Lachnospiraceae; genus Roseburia. The sequence goes on along the minus strand of CAVDTR010000006.1, from coordinate 78,627 downwards.
TTGCTCTGTGATCTGAAGGATCGCACGGTTCGTCTCCTGCGCTCTTGTGTTGGCAGCCGCCTCTGACGCTTTCTGCATCCGCGCCATGGACTGATCCAAAGCATCCAGTTTTGCATCTACCTTGTCTGCCATATAATTGATCTGCTTTGCGACCTCAGCGGTAATTCCATCCGCCTTTTCCTGACGCTCGTTTACGATCTGCTGGAGTTCCTCCGCCTTGTCGCTGCGCTCATTGACAATCTGCTGAAGTTCTTCTGCCTTCTCTTCCTTCGTGCGCAAAAGCTGCTGGAGCTGCTGCGCTTTCTCTCTAAATTCATCGATGCGAGCCAGAAGGAAATCATCCTGCACTTCGGTAAACTCTGCATCTGCCTGTGGTGCCGGCTCATTGGATCCAGCCGCCGGTGTCACAATCTGTGAAGTCTCTTCTGCTTCCGGCTTCTGTGTAACCGTTTCCTCCTGTGGCTGTCTGCGATACTCCTGTGTATCCGGAACACGCTCGCCCATCTGCTTTAACGCATCAGCCCAGGCATCTGCCTCTGATCTGCGAGCAGGCTCACTCTGTCCAATAATCGTTATTTCCTTCTCAAAGTTTTCCATCTTACCCTTTACTCCGCTGGTTGATTTATTTATCGGTGTTGTCGCTGCTTTTTTGTTGCAATTCGGATGGCGGCGCAAATTCGTATTTAATTGGAATAAATTAAATCGTCCTGCCATCGGGAGCGACCTCCACATATTGTATCTATATTATGTTTTATTTTACCATTTCCCATGTTTCTTGTAAATCGTTAAAATACAGTTTTTACATTTTTTGCAAAGAAAACGGGTTTTTCCGCTAAATCTAAGAACAAAAAGTCACTTTGTGACTCTTTGCGCGCCCGTGTGGGCACGCAAGTGCATCTTCAACTCCACACGGGTCGCATCCCTGCGGAGCATTTTTGCTTTATAGGAAAAGAAATTTCCTATAAAGCGTAAAGGAGGCTGCCCTATTAGGGCAGCCTCCTTAATGTCCGAAGACATTTTGTTTATTATTCCTCGTTTCCGTAGAGAGCAACGAGCTTCTGTAAATGTGTATAACGCTCGCTTGCAACCTTCTCAGACTCAGCAAAGAGTTTCTCTGCTCTTTCTGGGAATGGCTTGATCAGACGAGTATAACGAGCCTCGTTGTTCAGGAAATCCTGGTAAGATCCATCTCCAGCCTTAGAGGTAAGAGTAAATGGATTCTTGCCTTCAGCCTTGAGAGCCGGGTTGAATGAGAACAGGTTCCAGTAACCAGCAGCTACTGCCTTCTTCATCTCATCCTGGCAGTGGTTCATACCACCCTTTGCGATACCGTGAAGCTCGCAAGGTGCATAACCGATGATAAGTGATGGTCCCGGATAAGCCTCAGCCTCAGCGATTGCCTTAACAGCCTGAGCCATGTTTGCTCCAAGAGCAATCTGTGCAACGTATACATATCCATAGCTCATAGCTATCTCAGAAAGTGACTTCTTGCTGATTTCCTTACCTGCTGCTGCGAACTGGCAAACCTCACCGATGTTGGAAGCCTTAGAAGCCTGACCACCTGTATTAGAGTACATCTCGGTGTCGAATACCATTACGTTTACGTTCTCGCCGGAAGCAAGTACATGATCCAATCCGCCGAATCCGATATCGTATGCCCATCCGTCACCACCGAAGATCCATACAGACTTCTTGCCGAGGTAATCCTTCTTGTCAAGAGCTGCCTTTGCATCCGGGCATCCAGCTGCTGCTGCCTTCTCCAACTCAGCGATAAGAGCTGCGGTAGGAGCAACGTTCGCCTTGGTGTTATCCTTGGTAGCCATGAACTCATCATAAGCAGCCTTAAGCTCTGCAGATGCCTTGTCGCTTGTAGCGCATGCAGTTACATGCTCGATTGCCTGCTCACGGAGATACTTCTGTCCTACATACATTCCAAGTCCATGCTCAGCATTGTCCTCGAACAAAGAGTTAGACCAAGCTGGTCCCTTCTTAGACTCGATGTTGACTGTGTATGGTGATGTAGCAGCCGGGTTACCCCAGATAGAAGAACATCCGGTTGCATTGGAGATGTACATCTGCTCACCAAAGAGCTGTGTAATAAGTCTTGCATAAGAGGTCTCTGCACAACCTGCACAAGATCCTGAGAACTCAAGGAGTGGCTGGTTGAACTGTGATCCCTTAGGAGTAAGGTCGTTCATACCTGCATCGGTCTTCTTGGTAACATTTGCAACGAGATAATCAAATACCGGCTGTTCTGCTGCCTGAGACTCCTGCGGAACCATAGCGATCGCGCCAACCGGACATACGGTGATACACTCACCACATCCCATACAGTCAAGCGGAGATACGCTCATGGTGTACTTGTAAGCGCCAGCCTTTGGCTTCATATCAGCAAGCTTTGTATTTTCCGGAGCAGCCTTTACTTCATCCTCATTCAGTAAGAATGGACGAATGGTTGCATGTGAACATACAAATGCACACTGATTACACTGAATACACTTCTGTGCATCCCACTCAGGAACGGTTACGGCAGTACCACGCTTCTCGTATGCGGAAGCACCTGTCTCGAACTGTCCATCAGCGATATCCTTGAATGCAGAAACTGGAAGAGAATCGCCATCCATAAGAGCGATCGGATCAAGAAGGTCATTTACCATCTTAACGGTTGCAGCACGTCCGGTCTTTTCTGGCTTAGCAGCATCCGGAGCCGGATTCTTCCAAGACTCTGGAATCTCTACCTTATGTACAGCGTCTACACCGGCATCGATTGCCTTGTAGTTCATCTCTACAACTGCGTCACCCTTCTTAGAATAAGACTTCTTAGCTGCCTGCTTCATGAAATCAACAGCCTCATCGATCGGCATAACGTTTGCAAGCTTGAAAAATGCAGACTGTAAAATGGTGTTGGTTCTCTTACCCATTCCAATCTCGATAGCCTTGTCGATTGCGTTGATGGTGTAAAGCTGAATGTTGTTGTCAGCGATATACTTCTTAGCTGCTGCAGGCATATGATGATCGAGTTCTTCGTCAGTCCACTGGCAGTTGATCATGAAGATTCCGCCCGGCTTAACATCCTGAACCATCTTGTATCCCTTAACAACATAAGATGGGTTGTGGCATGCAACGAAGTCAGCCTGGTTGATGTAGTATGGGCTCTTGATCGGCTTGTCACCAAAACGTAAGTGAGAAATGGTAACACCACCGGTCTTCTTAGAGTCATACTGGAAGTATGCCTGAATGTACTTATCTGTGTGGTCACCGATGATCTTCGTAGAGTTTTTGTTAGCACCTACGGTACCATCTCCGCCAAGACCCCAGAACTTGCACTCTACGGTACCCGGTGCAGAAGTGATCGGAGCCGGCTTAACCTCTGGTAAGCTTAAGTTGGTTACATCATCGACGATACCGATGGTGAAACGTGGCTTTGGAGCATCCTTCTCTAATTCCTTGTATACAGCGAATACAGATGAAGGAGGAGTATCCTTAGAGCCAAGTCCGTAACGTCCTCCACAGAGAACTACATCGTTGAGTCCTGCCTCACGAAGTGTGGTAGCAACATCAAGATATAACGGATCACCAAGGGAACCTGGCTCCTTTGTACGATCTAATACAGCGATCTTCTTAACGGTCTTTGGAAGAACAGAAAGAAGAGCCTGTGATGACCATGGACGATACAGACGAACCTTAACAAGTCCGACCTTCTCACCCTTAGCGGTCAGGTAATCGATAACTTCCTCTGCTACGTCATTGATAGAGCCCATAGCCACGATTACGCGGTCAGCATCCTCTGCTCCGTAGTAGTTGAAGAGCTTGTAATCTGTACCAAGCTTCTCATTTACCTTGTTCATGTACTTCTCAACTACTGCTGGAAGTGCATCATAGAAGGAGTTACAAGCCTCTCTATGCTGGAAGAATACGTCTCCGTTCTCATGAGAACCACGAGCTGCCGGATGCTCCGGATTCAGCGCATGTGCTCTGAATGCAGCAACTGCATCCATCGGACACATTTCCTTCAAATCTTCATAATCCCACTTCTCGATCTTCTGGATCTCATGAGAAGTACGGAATCCATCAAAGAAGTTGATAAACGGAACTCTTCCCTCTAAAGCTGCAAGATGTGCAACTGGAGAAAGATCCATAACTTCCTGTGGGTTGGTCTCGCAAAGCATTGCAAAACCGGTCTGACGGCAAGCATATACGTCACTGTGATCACCGAAAATGTTCAGTGCGTGGGTAGATACGGTACGTGCAGATACATCAAATACGCAAGGAAGGTTCTCACCTGCGATCTTATACATATTCGGGATCATAAGAAGAAGACCCTGAGATGCGGTAAATGTTGTGGTAAGTGCGCCTGCTGCAAGGGAACCGTGTACGGTACCTGCTGCACCAGCTTCTGATTCCATTTCTACGACTTTGACAGTGCTGCCAAAGATGTTCTTCTGTCCGGCTGCAGCCCACTGATCAACAGAGTCAGCCATTGGAGAAGAAGGTGTGATCGGATAGATTCCGGCTACTTCTGTGTAGGCATATGCTACATGAGCGGCAGCGGTATTTCCATCCATAGATTGTTTTGCTCTAGGCATTGTATTTCCTCCTTTTTTCTCTTCGAATGTGACTATTTGCACACTCAAGTTATGATATAATATTATCACTAAGCCTATCAAGTGTAAACAGTCTCGACTGTTCAAAATTAGAAACAATGCGTTATTATCCGCCAAACAGCGAAACTAAAAATAAAGCTTTTCAAACTCTGAGATCGTGATCGGGCGGTTGCACAGATACCCCTGTCCGTTGCGATAACCGCAGTCGATCAGCCGCCGCTCCTGCTCCTCTGTCTCAACCCCCTCAAAAATGATCTCCTTTCCCGATAAGCGCACCAGCTCCCCGATCTCCACGATCAGGTCACGTCGTTTTCCCTCAAAACCGTTATCGATAAAGCTCTTGTCCATCTTGATCACGTCTGCCGGAATGTCCATCAGCGCCGACAGGGACGAATAGCCGGTTCCGAAATCATCGATTGCCACACGGAAACCGATCTCATGCAGCTTGTCGATGCAGTATTGCAGATTGCTCAAGTTGCGGATCAGCACACTCTCCGTTACCTCGATCTCGATATTTTTCGGTGAGACACTGTACTTTGACAGGATATGACAGATCCGGTTTAAAAACGCATCCACGCCGCTTTCAAAGTGTCTGCCGGAAAAATTGGTCGAAACAATGATCTTCCTGCGGTTCTGTGCCTGCCAACGTGTCATGGTCTTAAGCAGCTCCTCAAAGATATAGAAGTCCAGCTCCATGATATAACCGATCTGTTCCAGCGGTGCCAGAAAAGCTGCCGGTGCCAGAAGATTTCCGTCCGGCTTCTGCCATCTTGCCAGCGCCTCCGCACCATATACCTCGCGGCTTCCAAAGGCAAACTTCGGCTGCAGGTACATCCGGAAATCATCGCGGTACAGCGCCTCATAGAACTCGCCGACCACCTGCTTTTCCCGCGTCCTCGCATTTCTGTATTCATCGTCATAGAATACCGGCTCTTTGCTTCTTTTTTGCTTTGCCATCTTCCATGCCATCGTCGCGTTCTCAATGGCATTTTCCACATCGATCATCCGCTGCCCGTATTGATATACACCGCAGGAAATGCTCATGCTGCAGCTCGGATACTGGTGGTTCTGGATGTTCGCAAACCGCTGGTGCTGTGCCATCACATTCTTCTTAAACTGCTCGATGTCATCCGCCTTTAGCAGCATCACAAAGAAATCCGAATACAGACGGCACCCGATCTCAAAATAATCCTGCATCATGTAATCGGAGGCAAACATCTTAAGCACGTTGTCGCCCACCTTATAGCCGTAGTTATCATTTATGTAGCCGAAATTGTTGATATCCAGATACTCCAGAAAATACGTTTTCCCTTCTTGCGGATTGCGGATGATCTCAGGCACTTTGCTCTTAAATGCCTCAAGTGTATACATTCCCGTGAGCTGGTCACACATCTGGATATGCCGGATCTGTGCCTTTGACTCGTCCATGCGGTAACGGAGTGAGACAAAAATTCCGATGATGCGCCCCAGCTCCTGAAGCAGCGTCCTTGCACTCTCACTCAAAACTCCCTGCTCATCCAGTGCAAGATACGCCACCTCCCCTGTTCTGCCGTTGACATACTCAAACTTTGCAACCGCAACCGAGCATGTCGTCTCCGTATAATTGTCCTGTCCGTTTTTCAAAAGCTGCTCCAGCAGCGGATATTCCCCGATGTGCAGACCGGTCATAACCCGAAATTCCGCAACATTCATATCGCTTGTCTGCGCACCCATTGGAAAAGTGGTCTTGTCATAGTAGCTGTATCTGCTGCTGTAATAGTTGGTCAGAACCATCTCCGGCGCATCCGCCGCATGTTCAAAAACGCCCACAAGCTCCAGCCCCATCCGCTCTGCGATATACTTTAAGAGTATGTTCAAAGAACCGTCGATATTGCGCGCATGCGTCATAAGACTTACCGCAAAAGACAAAAACTCACTATCGCTCCGGTTGATCTCGCCGCGCCGCTCAACCGCCTTCGTATCCTCGCGCAGCGGTCCGACATCCTCACTTCTTGCGATCTCAAATGAATTTTTGCCGGACTTCTTCACGCGGTACATCGCATGATCTGCCTTTTCCATAAGGCTCCGGTAATCTTTTCCATCCTTGCCGTAGGAAGAAATGCCGATACTGACGGAGATCTTTCTGGTGACATTTCCCCCAGTGTATTCCTTCTCCAGATTAGAGCAAAGGATCTGCGCCTTTTCCATGCCCTGCGCAAGATATGCCCGCGTCATGAACACTAAGAACTCATCCCCGCCGATGCGCCCGACAATATCCTCTTTTCCGAACTCTTCCCGGATCATGGAGGCAACATCGAGAATGACCGTGTCGCCGTAGGTATGCCCGAAGGTATCATTGATCTGCTTAAAATTATCGATATCGATCAAAAGCATGGTGTACGCATCCTCCGGGTGCGCCTCGATTGCCCGGTTTACCATCCGCTTTGTCTCTTCCTTATCCAGAAGCTTCGTCAGGGAATCGCGCCTTGCCTCCTCCTGCAGCAGCTTTTCCTTCTCCAAAAGCGCCGCAAGCCGCTGCTCCATGTCCTTCTCTTCCTGCGCATCAAAAAAGAACACAACAACATAAGGTACCGCGTTGTATGTACAATAAAAAGACATTGCAACGCGCACCCATCTGCTTTGTTTTTTGCTGTCGACGATGCGCATCATGAACTTCTCCGTCTGCACTCCATCCGATGCCCGTTCAAGTGCCGCCTCAAACGCAGCTACATCCTGCGGTGCAAAAAGCGCCGCCCTCTCCCTTGCGACAAGAGCGATCAGCTCTTCTCTCTGCATCCCACAAAACTCCGCAAATGTGTTGTTTACGTCCTTGATTTTCCACTCCGTGCCGCATTTGATCATCGCCGCTGCGACCGGAAGGTTGGTTTCCGATAGTAGATGCCAGTCCATAATTCCCCCATACTTCATACGTTCTTCCAAAAATGCCGCCTTCCCCATAGGCATTTCCGTTCTTACAAAATCCGCTTAATAAATTTGATTATATCATCATTTTTTCCCTTTTCCAAGATAAAAGGCTTGCAAATTGCCGATTATACGTTAAAATAAGAAACGATTGTGAAAATAGTAGACGCGATATAGAAAGGAATAACTATGATTAGTGCAAACAATATCACCTTACGTCTGGGTAAGAAAGCACTCTTTGAAGAAGTGAACATCAAATTTACCGAGGGGAACTGCTACGGTCTGATCGGTGCGAACGGTGCCGGCAAGTCCACCTTCTTAAAGATTTTGTCCGGTCAGCTTGAGCCTACGAGCGGCGACGTTGTGATCACACCGGGACAGCGTCTTTCCTTCCTGCAGCAGGATCACTTCAAGTACGACGCTTACACCGTACTTGATACTGTAATTATGGGAAACCAACGTTTATATGACATCATGAAGGAAAAGGATGCCATTTACATGAAGGAGGATTTCTCCGATGAGGACGGTATCCGTGCCAGCGAGCTTGAGGCTGAGTTTGCAGATATGGACGGCTGGAACGCCGAGTCCGATGCTGCCACCCTCTTAAACGGTCTTGGCATTCCTACCGAGGATCACTACACACTGATGGCAGATATGCCAAGTGCCATCAAGGTCAAGGTTCTTCTTGCACAAGCATTGTTCGGCAATCCGGACATCCTGCTCCTCGACGAGCCGACCAACCACCTAGATCTGGATGCGATCGCATGGTTAGAGGAATTTTTGATCAACTTTGAGAACACTGTCATTGTTGTTTCCCATGACCGTTATTTCTTAAATAAAGTCTGCACCAACATTGCAGATATGGACTACGGAAAGATCCAGCTCTACGCCGGCAACTACGACTTCTGGTACGAGTCCAGCCAGCTTCTCGTCCGCCAGATGAAGGAAGCCAACAAGAAAAAGGAAGAAAAGATCAAGGAATTGCAGGAGTTCATCTCCCGCTTCTCCGCAAACGCTTCCAAGTCCAAGCAGGCAACCTCCCGTAAGCGTGCACTTGAAAAGATCCAGCTTGACGAGATCAAACCGTCCAGCCGTAAATATCCGTACATCGACTTCCGTCCGAGCCGCGAGATCGGCAACGAAGTCCTCACCGTTGATGGTCTTACCAAGACGATCGATGGTGTCAAAGTCCTCGACAATATCTCTTTCATCGTCGGACACGATGACAAGATCGCTTTTGTCGGTGGCAACGAGCTTGCAAAGACAACGCTCTTTAAGATCCTTGCAGGCGAGATGGAGCCGGATTCCGGAAGTTACAAGTGGGGCGTAACCACCAGCCAGTCCTACTTCCCGAAGGACAACACCGCCATCTTCTCCACCGATGACCTGATCGTTGACTGGCTTACCCAGTATTCCGAGATCAAGGATGCAACTTACGTCCGCGGTTTCCTCGGAAGAATGCTTTTTGCAGGTGAGGACGGTGTCAAGAAAATGCGCGTGCTCTCCGGTGGTGAGCGTGTCCGCGTACTGCTCTCCCGCATGATGATCCAGGCTTCCAACGTCCTGATCTTCGATGAGCCGACCGACCACCTGGATATGGAGTCCATCACCGCACTTAACAACGGTATGATCAAATTCTCCGGTGTCATCCTGTTTGCCTGCCGTGACCATCAGGTCGTACAGACAACCGCAAACCGCATCATCGAGTTTCTGCCAGACGGCAGCATGATCGACAAGGTTTCCACCTACGATGAATACTTAGAGAGCGATGTCATGGCAAGAAAGCGTCAGGTATACTCAATGTCTGCCGACGACGAAGCCGAATCCAACTAACTAGACCATTCAAAGAGTGTAAAGGCGCAGCCGCGTTTTTACACTCTTTTCTTTTTCACATATCTTTGTGAACATAAAAAGAGTGTGAAAACGCGGTTACGCTCTCACACTCTCGTAAAGTACGATGTTGAATTCGGTTTTAGAAGTATCCGTTGAATATGGAACCGGAGGAATAATTGGAAGAATACTTTCCGCTGCTTCCGTAGGTGTTTGCCTTGCTTGCCTCGCGCTCTGCCTGATAGTTGAGCATGGAGGACTTGGTAGCGACGCTGTACGCATAAGAACCGGTGCCGTTAAATACACTTTTGATCTTGGATACATCTGCACTCATAAAGGTGTCCTTGTCGATCGATAAGGTGTAGTTATCCTTGTTGATGCTGATTCCAAGAGCCTTTAAAGAGTCTGCGTTCTGGTTGGTCATGTTGGCCATGGAAGCCGCTGTGCGGGCGATTCCATCCGCATCAGATTTGCCGGAGGCTTTGATCACATTGTTGTAATCCTCCACAAAGCTGTTCACTGCCTTGTAGATCGCGTCTCTGTCATAATCCGTAGAGATCTTGCCATCCTCATCGGTCTTGGTAACCTTCTTGAAGGCCTTTGCATTGCTGGAATACAGAGCCTTTGCACTCTCGTTAAGCTCGTCCGTTCCGCTCTTGATCTTCGTCAAAGTAGAATTGGACTCCTTGGACGTTGAGGTATTGTATTTGTTGCTAAAGGTGTCCTTCGTCTTTTGGATATTGGATGTATCCTTCGCATAGTAGGACTTCATCAGCTTATAGTAGGAGCCGCTGCGGATCAGACCATAATCAGAGATGTTCACGTCGAACATTCCGCCGCTCGAAGAACTGCTGTTTAAGCCGGAAAACAAGCTGGATATTCCATTTGCATTCATACCGGAAATCGTCATATTATCACTCCTTTGAAAATAAACATCATCCTTGATATCCTATATATCGGCAATTTCCAAGAAAAGTTTACACATTTTCGATCTGCCAGTCAATCGGTTTTTGTCCGTGCTCCTCCAAAAAGGCGTTTGCCTTGCTAAAATGCCTGCATCCGAAAAAGCCTCTGTATGCAGATAACGGACTTGGATGCGATGCCGTGAGGATCAGATGCTTCGGGTTGTTTAGCATCGGGATCTTACTCTGCGCCGGCTTGCCCCACAGCATGTATACGATCGGGCGATCCTGCGCATTGACCGCAGAGATGATCGCGTCGGTAAACTGCTCCCAGCCCTTTCCCTGATGGGAAAACGCCTGATGTGCGCGCACCGTGAGCACGGTGTTTAATAGCAGCACGCCCTGATCTGCCCACTTCTTCAGATAGCCGTTGTTCGGAACATAACAGCCGAGATCATCCGACAGCTCCTTGTAAATGTTCTGCAAAGATGGCGGGATCACACTCTGATCCTGCGGCACGGAAAAAGATAATCCGTGTGCCTGATGCGGCTCATGGTAAGGGTCCTGTCCCAGTATCAGCACCTTTACCTCGCTTAGCGGGGTAAAATGCATCGCATTGAAAATATCGTCTGCCGGCGGATATACGGTTGCCCGGCTGTATTCGTCCCTCACATACTGGTATAGCGTCCGGTAGTACGGTTTCTTAAATTCGGCTTCCACCGCCGGAAGCCAGTCATTGGTTATCATTGCCATAATCTTATCTCATCTCCTATCTGCGCACGGATACGCCGCGCTCTGCGAGATAGTTCTTCAAATCCATGATCTCAAGCTCTTTGTAATGGAATAAGGACGCTGCAAGTGCCGCATCTGCATGTGCATCGACCAAAGCCTCGTAAAAATGCTCCTTGGTTCCCGCTCCGCCTGATGCAATGACCGGAATAGACACCGCATCTGCGATCGTTTTCGTAAGCGCAATGTCATATCCCGCCTTGGTTCCGTCACAGTCCATACTGGTAAGAAGGATCTCGCCTGCGCCGAGCTTATTCGCCCGGACCGCCCACTCGACCGCATCCAGTCCGGTGTCCACCCTTCCGCCATTTTTGAATACGTTCCAGCCGCTTCCGTCCGCCCGCTTTCTGGCATCGATCGCGACCACGACGCACTGGCTTCCAAACTTGTCCGCAGCATTGCCGATCAGCTCCGGTGTGTTGATCGCGGAAGAATTGATGGAGATCTTGTCCGCCCCCTCGCGCAGGAGCATCTTAAAGTCGTCCACCGTCCGTATCCCGCCTCCGACTGTAAACGGGATAAAAACATTCTCCGCCACGCGCCGCACCATATCCACAACCGTGTTGCGATTGTCAGAGGATGCGGTAATATCGAGGAAAACCACCTCGTCAGCGCCTGCCTTATCATACGCCTTTGCGATCTCGACCGGATCTCCGGCATCTCTTAAGTTTACGAAATTAACGCCCTTTACCACTCTGCCGTTATTCACATCCAGACATGGAATGATTCTTTTGGTAAACATAATCCCAAAGCCTCCTTAAACCTGTGTAAAATTCTTTAGGATCTGCAATCCGACCGAACTGCTCTTTTCCGGATGAAACTGGCATGCAAAAACATTCCCCTTTTCAACCGCCGCGTGAATGTGGGTGCTGTACTCCGTTACCGCACACACGATGGACGGATCGGCAGCCTTCAGATAATAGGAATGCACGAAGTACACATACGCATCCTCCGGGATGCCGGCAAACAGCCGTCCCTGATTCGGATACGACAGTGAGTTCCAGCCGATATGCGGGATCTTAAGTCCTTCCTTGTCCGGGATGCGAAGCACCTGTCCGTCCAGGATATGTAGTCCCTCAACGCCCGGACTTTCCTCGCTGCTCTCAAAAAGAAGCTGTAAACCGAGGCAGATTCCAAGCAACGGCTTGTTCTGCTCTGTGACCTCACGGATCACCTTGTCAAGCTCATACTTTTTCAACTGCTCCATCGCATCGCCGAAAGCGCCGACACCTGGCAGAATCACATGATCCGCCGCAAGGATCTCGCCTCGGTCTCTCGTGATCACACAAGGCTGCTCCAGGAAGTGAAGTGCCTTTTCCACGCTCTTTAAATTACCTGCATTGTAATCAATAATTGCTATCATAATCGTCTACTCTAATCCTAACGCTCGCATCTTGCGATGTAAAATGATGGTGTATTCTGTCCGGTTTCTCTGGTTGTACATCTCGATCGCCTCGTTCATATCCATGCCGTACTTGTCGGCAAGCGTCTCGGCTATCTTCTGACGAAGCCCGTCAAGCTCGTCGGTACACTCAAACTCAACCGCGGTCTTTAAATTCAGATCATAGCGTCCTGCCGCGCAGATCAAAGAGTCAAATGCCATATCCGCAGATCCATAATCCGCAAATGTCAGATATGCATCATACTCACTGGACACAGCCGCCAGGACAGACAGCTTATTGTACAGCGCCTCGTCCTTAAAAGCAATCTTCTCTCCCTGAAGCTGCTGATATGCAGCGGTGTAATCGCTTTGACTATACGCATCCTTCGCCTTGGTGACCGCTGCCGAATAGCTGAGCAGATTCGTCCCAAGCATGACAAAAAGTGTCATGGATACAACCATCACCGCGATCATGATGACCGGTCCTTTCGGAAGCGGCGGCGTATGGTCTTTCTCCTTCGGTGGCTTTTCCTTCTTAGGCTTTGACGGCTTCTGCGGCTTTGGTGGCTTCTTTGGCTTCGGTCCCTTTGGTTTCTTTTCCTTTTTCTTCTTTTCCTTCTTTGGCTTTGCAGCCTTGCCCTTTTCCTCTGCCTCGATCGCGCTCAATATATCAGCGTTCTCATCGGAAAGGAGCACGCCCTCCGACATGCCTGCCGGAGCATCCTCTGCCTCCTCCTCGCCAAATAAAAGCTTCTTAAGCCGGTCAGTAAAGCTTTCCTTATCGTCTGCACCACTGTCCTTTTTGGCTTTTTCTTTCTTTACTTTTTCCTTTTTCGGTTTCTTCTTTTTCTTCTTCCCGGAAGGTTCCTCCCCGGCATCCGGTGTAGCAACTTCCGTCTCTTGCTCCTGCTGCTCCATCTGCGCTCTGGCAAACTGCTCAAACTCGTCCGTGTCACCAAGCGGCGCTTTATTCGGATCATCGCCTAACATATCGCCGATATCCCCCAAGTCTCCTGATTTTGAGAGCATCGCAAGCAGATCCTCCTCACCTTCCCCGGACAGATCCGGCTCACCGGCATCCGTCATCTGAAGCTGTGGTGCCTCAGGTATCTCCTGCATTACCGGCGCTTCCTCGACCACCGGTATATCCTCCTGCTCCGGTTCAGACTCTCCCAGTCCTGCAAGCATTTCCTCCGGCGTACTGATCGTAGGCTCCGGCATATCCGGGATCTCCTCAGCTCCACCGGAGTTATCCTCGATTCCTTTTAAAATGGAGCTGATGTCATCCGGCACACCGGACTTTTCCGTCGGAATCTCCAACTGGCTATTCTGTTCTTCCTCTAATTCATGCTCAAAATCCGCAAAATAGTCCTTGTACGAATCGGATTCCAGCTCTGCCTCAAAATCTCTGAAAAACTCATCATCCGACATTTTTCCAGACTCTAGGGAAACGTCCGGAGAAATTGTCTCCGGTTCAGGCGTTTTCTTTTTCGAGCCCATATCGGTAATGGAATCCAATAAATTGTCAAGATAGTTTTCCGATGTCTTATTACTCATTCATGTTCTCCAGTAACAGGATGTTGTATAACTCATTAAGGGATGTGATGAAGCCACCACATCCCCCTACTTAAAATTCTCTATGTTAGTTTCTCTTTGCAATCAGATGATCGATTGCTTCTACCAGCATTCCGATCTCCGGCTTGGTGAGCTGTGCATCTGCGCCGAGCTGCTCACCCTTTCTCTTCATCTCTTCATTGACCAAGGAAGAGAAAATAACAAGTGGAATATCTTTTAACCTATCGTCTGACTTAACAAGCTTCGTAAGGCGGTGTCCGTCCATCTGTGGCATCTCGATATCGGTGATGATGCAGTGAACCTTGTCATGTGCATCTCCCTCTGCCTTAAACTCACAGAGCTTGTCCCATGCCTCCTGTCCATTCGCAGTAACGATCAGGTTCGCATATCCTGCCTTCTTTAAGCAGTCTGTGATCAGCTTGCTTAAAAGCGGTGAATCCTCTGCGATCAGAATCGGGGAATCAGAACGCTTTCTCTCAGCAAGACTGTCGATATCGTTCATGCGAAGTCCTACCTCCGGGCTGATGGAGGATACTATTGACTCGAAATCAAGGATAACCACCAGCTTGTCATTCATCTTGACAACACCGGTAGAAACGCTTCCATCCTGTCCGTTCAAAGTGGAATCCGGCTTGATGATGTCCTCCCAAGACACACGGTGGATACCGATAACTTCATCTACATGAAATGCAATATCGAGCTTATTGAAGTTCGTGATAATGAATAATCCATTCTTTTCCTGTTCGCCGAGATTTAGGCATTTCTTAAGGCTGATGACTGTTATCATCGTATCTCTCGGCATAAAAACGCCCTCAACACTTGGATGTGTATTCGGAACCGGAGTCACCTCCTGATACTGTAAGATCTCGCGGATCTTTGCAACATTGATTCCATAATGATGGTTCTCTAGTGCAAATTCCAGAATCTCCAGTTCGTTCGTTCCTGATTCCAAAAGTATATTTGTATCCATATCTTCCCTCCCAAGCTCATATTATCACGATGCATTAAAATTCTTTATTAGTTTGATTATAGCATAGTTTCGACAAATCCGTCTATTTTTTTATTAAAAAAGCTCAATTTTTATATTTATGGTGCAATACGATAGTTGTCGCCATCCTTGTCCACGGAAAACGTAAGGTCACCGAGGCCTGCCGCTGCATCTTTCTTCACTTCAAACAGCAGCACAAGGTCTACGCTCTCACCGATCCCGATCGTCCCCGTATAGGTGGAAAGATCGCAGAGTAAGAGGGTTACGTCCTCCTTCACCCACGTCTTGCCGTCATAGGACATCCGGAAAGAAAGATTCTTGTCCAGCACATTTACATCTAGCGATGCGCCGGAGACATTCTTTGCTGTAAATTTTGTAATGACAAACCGGTATCCGGAGTGCGCATCCAAAGAGTATACCTTGCCCTCCTGATAATTGTCCGTCACATCATATCCATTGTATGTAATGCTAAGCTGGTCACCGTACCCGATCGCCTCCGCCATCGTCACAGAGCCTGCCGCAGGCTGTTCATAGTCTGTCGCGCTGCCACTTTCCACATCCGGCTGCTGTGTCGCCTCCTCCGGCTTCGGTTCTTCCTCTGCCGGTGCCTGTGTCTCCTCCTCACCATCGATCAGATCCGGGTTGACAGAGACCATACCATCTTTCTGGTAGATATTGTGTTTTGCGACAACGTATGCGGCGTACCGGGTAATTATGCGTTCCTCCTCGTCTGTCAGCTCATACATTGCGGTTCCACACCCGCAAAGTGTCAGTGCCAGCAGAAGGAAAAGTGCCAGCAAGCGAAATCCTTTTCTTTTCATTGGCGCTCCTTTGTCAATTTTCACCTATTAACATGAACAATGTACCATATTTTTGTAACAATCGCAACAGCTTATTGGTTAATTGTTGCGCTCCAGCTCCATCCAGAACACAACACCATCCTCGACATTGTAGACACCGCATTCCTGATGCATGGAGTTCATGATCGCTTTTACGATGGACAGCCCGATGCCGCTTCCTCCATACTCCCTCGTTCTTGCCTTGTCGACCTTGTAGAACTTGATCCAGATCTTGTCAAGCTCCTCCTCCGGAATGCTGCTGCCACTGTTGTATACACACACGCGAAGCAGATTCTCATGCTGCTCGTAATAGATGCGCACCTGTTTTGCTCCCGCCGCATAATGCATGGCGTTGCTCAGGTAGTTCGTGATGACCTCCTCTACCTTGAACTCGTCGCCCCACACATGTGCAGGCTCGTCCTGTGCAAAACTGATCGTGATTCCGTCCGGATCCGCAAGAAGCGTGTTCGCGTTGACCACGCCCTTTATCAGCTCCGTAATATCAAAGCAGCTCATCTCCACACGCTCGTTTCCGAACTCAAGCTGGTTCAGCGTCAGAAGCTTTCCGACCATGCGGTTCATCTTGTCCGTCTCGTCCATGATCACATCACAATAGAACTCACGGCTCTCCTCCGAATCGTTGATGCACTCCTTCAATCCCTCCGCATAACCGGAGATCAATGCCAGCGGTGTTTTCAGTTCATGTGACACATTGGAAAGAAATTCCTTGCGCATCTCATCGAGCTTTTCCTTCTTGGCAATATCATCCTTCAACTCGTTGTTGGCGCCCTTTAACTCGCCGATCGTCTGCTGCAGTGTCTCCGACAACTCGTTCATATTGCTTCCGAGCGTCTCAAGCTCCCGGCTGCTGTGGAACTTCGGCTCGAACTTCGCATCAAATTCCAGATTGCACATGCGCTTGGAAAGGCTGCTCAGCTCCTGGATCGGCTGCGAGATGGATTTTGCCACAAAATAGATGATCACAACGCATATAATCGTTGCTCCGATCCCAACAAACAGAAAGAACTGGCTCGTACTCTTCGCACTCTCCCGGATGCTCTCGAGCGGTGTTTTCATATAAATATAATCATCGTTTGTCAACGTACCGATCAACGCGATGCACTCCGATCCGGTCGTCGCGTCTGTCTGCTCCTGAATCGTATAGTGATCCGTGGATCGCAGCGTCTTTTCTCCGATAGCGCCGACTCCCCACATCATCTCCACAAGCTGGTTGCGGAACGCTTTGTCATCCGGCGAATAGGACAGGATGATCTGCCGCTCCGCGCTGATGATGATCGTATCGATGTTCTTGGTCGAGCAGATGTTGTTAAAAAGCAACGTAAATTCCTTTGACTCCAGCGCATTCTCGCTTCCCGCCTGATTGATCGAATTATAGCTGTTTACAAGCTCATTCTGCTTCTGGTAGATGTAATACCGCTCCAGCCATGTATTGATGAAGAACCAGCACAAAAAGATCGTTCCGGCTACCAAAAGTGTCATAACAAGCATCAGCTTCACTTTGATGCTTGCGTGTTTTCTTATTTTATTTCCTGATGTTTCTTTCTTTTTCAATTTCAATCAGCTCCTGCCGCAAATGGTCGCAATTACCCACGATCACTTCTAATTTCCCATCAATTTTAGCAAACTGTCCCCTTATATGCAATGCATCCGGGAATAAAACACACTTTCTTCACAAAACGCCTGCTGATAAAGCAAAAATCGCCGGGATCCTACGATCCCAGCGATTTTACTTCGGGAAACTTCCCGTTTCTTATTGGATTGTCATTGATCCGTTAGATCATCTTAAGACAGCCGACCGGACATCCCTCAACACAGGTTTCACATCCGGTACACTTCGTGTAATCGATATGTGCAAGGCTGTTAGTTACCGTGATTGCTCCTGCCGGACAGTTCTTCTGGCACTTCATGCAGCCGATACATCCGTTGGTACACTCCTTGCGGACAACAGCACCCTTCTCTTGGTTGGAGCAGGTCACTGCAGCGACCTTCTTCTTCGGAAGGATCTCGATCAGGTGGTTCGGGCAGGTCTCTACACACATACCGCAGGCAACACACTGATCTCTGTTGATATGTGCAATGCCCTTTTCGATGCAGATTGCATCGTACTCACATACCTTCTGGCAGTCTCCACATCCGAGACATCCATATGTACATGCATTCGGTCCACCGAACAGCATCTTTGCGGATGCACAGGATTCCAGTCCCTGATACTCTGACTTCTCTTTGCATTTGTCGCAGTCACCGCCGCAATGTACATACGCAGCAACCGGATCAGCTTCCTTAACCTCGATGCCGAGGATCTCGGAAATTGCAACAAGTGCATCATGTCCACCCGGACGGCAGAGGTTTGCCGGAACATCCCCGCCGCTTGCGAGTGCCTTTGCATACGCATCACAGCCGGAATATCCGCAAGAACCGCAGTTAGCCCCCGGAAGTACATCGCGGACTGCTGTTTCCTTTTCATTGACTGGTACTGCAAATACGGTTGAAGCAACCGCAAGCAGCACACCGGCGATAAGTCCTACCCCTGCAACAAGGAGAACCGCAATAAGTACAGCATTTATCATAATACGTCCCTCCTCTATGCAAACAATGCTTCAACGATTCCGGCAAATCCATAGAATGCCATGGAAACGATGGAAGCAGAAACAAGTGTGATCGGTACACCTCTGAAAGGCTTCGGCGGGATTGCAACTTCAACACGGCTTCTTACGCCTGCAAATAACCACATTGCAAGCAGGAAACCAAGTCCGCATCCCAAAGAGCTTACAAGGGACTCCACAAAACCATATCCGTCAGAGATGTTGTTGATGGTAACACCGAGAACAGCACAGTTTGTTGTAATAAGCGGAAGATATACCCCCAGCGAACGATACAGCGTCGGGATATACTTCTTTAAGATCATTTCAAGAAGCTGTACAAGTGCAGCTATAACAAGAATGAACACGATCGTCTGCAGATATCCAAGACCGTTCGGATCGAGCAGGTAGGTCTGGATCGGCCATGTTGCAACCGTTGCAAGCAACATGACAAAGATAACAGAACATCCCATTCCGACTGCCTGGTCTGTTTTCTTGGAAACGCCGAGGAACGGACAGATTCCAAGGAACTTTGAAAGAACATAGTTGTCAACAAGAACCGAAGACATCAGTATGACAAGAAGACTCTTAAACATTTACGCTCTCCTCCTTTTCTTCTTCGGCACAGCCAAGCTTTCCACAAGCCTCTGCGGAAGGACAGCCGGCACAGCCGAGCTTTGTTTTTGGCTTATCGGTAATCTTTGCTACCAGTGCGATAATACATCCGAATGCAAAGAATCCACCCGGTGAAGCGGTCAGGATCGGAATATTGAATTCAGAAAGACCAGGAATGGCGATTCCGGCAAATGTTCCGTTTCCGATTACCTCACGGAAGGTAGCCATAAGAAGAAGTGCGATCGTAAATCCAAGACCCATTCCGAGTCCGTCAAGTGCAGAATCGATCACTCCGTTCTTGCGGGCAAACATCTCAGCACGTCCGAGAATGATACAGTTTACAACGATAAGTGCAAGGTATACACCAAGCATGTCATACAGATCCGGCAGATACGCCTGCATCAGCATCTGGACAACGCTTACGAATCCTGCGATCACAACAATGTAACAAGGGATACGCACCTTATCCGGAATGATGTTCCGGAGTGCGGATATTGCCATGTTGGAACAGAAAAGAACCGCGGTTGCTGCAAGTCCCATTGCCACGGCAGAGATCACGCTGGTCGTTGTCGCAAGTGTCGGACAAGTACCAAGAATCAGCACCAGTACAGGGTTCTCTTTAATAAGTCCTTTTAAGAAAATGGATGATTTTTTCATCTTAGTTTGCCCCCTTTACTGCTTTGTAGGCTTCAAATGCACTCTTGATGGAAGAGTCAACTGCATTTGCTGTAAATGTAGCACCGGAAACAGCCGTAATGTCGGAAGAATAGGTGTCATCATCAAGGCCGATAAACTGCTGTTTGTAAGCATCCTTATCTGTCAGGTCATGTGTTGAGTAGTATTCTTCATGGAGGATCAGATCAGAGATCGTGCGGTAAGTTACGATCTTGCCATCCGCATCGAGTACGATTGCCATCTCCATAACTTCATTTGCATAGCCAAGCGGTCTTGCATTAAATACATACATAGTCTGTCCGTCCACCTCAGCAGTAAATGCTCCGGTGATGCATCCGAATGCAGGAACAGACTCGATTGGGGTAAGCTCCACGCCCTCTCCGACTGCTTTCTGTGCATTCTTTAAGTTGGACTCTGCGTTTGTATCCGCAAGTGCCGGGAATGCAGCCTTGATCTCATCAACCGGGCCATCGGTCGGGTTGCCCTCAAGGTCATAGCATGCAGCATCGCCAAACGCATTGACTGCGCATACGACCTTGCCTGCATCTGTGGTTGCAACCACGATGTAGCCGCAATCATTGTTCGCTACATAAGCAGCGTCAAATCCGTTGGCATCGGTCTCTGTAACCTGAGCGTTGCCAAGGGAATCAGCAGCTCCCCAAAGGGCGATCGGCATAACCTCAGCGGCAAGCTGATCATCGCTCTTTTCTCCCTCTGCTACCGCTCCGCTGGAGATCAGTACATTAAATGCATCGGTGATTGCCTCTTTCAGTGCGGTTGAAGAATAGGTTACACCCGCAAAGGTATCGATTCCGTTCAACGCAGAGTCTTTTCCAACGTAAGTCTGCGGATAATCAGATCCAAAATCCTTAGACTCGTAATAGCTGGTAAGTGTGATTCCGGTGATCGTACCATCTGTGCCGATTGCAACAGTGATACCCATATCTCCGGAAGAATACTGGCTGGTGGTTGCAAGTGTCACAACATAACCCAGACCACTTGTCTCCTTGTACAGATGCTGTACGGTCGACGGTGCATCCTCGCCGAGCTCGATTTCTTCAAAGCCTGCCGCATCCGGCATAACGATTGCAAGGGAGGCGTTTGCTGCTGCCGCTTTGTTCTCCTCAATGACCGGAGCTGTGTAATAGTTGGTCACAGAAAGGATTGCAGAAACGACGATACAGATAACAGTAAGTACAACTACACTCTTTATGTTTAATTTCATTTTGCAACACCTCCAAACGGCTTATGCATCGTAAGCTTCTCAATATATGGAGTCAAAATATTCATAAGAAGGATTGAGAATGATACGCCTTCCGGATAGCTTCCCCAGAAACGGATCAGGCATGTGATAAGTCCGCAGCCAAGTCCGAATACAAACTGTCCGAGATGCGTGGTCGGCGTGGTAACATAGTCGGTTGCCATGAAAAATGCACCGATGAACACACCGCCGGAAAACAGATAAAACATCGCAGTCTCAAAACTTCCTGTGTATAACAGGGAAAGAAGGAACACGCTTCCAAGGAAAGCCACCGGCGCATGCCAGGTGATGACCTTGCGGCAGATCAGATAGATGCCACCGATCAAAAGCGCAAGTGCGCAGGTCTCTCCAAGTGCTCCGCCACGCACACCGAGGAACATATCAAGCAGGGATCCCCCTACCTCTTCCTTGGCTGCAAGCTGCGCGAGCGGTGTTGCAGATGCAACTGTATCTACAACGGTTGGCATCGCTGCTGCGGTCATGGTTCCGGTAAATGCGATCAGCATGATGATACGTCCGGTGATCGCCGGGTTAGCGAAGTTAAAGCCAAGACCTCCGAATAAGTTCTTTACAACAACGATCGCTGCAAAAGATCCTACTACTGCCTGCCAGATCGGGATCGATACCGGAAGGTTGAGTGCCAGAAGAAGTCCTGTGACAACCGCTGACAGATCCCCGATCGTCTGCTTTTTCTTTACGATTACATTAAATAATGCCTCAAATCCCACACAACTGATCACACAAGCTGCGATAACCGCGATACTTCTCGGTCCGAAGATGATCACGGAAGCGATTGCTGCCGGAACAAGTGCGATGATCACATCGAGCATGATGTTCTTGGTGGTACGCTTTGAAAACACATGAGGCGAAACGGATACAATAAGATTCTCTTCCATCTGTATTAAGCCTCCTTTTCTTTCTCTTTTGCTACCTGCTTCTGCTGATAAGCGCGAAGCTGGCTCTTTGCCAGCTTATTGCGGGCAACAATATTTCTCTTAGCCGGGCAGCTGAATGCACAGCAGCCACACTCCATGCAAAGGTTGACCTTTAAGCGTGCAAGCTCATCATAGTCCTTCGCATTTAACGCCTTGGCAAATTCGATTGGGTTAAGTCCGAGCGGACAATGGTTGACACAGTTACCGCAGCGGATACATGGGTTCTCCTCCGGTCTTACCGAATCCTTGGCATTGAATGCAAGAATCGCGTTGCAGTTGCTGAGTACCGGCTGCTCAAGGTTCGGCATTGCGATACCCATCATAGGTCCGCCTGCGAGCACCTTCTTCGGGTTCTCCTTGAATCCGCCTGCGAACTCGAAAACATCCTTATATAATGTACCGATCGGAACAATGACGTTCTTCGGGCTTGCAACAGCAGAGCCATCCACAGTAACGCACTTCTCAACGAGTGGCATACCTGTGCGGACGTAGGCAGCAATCGTAGCAAGTGTTGTCACGTTAAGAACGATGCATCCGACATCAAGTGGAAGCTTTCCTTCCGGAACAACCTTTCCGGTCAGCTTATAAATAAGAACCTTCTCACCACCCTGCGGGAATATGCTCGGAAGAACCTTCACCGTAACTGCAGCATCCGCAGCAGCAATCTCCTGCATCTTAGCGATTGCCTGTGGCTTATTGTTCTCGATACCGATGATGATCTTCTTCACACCAAGGTACTTCTCCAAAAGAGCGATACCCTCTGTCAGATCCTTGGTACGGTCGATCATTGTCCGTGTATCACTGGTGATAAACGGCTCGCACTCCGCTCCGTTTAATAAGACCTCCTCAACCTGGGAAAGATCCTTGACACCAAGCTTGACAGCTGTCGGGAATCCCGCTCCGCCAAGTCCTACAACACCGCTGTTCTTTACTGCGGCAATAAATGAGTCAAAATCATTGACTGTCGGTGCTTTAAGTTCCTCGAACGGTCTCATCTCACCATCTGATTCGATGTAGACTGCATCGGCACTCGCGCCATTTGCACCTGTCACCTTGTCTACCTTTGTGACTTTTCCTGATACCGAAGCATAGACTGGAACAGATACAAAACCGCCCGGTTCTCCGATCTGCTGTCCGACGCTCACGATATCCCCTGCCTTAACGATTGGCTTCGCTGGTGCACCGATGTGCATATTCATAGGAATAACTACGCTCGCAGGCGCAGGCATACGCACCGGCTCCATCTCTGCCGTGTTCTTCGCATGTGGAGCATGTACTCCGCTCATCTTGAAAAAAGGCATGATCATTACCTCCTGTATAGTTTTGACATCAATAATTTCACAAAAAAGTTATTGATGAATATTATCATAATTATATTCTCCGAAAGAAACGAAGTCAACAGATTCGGTTTTGCCAAAATGTACATAATTAAGAACATAGCTTCCAAATGATATATTTATTCTTTTTCGTTATTGACAGCACTTTCTCTTTTTTATATACTAGTAATCGTGTCCTAAAATTAGGGCTATACTATGTTTATATAAGAAAGGGGAAATTTAATGAAAAAGAAAGTTTTATCAGTTCTTCTTGCAGCTACTATGCTTGCATCAACAGCTTCTCTCGCCGGATGTGGTTCTTCTGCGTCCGCAACCAGTAAATTAGGTATGGGTATTGTCGTAAGTGACTCTACTTCTGCCGGCAACGCGCAGGTTGATGCGACAGTTGCAGCTGTTGTTACCGATGCTGACGGCAAGATCGTATCCTGCTCTCTCGATGTAGCACAGACAAAGCTCAGTGATGAGGAAGGTGTTCTTGGTGATGTAGCAAGCGTTGATCTTCGTTCTAAGCAGGAAAAGGGTTCCGATTACGGAATGGTTGCTTACGGCGGAGCTATCGCTGAGTGGAATGAGCAGGCTGATTTCTTTGCGCAGCAGGTTGTAGGAAAGACTGCTGACGAAGTTGCTTCTCTTGCAACAACTGTTAACGAAGAAGGACACAATGTTGCTGCTGATGAAGCTATCCTTGCAGGATGTACAATGGACATCTCCGCATTCCAGGAAGCTATCGTAAAGGCTTGCAACGATGAGTTTGCAAAAGAGTTCTCCGCAAAGTCCTTCAAGTTAGGTCTTGGCGTTATCACCGAGATTGATGCTTCTTCTGTTTCTGCAAGCGCAGATGCTGACGGTGCTGCTAATATGTACTCTCACTTTGCTGCTGTTGCAGTTGATGAGAACGGCAAGATCCTTGCAGACCTTATCGATGCGATTCAGCCGAAGATTTCTTTCAACACCGCTGGTGAGGAAACCTCATTTGACTTTACTGACACCAAGAAATGCTTAAAAGAGAACTACAACATGGTTACCTACGGCGGATCTGTTGGTGAGTGGTATGAAGAAACCACCGCATTCGAGAACTATATCGTAGGCAAGGATTCCGATGGCGTTACCGGAATAGCAACAACTGTAAACGAAGAGGGAAATGCAGTAGCAACTGACGCTGATGCTGATCTTGTTGCATCCTGCACCATTGCCATCAACACATTCCAGGAAGTTGTTGCAAAGGCAATCGCTAACGCAAAATAGTTTTTCGTAACAAACATTCGGGGAGGACGCATACCGTCCTCCCGTTTTTTGATTATTATGAGGTTATCTATGACAGCAAAAAAGCATACGTTTTTACTTCTTATCCTATGTACTGCGCTCCTTTTCTGCGGTTGTCAGAACAATTCCGCAGGATCGGCAGACACAGATTCAACCAAACGGACTCAGATAATATTCGACTATTTTGATACGGCAACAACGGTTGTCGGGTACGATGAAGATGAAGCACACTTTAACGAGGTGTGCAGCTATATTGAAAAAGAACTTGCCCGCTATGACAGCCTTTACGATAATTACAACTCACTCACCGATGTCACCAGCCTTTATGTCGTCAACCGCGATGCCGGCACAGCTCCGGTCGTTGTGGATGAGGATATGATCAAGCTTTTCAAGCTTGGAAAGGAAATCTACACCCTCACAAACGGCAAGACCGATTTTGCGATGGGCGCGGTTTTCTCCATCTGGCACGACCACCGCGAGGAGGCAAGCCTTGATCCTTCCCTTGCGTCCGTTCCGACTATGGAGGAGCTTACGGAGGCATCCGAGCACTGCAACATTGACGACATTATTATCGATGAGGAGGCATCTACCATCTACTACGCAGATCCTTTGCTCAAGTGCGATGTCGGTGCCTTTGCAAAGGGCTACGCCATCGAGCGCATCGTGCAGGATCTGATTGCT
This sequence comes from Lachnospiraceae bacterium, assembly GCA_963612015.1. GTDB lineage: Bacteria > Bacillota > Clostridia > Lachnospirales > Lachnospiraceae > Roseburia. Next base: position 53,451 of record CAVDTR010000006.1, on the reverse strand, counting down.
ATGGGTGTGGATCACTACTCCCTCAATGTCGGTGGAAATGTGCGCTCCATCGGACTTAAGCCGGATGGCAGCAAGTGGACGGTCGCTGTACAGAACCCGGATCTTTCTTCCGAGGAGAGCTATTCCGAGATCTTATCCATCACCGACCTTGCGCTCGCCACCAGCGGCTCCTACCAGCGTTTCTACTATGTAGGCGACAAGAAATACCATCACATCATCAACCCGGACACGCTGTTCCCGGAGGATGATTACCTGTCCGTCTCCGTCCTAAACACGGATGCCGGGATCGGGGACGCGCTCTCCACCGCGCTGTTTAACATGACTCTGGACGAGGGGCAGGCACTTGTCTCCTCCCTCTCCGACACCGAGGCGATGTGGATTCTTGCCGATGGAAGCAAGGTCTACTCCGATGGGTTTGAGGCGTATATCAAGAAATAATATATTTCCAGAGCAAAAGCGGCAGTTTCTTCCCGAATCTGCCGCCTTCTTCATCCTTTCACTATTATAATTATCTATGTCTAGTTTATTTCAAACTTGTAGCCCATGCCCCAGATCGTCTTGATAAAATCGCCCTTATCGCCCATCTTGCTGCGCAGCTTCTTCACATGGGTGTCAATGGTTCTCGCATCTCCAAAGTAGTCATAATTCCACACGGAATCCAAAATGCGCTCGCGTGACAATGCAATGCCCGCGTTCTCCATGAAGTAGTTCAAAAGCTCAAACTCCTTGTAACTAAGATCCACCGGATTGCCATCGATCGTAACCTGATGCGCGGACTTATCCAAAACGATCCCGCCCATCTCAAGAAGCGTCTCGTCCGATTCGCTCTTGCTTGTCCTGCGCAGAATCGCCTCCACGCGCGCCACAAGGATCTTCGGCGAAAACGGTTTTGCGATATACTCGTCCACGCCCAGATCAAAGCCCATCAGTTCGTCACTCTCATCGCCTTTTGCGGTCAGCATGATGATCGGAACCTTGGAGTTCTCACGCACCTCGCGCACGACCTCCCAGCCGTTCATCTTCGGCATCATAACATCAAGTATGATCAGGGCAACCTCTTTGTCTTTATAAAAAATGTCCAGTGCCTCCTCGCCGTCTCCGGCTTCGAGTACGTCATAGTCTTTGCGGACGAGGAAATCCCGGACAAGCTTGCGCATACGGCTCTCGTCGTCCACCACCAGAATTTTTATCTTTGCCATGTTCTCTCTCCCTCTATGGATTCATTTGATTCTGCAGGATCTGCTCGCGCCGTAAGACATCCGCCTCACGCTGCGACAGCTCCTGCTCCCACGCCTCGTATTTATCGATGATCTTCTGCTCATAATTGAAAATATTGGTACTGTTACCGCTGATATAGGTGATCGCAAACATCCCGACCACAATCGCAGCAAGCACTGCACACAGCGCCCCGGTGATACGGTAGCGCTTGCGGTAGACCTGCTCACTGCCCGCTCTTTGCTGCAGCTTCTGCTGTCTGCGCGCGGCGCGCTGTTCCTCCTTTAGCCGCCTTTCCTCGTCAAGTCCCTTATCTGGAACCGGGATCGGCACAATATCCTCTTTCTTGATATAGGGAACCGACTCCAGATAGTTCTGCAGCTCCCGCATAAATTCAATTCCTACCGCAGTCTCAAATATCTGCTGCTCCACCAGACGATTGTATAGCGTAAAGATGACATCGGGATCGTTCATTTTCGTCTGCGTGCGTATGTGTGCAATTCCATCTAATTCCTTTTGTGCCTGTCTTGCCTCTTCTTCCGTCTCAAACGAAAAACCGTCCACTCTATATCTTGCCATTTCTATTTCGTCCTTTTGTTGATCATGCTTGCCAGATAACCGGCACCATAACCGTTGTCAATATTTACAACACTCACGCCACTCGCACAGGAATTGAGCATGGATAAAAGCGCTGCCACTCCGTGAAAAGAAGCTCCGTACCCGACGCTCGTAGGCACTGCGATGACCGGACAGTCGACCAGTCCGCCTACCACGCTTGCAAGTGCGCCCTCCATTCCGGCGATCGCGATCACAACATTCGCCTCCATCAGATACTCCGTGTTGGCAAGCAGCCGGTGTACACCAGCCACGCCGACATCATACAGTCTGAGCACCCGGTTACCGAATGCCTCCGCCGTAAGCGCAGCCTCCTCCGCAACCTTATAATCACTTGTACCGCCGGTAGCGATCACGATCGTTCCCTTGGTATCTGCCTTAGGCATCTTCCCAACGATCCCAATCTCTGCATCCTCATAATAGGTAAGTGGCAGCTCCTGCGGCAACGCCTGCGCCTTTTCTTTTGACAGGCGGGTGATAAGGATCGTCTCCTGTCCTGCCGCGATCATCGTGCGCACGATCCCCTCAATCTGTCCTGCCGTCTTTCCGGCACCAAAGATTACCTCCGCTTCACCTTGTCTGAGCTGTCTTTGGGTATCCACCTTTGCATATCCGATGTCCCGGAAGGGTTCCATCTTAATCTGCGTTACCGCATGCTCGATGGAAACCGTTCCGTCTTTTACTTCATTTAAGATCTGTTCCAGTTCATTCTTCGTCATCTCTGTTGCTTTATTCCTTTCCGTCAATCGGAACAATGTGTCACTTCGTGACTCTTTGCACCCATGTAGGCACGCAGGTTCGCTTGGGCGCTCCCCTTACTTATCGCGCTCTGCGATCTCTCCGGACTGGTAAGCCGCGATCAGCTCCTTGATGTCACTGATCCGCTGCCGCATCCGCTTGCCCTTATCCGTATCTCCGACCAAGATGCGCTTGTCTGCGTACTCCACCGCCTCGCGCTTTGATACGATGTCGATCTCCTCACGGATGGCAGTCTCCGCAGACACAAACGGCTCATGCGCCGTGAGCGTCAGCCCATAGGAATTGTAGATCAGCGTGTAGCCTGCAATACCGGTTCTGCTGCGGTATGCCTTGGAAAAACCACCATCGATGACAATGACCTTTCCGTCGCTCTTGACCGGGCTTTCCCCTCGCATCCGGTGTACCGGCACATGTCCGTTTATGATGTGCACGCCGTTTCCTTCCAGCCCGAACTCCTTTAGGATCTTGTCTGCGATCTTCGGATCATTGATCAGATTGTAATAGGCATTCTTCGGTTCTACCTTCACGTCCTCATCCTCTAAGAAATAACGCTCGAAAGTAGCCATTTTCGCACGTCCATACAGCGGGGAGTTCGGTGCCGTCCAGATGTACCAGATCATATCAGCGCCCTTTTCCTTCTCAATGGGATCACTCGCAAAAAACGCCTTGCGCACATAGGATTCGAGCACGTCAAACAATGCCTTACCGCTGTAATAATTTCCGTAAATATTGACACTTGTAAACTTTCCATCCTCGTTCATTGGGACGCAGCCGTGATAGAGCAGGTTGTCATTGTACACGCGGTACATGCTGCCCTTTTTCAGCAGAAGCTGTATATGCCGCTGCAACTTCTCGCAATGTAAAAAGGACGAGCACAGCCGCTTCATCACATCCAGTTCCTCGTCCGTAAGCGCATATGGATCATCCGGATCTACGGTCGGAAGCAGGGTGTCCTTCATCTCGTAGGTAACATCGCCGATCTGGATCGCTTTCTTCTCATAATCGATCTTATCCAGCAAAAGCCTGTTCTCCATGCCATACTCCGGCCATTTTAAGATCATCTGCCCCTCCAGCTTGAACCGGATAATCGCGATCGCCTTGTGCATCTTGCGGATCAGATCGCTCTCCATGTTATTCGTACCGGACGGGATCACCTTAAACACGAAACGCTCGCACGGATCGTTGGCATACGCCTCCATCGCAAACGTTGCAAGCGGAAGCATGTTGATGCCGTAGCCCTCCTCAAGCAGGTCGAGATTGCCATAGCGGATGCTGTTGCGGATAACGGTCGCAACACAGGTCATCTGTCCTGCCGCCGCTCCCATCCAGATAATATCGTGGTTGCCCCACTGGATATCCACGGAGTGATACTCGCAAAGCTTGTCCATGATCAGATGCGCACCCGCGCCGCGGTCATAAATATCTCCGAGGATATGCAGACGGTCTACGACCAGCACCTGTATCAGTTCGGACAGCACAACGATAAATTCCTCCGCGCGCCCCAATTCCACGATCGTATTGACGATCGCCTCGTAATACGCTTCTTTGTTGAGGATCTCCGGCTTCTCGGTGATCAGCTCCTCGATCACATAGGCATAATCCTTCGGCAGCGCCTTGCGCACCTTGGATCTTGTGTATTTTGAGGATACGGTCTTGCACACTTCGATCAGGCGGTACAGGGTGATCTTGTACCAGTTCTCCATATCCTTCTCCTGCGATTTGACAAGCTCCATCTTCTCGCGCGGATAATAGATCAGCGTCGCGAGCGCAGACTTGTCGGCGGTGCCGAGCGTATGTCCGAATACGTCGTCAATCTTCTTGCGCACAGCTCCGGAGCCATTACGCAGCACATGTGAAAACGCCTCATACTCGCCGTGGATGTCCGACAGAAAATGTTCCGTCCCCTTTGGGAGATTTAAGATAGCCTGCAGATTGATGATCTCCGCAGATGCCCTGCTGATGGTAGGAAACAGCTCGGAGAGCTGCTCTAAATATCGTAGATGTTCGTTATCCAAAATACTGCCTCCATAAATCGTTCTTATTTACATAAGGAGAACCGGAGAAGTAAGCTCCTCCGGTTCATTTCTATTCCCCAGCTTTTCCGGTGATCAGCCACGGAGCCGGCTGTGTATTGTAGGTGTTTTTGCTTGTCAGCTTCGATACGGTCACCTGAATGATCTCCGGATCATAAATACCAAGCTTCTTACAAAGCTCCGGCATGGAAGCCGCAACAACAAAATCAAGTGTATAAATGACAAACTCCATATTCGGATTCAGCTTGAGCAGGCACTGCATCTCCTGCTCCATGCTGGCAGATGCCACAAGCATCGTAACATCCGGCACTGCAAGCCCCTGCATCGTATTCTCGTCCACATGGTCGATAATAGTAACATTATTCAGTCCGAACTGCGTAACGTTATCCTCTAACGTATTGCGGTCGTTGGCGTTGTATTCCACCGCGATCACCTCGCCCTCACCGTCAAGGATCGCCGCCTCGACCGCGATCGACTCACCGGAGATCACGCAGATGTTCTTGCCCTCATTGATCTGCATCTTGGACAGAATGATGGAACGGATCTCCGATCCGACATAGCGTACTGATCCGTTGGCAAATGCGCTGTTGTCCATTCCGAACTTGATGGTACTGCGCGCGGAAGGATTCAGGATAAGCATTCCTGCGGATGCATTGATCCCGCGGTCGATCATATTGGAGACCTTGTCCCGCTTGATCTCGCCCTCCGGGTTGCTTCCCTCATTGTATACAACCGTACACTCTCCAAGTCCCGCATTGTACATACGGTAAAAAATATCCGGATGTCCCGCCTCGGTAAATACCAAAACACTCTGGTGTGCCTCTACCGCCGGGATCAAGTTCTTGTTTTTTCTAGTGATGTCCAAAATCTTTACATGCTCTAAATCCACATCCGTGTTCTCGGAAAAATACTCCAGCCACGCAAGGACGTGGGAATTGTTGAATAAATGATTTTCCATAGCTGCACCTCGTCATCCGATAGAATTAAGTTATTGTTATCATACCATATTTCATTTTGTTATGTATACGTTTTCATGCATATTTTTTCAGCAATTTTTCAGGAGTTGCTGCCGGACACATCCAAGGTTTCATTCATGCTGCCCATCCGGTATCCAACCACGTCCAACGTCACATAGGAAAAGCCGTATTCTTTGAATTTCTTATAGATGCTAAGCCTTGTTTCCTCCTCCATAAACTTCGGAAATTCCTCCGGAAGAAGCTCGATCCGCGCGACATCTCCGTGGATACGGACTCTTAGCTGGTGAAAGCCCATATCAAGCAGAAGCTGCTCCGCACGGTCGACCATCTTAAGCTTTTTCTCATTGATGAGATCCCCGTAAGGAAATCTGCTGGACAGGCAGGCAAAGGACTGCTTGTTCCATGTCGGGATATTAAAATATTGGGAAAGCTCCCGGATCTCCTGCTTGGTAAATCCGATATACCGGAGCGGGCTCTTGATACCAAGCTCCGCTACCGCCTGCAATCCCGGTCTGTAATCCCCGTTGTCATCCAGATTCGAGCCCTCCGCGATCTCATTGATCCCCTGCTCTTTTGCAAGCGCTCCGATCTTTTCAAAAAGCTCATGCTTGCACAGATAGCACCGGTTCTTCGGGTTGTGGGAAAATCCCTCGATTTCAAGCTCCTCCGACTTGATAACAAAGTGCCGGATTCCCATCTTCTGGCAATATTCCTTTGCCTCTTTTAGCTCTCTCTCCGGGAATGAGCAGGAGGAAGCCGTCACTGCGATCGCGCGGTCTCCAAGCGCCTCCTTCGCTGCATACAATAAAAAAGTGGAATCCACGCCGCTTGAAAAGGCTACCGCCACACTTCCAAAGGATGCAAGATAATCCTTTAATCTGTCATATTTGTCTAGTAATGCTTTGTCCATCATGTTTTTCATCCTCTACTTCTTATAATTACTTAAAATCATCTGCTGCCCGATGCGATCAGTTTTTCCTTCTGTGCCTTTGACAGCTTTTTGATCTCCGCCTCACGCTTCATCGCCTCGCTTTTACTGTCAAACGCTTCGCTGTGTACCAGTGTACATGGTCGCCGGCTTTTTGTGTATTTTGCGCCCTTATCGCTGTTGTTATGCTCCCACACTCTCCGCCCTACGTCTGTAGTATAGCCCGTGTACAAGGAGCCGTCCTTGCATCGGAGCACATAGCAATAATGAAACTGCTTTTCTTCTGTCATTCTTTTCTCCGCGCTACATGATTATTTTTTCTCAAAACAAGGTGTTGCTGCTTTTCGCTTCCCTACAATATGTTACAATAAAGAAGTAATTTATCAAATCAAGACGGCATATCTTCAGTCCTATCTCTTTCTTGTGGTCATGAACTGGTTCGACGGCATTGTGCTTAACCGGCTGTGGGTAGGTCACGGTAAGGTCTGGGTGATCGAGGGCATGGAAGGCAGCCCTTATATAAAGCCTTGGAAATCCGTACTGATCAAGCGCAGCCTTGCAACGGTGCTGTATCTGGTTATTGCGCTTGTGGTTGCCGGACTTGTCGTGCTGGTTGGAAAGATCTGATGGGAATTTGAGTACCTTTTTGAGTACCTTTTAAAATTCAAGCCGCTCAAACATGCTATTTGAGCGGCTTTTTGAGTGGACTAGACGGGAGTCGAACCCGTGTCCAAAAACCAATTCCCTGTCCTTCTACGAGTGTAGTTTATCATTTGACATTCCCTCCGCCGCACGGGGACAAACACCCTTGCGGTTTTAGTAGCTTCATGTTACGCCCACCGGCTCAAAGCTTTGCCGGTGTCGTTTCTCACAAAGTCGAAGCCTGAATCCTAAGGTGTGAGTGCCCTAGGTCAGACTGCTGCAACTAGGCAGCGTATGCTAAATTTTCGTTAGCGTTTAATTTTAATTTGGCCATTTAACGCATTACCATACGACTCGCTTCTCCAGCTGCATGATCCCTGTCGAAACCATTACTAGCCCTTATATATCTGCACCACCTATCGGTGGACTGCATTTAAAATTACCCAAGGTTGCGAACCTTGAAATCACGCTCCGCCTCACGCTTTATATCCTTCTTTGCGATGTCGGCACGCTTGTCATAGAGCTTCTTGCCCCGTGCGAGCGCCACCTCAACCTTGACGAGGCTTCCCTTAAAGTATACCTCAACCGGGACGATCGTGTAACCCTTTTGTGCGATTTTTCCGATCATCTTCTGTATCTCTTTCTTGTGCATCAGAAGCTTCTTTGGGCGCAGCGGATCTTTGTTAAAGATATTGCCCTTCTCGTATGGGCTGATGTGCATACCGTAAAGGATCACTTCCCCATTCTCGATATGGATAAATGCCTCCTTGATACTGCCCTTTCCCATCCGAAGGCTCTTGACCTCTGTTCCGGCAAGTGCGATACCGGCTTCGTAGGTCTCCTCCAAAAAGTAGTCATGATAAACCTTTTTGTTGTTGGCAATCAGTTTTTTTGTTTCCTTTGCCATTCCGGCATCCTCCTTCCCATCGGTTTGCTTGTATAGCATATCCGATTCCACTGAAAAAATCAATAAACCGCTGGTTAATTTTCTCAAATTTTTATATCTGGCAGTTTTCTCTCTTTAGGATCTCAAACAGCTCTGCGATCCGGTGGTCGTAGGTGTGGTGCGCACATATCTTGCGGTATCCATTCTCTGCGATCGTGCGGCGCTCATCCTCATGTTCTAAATAATATCCGGCTTTTTTCAGGCAGTCGTCAAAGCTCTCATAGACGGCCAGATCCCTGCCCGGCTCAAAAAGTGAGGCGATCTCCGCCTGATAGTTGGTCAGAAGAAAGCCCTCGCAGCCCATGATGTCAAACAGCCGAAGCGGAAGTCCGGTGCGGATATTTCGCATCGTGACATTCAGGTTGATCCTGCTGTTGTAAAATACCTTCGGCATCTGCGTCCAGTAGTCCACGGTTCCCCGGTAATCGATCCCGGCGGCATCCGGCAATGGTGCATCACTGTACAACGCAACCGGAAAATGCCCGGACAGCAGTGTCAACAGCTTCGTCCGCTCGATGTTGGCAAGCTTAAAACCAAGGTGTGTGACTGCAAACGCAAGCGGCAGCGAGGAAAAGGATTCCTTTGCCTTTTCAAAGGAAAGGCACGCTCCAAGCTTAAGTACGATATCATCCGTCAGAAGTTCCCCGATGACATCCTCCCCGTACACATCGGTCTGTGCGCGCAGCGCCGCATCAAAATAGCCCTGCAGGTACGGTGTCAGTTCGCCCTTACACTTATCATATTCATTCTTCTTGGCATACATGCTCCCCACAAACGAAATCTCTGCCCCTGATGACTCCCCGCTCCTCACGCGATCCATGCGGGCAACATTCGCCGCCAGCGGCAGATAGAACACCTTCGCGCCCAGCCGCTTGAACTCTGCATAATCCACACGGTCAAACACAAAAATGCGGTTGCAGGCGTTGAACACGGAATTGTTATGCATCGTGAGCAGCCTGCTGTCGCACAGCCATGAGATGTACGGCACGTCTGCGCGCTCGCAGGCATTGGAGAGAATCGTAAAATAGTTGATTGAAAAGACAAAATCGAACGAATCCTCCCGAAGAAGCCGGACGACCTTTTCCTCAAACACGTCGTCCTCATCCATGCTCTTATAGGCAAGATCAAAGAACGTCAGCTCGATCCCGGCATTCTGCAGCGCCTCTTCCACGTCTCTCTGATTATATGCTTTCCACCGGTATACCAGTGCTTTCTTCATCTGTATCCCCCTCTGTTGCGATTGAAAAATCAATCGTCCGCATCAGCCGGTCTGCCTGCTCTGCCCGCACGCGGATGCGTTGTCCGAGCTTGTACCGCCGGTTGGTTGCCTGACCGACCAGCTCATAGGAATCCTCGTAATACTCATAGAAATCATCCGTAAGTGAGGTGACACGCACAAGTCCTTCCACCGTGTTTGCCAGCTCCACGAAAAATCCCCATTCTGTCACGCCGGAGATCACACCGGAAAATACCTCTCCGATATGCCCCTCCATGTATTCGACCTTCTTCTGCTTAATGGTCTCACGCTCTGCCTCGTCGGCACGCCGCTCCATCTCGCTGGTGTGCTTCGCCACCTCCGGCAGGATCGCCTCATAGTGAGTTCTGCGTGCCTCATTGAAACGCCCACGCAGATTTTCCTTGATGATCCGATGGATCTGCAGATCCGGATAACGGCGGATCGGCGAAGTAAAATGGCAATAATAGTTGGCTGCAAGCCCGAAGTGTCCCGAACAGATCGGCGAGTAACGCGCCTGCTTCATGGAGCGCAGTGTCAGACGGCTGATCAGTCCCTCCTGATCGGTTCCCTCGATCTTTTCCAATAGCTTCTGCAGCTCCTTCGGGTGTACCTCATCGCTTCCAATGTGAATGGAATATCCAAAGTTATTGATAAACGTGGAAAGCTTGTGGATCTTCTCACTGTCCGGCTTCTCATGTGTCCGGTATAAAAACGGTGCATCCTGCCAGAAGTAATCCTGCGCAACCGTCTCATTAGCGATCAGCATAAAGTCCTCGATGATCTTCGTTGCAACGTTGCGCTCGTAAGGCTTGATTGCAACCGGGACACCCTGCTCATCCAGAACCACCTTCGTCTCCGGAAAATCAAAGTCGATCGCGCCGCGCTTCATGCGCTTTTTCCGCAAAATAGCGGAAAGTGTCTCCATGCGCAAAAACATCGGAACCAGCACCTCATACTCTGCGATCGTTGCCGCGTCATGGTCTGCAAGGATCTTCTTCACGTTGGTGTAGGACATCCGGCGATCCACGCAGATGACCGTCTCCGCGATCTCATGGTCGATGACCTCTCCCTTTGGATTTATGGTCATGATACAGCTTAGAGCCAGCCGGTTCTCCCCCGCATTCAAAGAACAGATACCATTGGAAAGTGCGTGTGGCAGCATCGGGATCACCCGGTCTACCAGATACACGGACGTGCCGCGTTTTAACGCCTCCACATCCAGCGCGCTATGCTCCTGCACATAGTTCGTCACATCGGCAATGTGTACGCCAAGCACATAATTGTCGCCATCCATCGTAAGCGAAACCGCATCGTCAAGATCCTTGGCGTCCTCCCCATCGATCGTCACCATCTGCCAGTCGCGCAGATCCTTGCGCCCCGCCATATCGGCGCTGCTCACCTCGTGTGCGACATTCTCCACCTGATGCATGATTTTCTCGGAGAACTCGACCGGAAGCCCATAAGCCCTTACGATAGACAGAATATCCACACCCGGATCATTGATATGCCCTAGGATCTCGACCACCTTGCCCTCCGGGTTCTTTCCGTTGGCACCGTAGTTTGTGATTTCCACCACTACCTTATGTCCGCTTACCGCCCCCTTTGAGCGCTCCTGCGGGATAAAAATATCCTTGGCAAACTTCGTGTTGTCCGGCACGCCAAAGCCAAAGGTCTTGCTCTGCTCGTAGGTGCAGACCACCTGTTTCATGCCGCGCTCTACGATCTTTACGACCGTTCCCTCACGCCGCCTTCCGGTTGCCGCCGGAGAGACGATGACCTCGACCGTATCCATGTGCATCGCGCCGTTTACCTTAGTCTCCGGAATGAAAATGTCCTCGCTCTCATCCGGGATCGTCACAAATCCAAAGCCCTTTGGGTGCGCTGTAAAAGTGCCAACCAGACGCTTTTCCTCGCCCTTTGTGTACTTGCCCCGCTTGGACAGTACAATCTTGCCCTCCTGCTGCAGCTCTAAAAGAATACGCTCCAGCTGTGGTCTTTCCTCATGCTTCACCGCGAGCATGATTGCAAGCTCTTTGATCTTCATCGGCACATAGACATCCGAGCAGATAAAATCATATACTTTTTTCTTTCTTACCTCATATTGTTCCAATTCACTCATATTTTCTCCCATAACTTCGTGGCGTTTCAGCTTAAAAATTCACTTCACACAGAAAAAAAGACTGCCGAGTGATCGACAGTCTTTTGTGGCTTCTACCAAATACCCATATTAAGCAATACTGCTATTACTAAGAACAAGATAACGGCAATCCTAGTGAGCTTAACAAGAATGCCTTCCATCGAACGTCCTTTGTTCTTGCCCCAGTAAGTATCTGCGGCACCACTGATTGCGCCAAGTCCTGCGGACTTGCCTTCCTGCATCAGGATAACTACTGTAATCACTACGCTGATAATAATAAAGATTATTGTTAAAATCGTCTTTAAAACTGCCACGATTCACACCTCCTATTGTAAGCTCAATAACTTAAAACAGTATAGCATATCCCAAATGCCATTTCAAGCCCTTTTTCACTATAACATTGAAGTACAGTTCGGGCATCTTGTTGCAGCCACCGCGATCTTGGTCTTGCAATACGGACATTCCTTCTCAGTTGGTGCCGCCGGCTCCTCCTTCTTCTCAAAGCGTGAGCTTGTCGCATTGATCGCTTTGATGATGGAAAATACGATAAACGCCATGATCAGGAAGTTGATAACCGCGGTAATGAAATTGCCGTAGGTCAGTGTCACCTCGCCACCTCCAAGCGCCGGAATCGTCACTGCAAGCTGATCAAAATTCATTCCTCCAAAGATTCCGAGGATCGGGTTGATGATATCATTGACTAATGAGTTGACAATACTCGTAAATGCGCCGCCGATGATAATACCGACTGCCATATCCATCACGTTGCCCCGGCTGATAAACTTCTTAAACTCCGCCATAAACTTCTTCATACTGCTTCCTCCTCGTATCGGATATACCCTTTTTATCACACCTATAAATTATAGCGGAAGTTTACGATTTTGCAACAGTTTCTTCGATCCTGAGCAGTTCATTGTACTTGGCGGTGCGCTCTGCCCTGCACGGTGCGCCGCACTTGATCCATCCGGCATTGACCGCGACTGCAAGATTGGCGATAAAGCTGTCCTCCGTCTCCCCGGAGCGGTGGGAAATGACCGCTTTATACCCTGCCATCTGGCACATGGAGATCGCATCCATCGCCTCGGTGAGCGTTCCGATCTGGTTGACCTTGACCAGCACCGCATTCGCCACCTTAAGATCAATACCGCAGCGGATGCGCTTCGTGTTCGTGACAAAAAGATCGTCACCGACCAGCATCACCTTGTCTCCGAGCCGCCTCGTCAGCTCCTGCCAGCCTTCCCAGTCGTTTTCCTGCAGTCCGTCCTCGATGGAGACCAGCGGATAATTGTGTACCAGCTCCTCATACAAGTCGATCATCTCCTCGGTACTGCGGCTGACACCCTCGCCGGGGAACACATAGACATCCCTCGCCTCGTCATACAGCTCGCTCGATGCGGCGTCCATCGCAAAGACGACATCCTCTCCAAGCCGGTAGCCCGCCTTGTCCACCGCCTTTGCAAGATACGCAAACACGTCCCCCGCTGTCGTAAGATCCGGTGCAAAGCCACCCTCGTCACCGACTGCGGTGGACATGTGATCCTCCTCCAATATCTTCTTTAAAAAGTGATAGATCTCCGCTCCCATGCGCAGCGCATCACAGAAGCTGTCCGCCTTCGGCACGATCATGAACTCCTGAAAATCCAGACGGTTTTTGGCGTGTACGCCACCGTTGATCACATTCATCATCGGACGCGGAAGGATCTTCGCGTTCATTCCTCCGATATAGCGGTGCAAAGGAAGCTGCATCGCCTCCGCCGCACACTTGGCACATGCTAAGGAAACGCCAAGCAGCGTGTTTGCGCCGAGATTTCCCTTGTTGTCGGTTCCGTCAAGCTCGATCAGCCTGCGGTCGATTGCAACCTGATCGAGCACATTCATTCCGATGATCTCATTTCTGATCCTGTTGTTGATGTGTTCGACGACCTTCTGCACACCAAGCCCGAAATACTTCTTGTCCCCGTCGCGAAGCTCGATCGCCTCAAAATGCCCGGTACTTGCACCGGACGGGACGGATTCCCTTCCGGTATATTTTCTGCCGGTCGTCTCCGTTTCTGCGGTCACCTCCACCTCGACCGTCGGATTTCCTCTCGAATCCAAGATTTCTCTTCCGTGTATATCAATGATTTTCATACATAAAGACATAAAAAGACCTCCCTTTGTTTTCTGTTAGAATAACCGGGGAGGTCTTTCTTTATGCGGTTTTTATTCTTTTATACGTTGATTTCCGCTTTTACGCCAAGTTCGTCTTTGTTCGCGGCAAGAACCGGTGAAACAACATCACGCAGGTATACTTCCACCTGACGCGGAGCACGTCCCACATAAAGCTCCGGCTTTAGTGTCTCCTCGATCTGTTCCTTGGTCAGACCGAAGGAAGCGTCTGCGGCGATCAGATCCACAAGGTTATTGTCCTTACCTTCTTCCTTTACCGTCTTGCCGGCTTCCATGGAAAGCTGGCGGATCTTCTCATGCAGCTCCTGACGGTTGCCGCCGTTCTTAACAGCATCCATCATGATGTTCTCGGTTGCCATGAATGGGATCTCGCTCATGAACTGCTTGCGGATTACCTTCGGGTAAACTACCAGTCCGTCCACGACATTCAGGCACAGATCCAAGATTCCGTCGATCGCCAAAAATCCCTCCGGGATGGAGAGACGCTTGTTTGCAGAATCGTCCAGCGTCCGCTCAAACCACTGTGTTGCAGATGTGATCGCCGGATTTAAGGCATCGACCATGACATAGCGGGAAAGGGATGCGATACGCTCGCTGCGCATCGGATTTCTCTTGTACGCCATTGCGGATGAACCGATCTGGTTCTTCTCAAATGGTTCCTCCACCTGCTTTAAGTGCTGTAACAGACGGATATCATTTGACATCTTGTGGGCGCTTGCTGCGATTCCCGCAAGCACGTTTGCCACGCGCGTGTCTACCTTTCTGGAATAGGTCTGTCCGGATACCGGATAGCAGGCATCAAAGCCCATCTTCTTTGCGATCATCGGATCGATCTTGTCGATCGTCTCATTGTCTCCGTCGAACAGTTCCAAGAAGCTTGCCTGTGTTCCTGTCGTTCCCTTGGAACCAAGAAGCTTTAAGCTGCCTGCCACATACTCAAGATCCTCAAGATCCATCATAAACTCATTCAGCCACAGTGTTGCACGCTTTCCTACCGTTGTCGGCTGTGCCGGCTGGAAATGGGTAAATGCCAGTGTCGGAAGATCTTTATACTTCTCTGCGAAAGCGGCAAGCTCCGCGATGACATTGACCAGTTTTTTGTGAACCAGCTTGAGTGCTTCACGCATGACAATGATGTCTGTGTTGTCGCCTACATAGCAGGAGGTCGCTCCAAGGTGGATGATGCCTGCTGCCTTCGGGCACTGCTGTCCATAAGCATACACATGGCTCATTACATCATGGCGCACCAGCTTCTCGCGCTCCTTTGCAACATCGTAATTGATGTCGTTCACATGAGCCTTCAGCTCGTCAACCATCTCCTGTGTGATGACCGGCTTACCATTCTCGGAAAGTCCAAGCTCCATCTCTGTTTCTGCAAGAGCGATCCAGAGCTTTCTCCAGGTGGAAAATTTCATATCCGCAGAAAAAATATACTGCATCTCCTTGCTGGCATAGCGCTCGGAAAGCGGACTGCTGTAACAATCTGTACTCATTTTATTTTCTCCTTATCAGCGGTTGATGATGCGACGTTCGAGATCGATTTCCTTGTCAAAATATTCGCCCCGGATGTCTTCTTTCGGTGGTTCCATTGGATAGTTGCCGTTAAAGCAACCTTTGCAGATCGGCAGTCCGTCCACCATCTCCGGCAGACGCTCGATCGCAAGATAACCAAGAGAGTCTGCGCCGATGATCTGGCGAATCTCCTCTATGCTGCGGTTATACGCGATAAGCTGCTCTCTTGCAGGGATATCTGTGCCAAAATAGCACGGCCACAAAAACGGCGGGGAGCTGATGCGCACGTGCACTTCCTTTGCTCCTGCGTCCCTTAACATTCTTACGATACGGTCAGAAGTGGTTCCCCGGACGATGGAGTCATCGATC
Organism: Lachnospiraceae bacterium; assembly: GCA_963612015.1. Lineage (GTDB taxonomy): Bacteria > Bacillota > Clostridia > Lachnospirales > Lachnospiraceae > Roseburia. Next base: position 37,912 of record CAVDTR010000006.1, on the reverse strand, counting down.
ATGATGACGCGCTTGCCGGCAACCGCCTCCTTTAGTACATTCAGTTTGATCTGCACGCTCGACTCACGGCTGGACTGCTTCGGCTTGATGAAGGTTCTTCCCACATAGCCGTTCTTGACAAAGGCTGTTCCGTAGGGAATGCCCGATTCCAGCGAATAGCCGAGTGCCGCCGCGTTGCCGGACTCCGGAACTCCCGTCACGATGTCCGCCTCGACCGGCGAATCCATTGCAAGAAACCGCCCTGCCTTAAGCCGGCTCGCATATACGCTCTCCCCATCAAAATGGCTGTCCGGTCTTGCAAAATAGATATACTCAAAAACACATCTCGCCTGTTGTTCCTTCGGGATCGCCATCGAACAATCCGATTCGATCCCATCCGGTGTGATCGCAACGACCTCTCCCGGAAGCACGTCCCGGACAAAGGTTGCGCCTATGGTATCAAGTGCACAGGTCTCTGAGGTCACGATGTAGGCATTGTCACGCTTGCCGATGCAAAGCGGCTTAAATCCATACGGATCTCTTGCGGCGATCAGTTTTCTCGGGCTTGCCACAACAAGCGCATACGCGCCCTTTAGCTTTATGCAGGCACGCCGTACCGCTTCCTCCGCCGTCTTGGAATTTAGGCGTTCCCTTGCGATATGGTATGCGATGACCTCCGAGTCGATGGTCGTCTGGAAAATAGCACCCGTGTACTCTAACTCGCGTCTCAACTCATTGGCGTTGATCAGATTGCCGTTGTGCGCCATCGCAAGTGTTCCCTTTACATAGTTGAGCACTAATGGCTGTGCATTCTCTCTGGTGGAAGATCCTGCGGTCGAATAACGGACGTGTCCGACCCCGATATCGCCCTTCATGCGCTCCAGATGCTCCGGCGTGAACACTTCGTTGACCAGTCCCATGCCCTTGTGGGAGATCATGTTGCCCCGCGGTCCGTTGGTATCGCTGACGGCGATACCGCAGCTCTCCTGTCCACGGTGCTGCAAAGCGAACAACCCGTAGTAAATGGTGGACGCGACATCTCCTCCGTCAAAATCATACATTCCGAATACGCCGCATTCCTCATGCAGCGCATCCTCATCTATAAAACTATCAAAAACTTCATCCTGTTTCATCTGTCTCTCCTTTGACATTTTTACGCGCTTTTGCGATAATCCCCTTAGTCAAAGAAAATCTGTTATCTTGTAAATTCTTTTCCGGTCAAAAGAGCGTATGCCTCTTTGTACTTGTCAACGGTCTTTGCGATAACATCATCCGGAAGCAGATAGTCGCTATCCGGATTTGCCTTTAACCAGTCTCTTACGAACTGCTTGTCGAAGGACGGCTGGCCCTGTCCCGGCTTATAGCCTTCTACCGGCCAGAAGCGTGAGCTGTCCGGAGTAAGCATCTCGTCTCCCAAGACGACATTGCCATCTTCGTCCAGACCGAATTCAAACTTGGTATCTGCAATGATAATGCCCTTTGACAGCGCATATTCTGCACATTTCTTGTAGAGTGCGATCGTGTAATCACGGATCTTCTCTGCATATTCCTGTCCTTTTCCCGGAAAATGCTTCTCAAGAACTTCCACGCTGCGCTCGAAGGAGATATTCTCGTCATGGTCGCCGAGATCTGCCTTGGTGCTCGGTGTGTAGATCGGCTCAGGGAGCTTGTCAGACTCTACAAGTCCCTCCGGAAGTATAATTCCGCATACAGTACCATTTTCCTTGTAGCTTGCCCAGCCGCTTCCGGTGATGTAGCCGCGCACGATACACTCGATCGGGATCATGTTCAGCTTCTTTACCATCATGCTGTTGCCGCAGAACTTCTCCTGACGGAAAAATTCCGGCATATCCTGTGGATCAACGGAAATCATGTGGTTTGCTACAACATCCTGGGTAAAATCAAACCAGAACTTTGACATCTGTGTCAGGATCGCACCCTTGTCTGTCACTTTATTCTTCAAGATCACATCAAATGCAGAGATACGGTCTGTCGCAACCATGATCAAGTTGTCCCCGTTATCATATACCTCTCTTACTTTTCCTTCTTTGAATGGCTTGTATTCTGTCGGCACGTTATTTTCCTTCGATTGATTTAACGGATTTCCGCATTTACAGCAGAATTTGTGAGCTGACGCATTTGGCGCACCGCATTTAGAGCAAAAAACGGTTGACGCCCTCTGCGTAGAATCTGTGGTCTGCTGTTTTCCTAAGATCTGCTTCTCTTCCTCATAGATTTTCTCGATAGCACATCTCTGTTCTTCGATCAGATCGTATTTGGTCTGGATGGTGTTTAATACATCTTCGATTCCTTCCTTGTAGTCAGCTCCGCCCTTCCACTTCTCGTAGATAGACTTTCCCAGATTCTGCTCCAGCATACTGATTTCATTCTCAAGACCTGTAATATGTGTTTTGTGCTTTGATGCCTCCATGAAGGTGCTTGTCTTCACATTGATCGTAGCAAGTCCTTTCGTAAATGACTCTTTTAAGCCTGCCATTTTCTTTTCCTCCGTTAATTTTATATATATATTCCTATCCTTATTTAACGATCAGCGATTTGCCGGTCATTTCCTTCGGCTGCTCAATTCCCATGATTTCAAGCAGCGTCGGTGCAATATCTGCAAGGCATCCACCCTCACGCAGCTTCCAGGAAGGATCTGCATTTACCAGAATGAACGGAACCGGGTTAGTCGTATGTGCAGTATGCGGCTCGCCCGTCTCGTAGTCGATCATCTTCTCTGCATTTCCGTGGTCAGCGCAGATGAAGAGAACTCCTCCAACCTCTTTTACTGCTGCGACCGCATCCCCTACAAGGCTGTCGATACGCTCTACTGCTGCAATGGCAGCCGGGATAACTCCGGTATGACCTACCATATCCGGGTTTGCAAAGTTGATAACGATTACATCATATTTGTCGGACTTGATCGCCTCTACCAGATCCATTCCAACCTCCGGAGCACTCATCTCCGGCTTTAAATCGTAGGTTGCAACGTCCTTCGGTGAGTTGACAAGCAGACGTGCCTCATCGACGTTCGGCTCCTCCACGCCACCGTTAAAGAAGAAGGTAACATGTGCATATTTCTCAGTCTCTGCCAGACGAAGCTGTGTCTTGCCATGTTTTGCAAGAACCTCGCCGAAGGTATTGACGATCTCTTCCTTTGCGAAAGCGATCTTCTTATTCGGGATCGTCTCGTCATAATCCTTAAAGCATACATAGCAAAGCGGAATGAACGGACGCTCAAATCCGGTAAACTTGTCATCGCAGAATGCGCGGGTGATCTCTCTTGCGCGGTCCGGACGGAAGTTAAAGAAGATAACGGAATCGTTTTCCTTTACAACGGAAAGCGGCTTTCCTGCCTCATCGATGATAACGGTAGGAAGAACAAACTCATCTGTCACATTGGCAGCATAAGAATCCTCCATTGCTTTAACTGCGCTTGTTGCCTGAACGCCCTCGCCCTTGGTCAGGGAAGCATAAGCCTTCTGGACACGATCCCAGTTGTTATCACGATCCATCGCATAGTAACGTCCGGAAAGTGATGCTATCTTGCCTACGCCAAGCTCAGCCATCTTGCTCTCAAGCTGCTCGATATACTCCTTGCCGGAAGCCGGAGGTGTATCACGTCCGTCTAAGAAGGCATGTACATATACCTTGGAGAGACCGTTCTTCTTTGCCATCTCAAGCAGTCCGTACAGATGTGTGATGTGGCTATGTACACCACCATCGGAAAGAAGCCCCCACAGGTGAAGATCGGAGTCGTTCTTCTTGCAGTTTTCCATTGCCTCAAGCAGCACCTTGTTCTCAAAGAATGTGCCGTCTGCAATATCTTTGGTGATACGGGTAAGATCCTGATAAATAATGCGTCCTGCGCCGATATTCATGTGTCCTACCTCAGAGTTTCCCATCTGTCCGTCCGGAAGACCGACAGCAAGACCTGATGCAGCACCATTTACAAACGGGTACTCCTTCATCAATTTGTCCATGACCGGGGTGTTTGCCAATGCGATCGCATTGCCCTCTGTGCGGTCATTTAATCCATAGCCATCCAATACCATCAAAACAACTGGTTTCTTGCTCATATTTTTATCCTCGCTTCCTGTAACGCCCATTTTCTGGCGTTTTATTTTATATGAAACATAGTTTGAAACTACACCATATTCTATTTTACATTCCCGACAATGTCAATACTATTGCCCTCTAAATCCACGTCCCCGTGGCGGCTTCGGTATTTCTGCCCGGATTGGTACAAAAGCACAGGCAGCCCTTCCGTCTCCTGTCCTTCCCCGATATCGTACAGGGTGCCATCCTCCGAGATTCCGACACCGGAGGACAGATCCGCAATATACTTATAGAACTCCTCCTGCTGCTTTTGTCCGGTGAGCAGTGACACGGTAAAATCTTTCTGTTCACAGGGCAGAAGGCTTACCGTCAAGGTTCCATCCTTTTGGATTGTCAGGTGTGCGATCGACGTATAGAGCGCACCATCCGAAAACCAGAAGTTCCCAAGGCTGTAAAGAACCGGCTTTCCATCGATAAACGTGCCGCCCTGCAGCCGGTGCGCATGTCCGCCGATCACCACGTCCGCCCCCGCATCTGTATACAATTCTGCCAACGTGTGCTCGTCCGCATCCGGGTAGAGATTTCCCTCCGTCCCCCAGTGGACATACGCAACCACATAGTCACTGTTTGCCTTTGCCTCCCTGATCAGGCTTACAAACCGCTCCGGATCTAACGTCTTAAGCACACCTGCGGAGTCCTCCGTGGCTTCTTTCGTATATCTGTGGTAACGCTCGATCTGTGTCGCCGATACGATCGCGATCTTGCGCCCGTCTGCCACAAAATACAGGATCTTGGAAGCCTCCGCAAGATCCTTTCCCGCACCTACATACGGGATGTCCGCCTCTTTTAATACCTCAAGTGTATCAAGAAGCGCATCCTCTCCATAATCCCATGTATGATTATTTGCAAGTGAGACGATATCGATTCCCATTTTTTTGTAATACTGGACACGGAGCGGATCTGCCCGGAACACATAGCTCTTTCCCTCCAGTGCCGTTCCCCGGAGGCTGAGCGTAAATTCATTGTTTGCCATCGCGATGTCCGCGGAGGACAGCTCCTCCAAGATTTCCTTAGAGATACAGTTTTCCAGCATACCACCGCGTTCATCCAACACCCGCATGGTATCCCAGTTTTCATCGAAGTTGATATCCCCGATAAAATCCATCGTGATGGTATCCTCATCGGCACAGTCGACCCAGCTTACATTTGAAAGCAGATACGATGCGTAGCCGGTATCCCTGCAATACTCCATCCACAGCGCATGGATCGAATGCTCCGTAACCGTATACCAAAACTCTGCCGTTGCCTGCTCCACGCCATCCGCAAGGCTTTGGAGTGCTTCATCCCCGTAAGCGGTCTGCACCCACAGCAGAAAGCTCTCATCCACCGCATAGCCTGCGAAAAAGTTCTGTGTTCCTGCTGCAAGGATTGCTTCTATCTGCTCCTGCATATCGGCATGTGCCGGGATCTGCTGCTCTTTTTCATATAAAGTTGTCTCCTGTGGTTCTTCTGTAACCACTTCCCCTGCTGTACTGTCCTGTGTGTCAGGCGTGGCGGGTTCCGAGAGCACTTCCGTGCCGGTATTTTCCAGCCCCTGCGCCCTGATCCACAAGCCTCCCGATACGAGAGCAGCCGCAAGAAGTGCACCTGTTATGCACCTGATCCTGATTTTTTTCATAGAAAACACGTCTCAATATAATCAATCGAAATTGGTTCTAACGCAGTCACCTTTACCTTGTGCAACCCGTCCATAAGGTCGTGCTTTGCGTATATTACTTCCCGGTAATAGCTTGCCGGTGTTGCCGCGGTCTCTTCCCCGCTCTCGTCGATGACGATCCGCAGCTTTCCCGCTGCCTCATTTCGCCCGCAGAGCAAAAATCCCGTGCCGTAAAACTCCCATGCGAACGTATCGCCCGCCTGCATATCCATCTGCGTCCGCAAATGGTTCTTAAAGCTGGTCATCAGCTGGAACTGCACCGCACTGCTATGGATCAGCTCCGTGCAGTCTACGCGCTGCACGTACGGATTTTCGCAAGGGACAACACAAAGATTGTCAAAGCAATTCTCATGGTAGGAGCTGTAAAGTGCCACTCTTCCGGCAGCGATTCCCGGCAGGGTATCCTCCAGCTCAACCACGGTCTTTCCGTCCGCTTCTGCGCAGATATGGTCTGCACAGGCTTTAAGTCCGATATTCTCTGGAATGGCAAAGAGCGTTCCCTCCCTTAATATGCAGTCCCTGTGGTACAACACATACTTTCGGTTGGCATATACAAAGAACGCATACCCGCTCTTTTCGTCCGCCGCGATTGAATGCCGGATTCCGATTCCGATGTAGGAATTTTCTTCATCCGTCAGCGCAATATCCACCGATGCCTCATAATTGTACCAGCGGTCATCTCCGAGGTAGGTCACCGGATTCGGCGTATAGCCCCATTCCTCCGCGCGAAGATTCTCTGTGATCTTCTGCTTTAACCATCCGTTGTCGGCTTCAAAAGCGCCGCCCTGATCCGTCGTATATCTTGGTTCTCCCGAAAAGTCATCCGTGTACGGCAGACTTAATATCTCGTTTGAAGTGTGGTCTCTCACCTCAAATGTCCGGTCTAACGAGGAAATCGTAACGATCGTATCCGGGCTTATCGTAACCTGCAGCCGGTGATCCGTCCCAAGTGTCTCTTTTTTTAAGATACTTTCCGGGCTTGTTGTCGTGTAGATGTAGCTCTCCTTTACCCTCTCCGGCACCTCGATGTCATACGCGATCTCCTGTCCGCTTGTATTCGTAAGAACGATCGCATAGTCCGCACCGTCCGGGCTTACCAGCGTGATAAAGCTATGCTTTGCATCACAGACCGTATGCGGATCTTCGCCCGGTCTGCCATCGAAATAGCAGGCATCCTCCACATAACACCAGCCCTTTTTCATAAACGCCGAGAAATGCAGCGCGATGTAATATCCCATATCAAGCTCATAGGAACCGTTCCACGGTGTGTTGGCACAGATCAGCTGCTTATAGCTGTAACATGCGCCGTCATAATATGCACTCACGACCGGCTGAAATTCATACAGATTCATTGCCCCACAAGATGTCATTGCAATGATCCGGTTGGCAATGTCAAGCGCGAAATTGCTTCCGCAAATTCCGCTTCCATTGATCCGGTATGCCGCTTTTGCATCTCCGAGTGGCGGACATCCCTCACTAAACCAGATTTCCTTTCCTTCCTTCGACAGCCGCTTAATTGCAACCGTAGAAAAGCTCGTATAGTGGGAGCCAACCACATCCACAGCCTCGTACAGCGCTGAATCTGTAAGCAGATGATCCCCGATCTGCCATGAGCAGTCCTCATCTGCTGCGACAATCTTTATCTTGGAAAAGTCATACGGTGCATTCTGCTCACTCTTTAATCTGGCAGATAAATACTTGATCCACGCATCATCGACCTCCCGCTCATTGCGGTTTGCGCTCACATAGTCAAAGACCAGTCCGTATTGTTCATACGCTGCGATCAGACTCTTTCGATACCACTGATACCTCGCCTCATGCCGATCGGCAGCGTCCGTTACCCATCTCGGTTCGCTCCACCACAGCATATCCAGTGTCAGATCGGGATTGATCGTCTTTGCATCCCTGCAGAGGATAAAGCCTGCCCCGCGCGAGACATCTGCCGGTTCCCCCTCATAACGGATAACGGCTGGCTCCGTGCCGGATGAAGAATTGACATCCGAGCCCATCTCGATCTTGAGGTGGCTGATCGCAAGCCCGTCCTCCCCGAAAATATGTGTAAGGATCTCCCAGTAGCTCTTTTCATGCTCCCTCTTGTAATCCAGCAGAAGCTTTGACGAATTGTTTGCGCTGACCATTCCAAATCCTCTGTAAGTCAGTCCTTTTTTTCCGTTTACCTGTATTCTCATCCCGTCTACCTTCTTTTTGTAAAGTCTCTTTTCATCTATATAAGAATGCCCGTCCATTTATGCATGACAAAATATCCCATTTATATACCTTATTATACATATTTTTACATAGATTGCACCATTTTATCGGAAAAGTGCTTATTTTTAACAAAAAAAGACCACTCCGCTTCGCTTGTCTGCAAAACAGAATGGTCTTTTCTATGTGATTGTGTTTCCTAGGAAACAGCCTCTTACTTGTAGTTGACGATCTTGCCAAAGTCAGCCTTTAAGCTTGCTCCGCCAACCAGTCCGCCATCGATGTCAGCCTTAGCGAAAAGCTCTGCTGCATTTCCAGCGTTTACAGATCCGCCGTACTGGATACGAACAGACTCTGCGGTTGCATCATCATACATCTCGCGGATGCAGTCACGGATCGCGCCGCAAACTTCCTGTGCCTGATCAGAGGTAGCGGTCTTTCCGGTTCCGATTGCCCAGATTGGCTCATAAGCGATCACAAGGTTAGCAACATCGCTTGCTGCTACGCCTGCAAGATCAGACTTGATCTGAAGACGGATCCAGTCAAGGGTAACACCCATCTCTCTCTGCTCAAGAGTCTCTCCACAGCAAAGGATCGGGGTAAGTCCAGCTTCGATTGCCTTCTTAACCTTCTTGTTTAAAAGAACATCATCCTCTTTGAAGTAATCACGTCTCTCGGAATGTCCGATTACAACGTACTTAACGCCTGCATCAACAAGCATCTCAGCGGAGATCTCTCCGGTGTAAGCACCCTTCTCCTCAAAGTACATATTCTCGGCACCAACCTGTACGTTGGTTCCCTTAACAGCCTCTACAACCGGTACGATATCGATTGCAGGAACGCAGTATACAACGTCAACATCGTCAGATACTACGAGCGGCTTTAACTCTTCAACTAACTTTACAGCCTGGCTTGGAGTCATGTTCATCTTCCAGTTGCCGGCTACGATTTTTCTTCTTGCCATTTTCTTATCTCCTAACAATTACTTATCATCTGCTGCTGCTACGCCCGGAAGAATCTTTCCCTCTAAGAACTCTAAGGAAGCTCCGCCACCGGTAGAGATATGGCTCATCTTGTCAGCAAGTCCCATCTGGTTTACTGCTGCTGCGGAATCACCACCACCGATAATGGTTGTAGCGTCTGCCTTTGCAAGTGCCTCAGCAACCGCAAGTGTTCCTGCTGCAAGAGTAGGATTCTCAAATACACCCATCGGTCCGTTCCATACAACGGTCTTTGCAGAAGCAACTGCATCTGCGAAAAGCTCGCGGGTCTTTGGTCCGATATCGCATCCCTCGCGGTCTGCCGGAATGTTCTCAACATCAACCGTAGTAGTCTCAACCGGAGCATCGATCGGGCTTGGGAAATCAGCGATGGTAACAGCGTCAACCGGAAGAAGCAGTTTCTTGCCAAGCTTCTCTGCCTTAGCCATCATATCCTTGCAGTAATCGATCTTGGTATCGTCTAACATAGACTTACCGATCTCATATCCCTTTGCCTTTAAGAAGGTGTATGCCATACCACCACCGATGATAAGGGTATCAGCCTTCTCAAGAAGGTTGTCGATAACAGCAAGCTTGTCTGCTACCTTTGCGCCGCCGAGGATTGCCACGAACGGACGAACTGGGTTCTCAACTGCATTGCCAAGGAAATCGATCTCTTTCTGCATCAGGTATCCAACTACGTTCTCTCCGCCCTTTGCGGTGATGAACTTTGTTACACCCTCAACAGAAGCGTGTGCTCTGTGGGAAGAACCAAAAGCGTCACATACATATACATCAGCAAGATCAGCAAGCTCCTTAGAGAACTGCTCGCCGTTCTTGGTCTCCTCTGCTCCACGGAAACGTGTATTCTGAAGAAGAACAACATCTCCTTCCTTCATAGCGTTTACTGCTGCGGTAGCTGCCTCTCCGGTTACGTTGTAATCGGAAACGAATGTTACCTCTTTGCCAAGCTTCTCAGAAAGTCTCTTTGCAACCGGTGCTAAAGACTCGCCCTCGTTTGGTCCATTCTTAACCTTTCCAAGGTGAGAGCAAAGGATAACCTTTCCACCGTCGTTCAACAGCTTCTGGATAGTAGGAAGTGCTGCAACGATACGGGTATCATCTGTGATCACGCCCTCTTTGAGCGGTACGTTAAAATCACATCTTACCAGAACTCTTTTGCCTTTTACGTTGATATCATCAACGGACTTCTTGTTTAATGACATATTCATGTCCTCCTTCATTATATTCTTAAAGTGGTGTTTCCGAAAGCTGCGCATCCTCCCGGAATTACCAGCTTTAAAGCGTATCAAAAAGGCCCGGCCCATCCGGACCGGACCCTTTCAAATGCTATTTACATTCTATTTTGTTCTGAGACAGATTAAGCTAACTCAGAGAAGTACTTGATTGTACGAACCATCTGAGAGGTGTAGCTGTTCTCGTTGTCATACCAAGAAACAACCTGTACAAGGTTATCCTCGCCAACCATGGTCTGGGTTGCATCGAAGATTGAACCATAGGTGCTTCCTACGATATCAGAAGAAACGATCTCATCCTCGTTGTATCCGAAGGACTCGGTAGAAGCTGCCTTCATAGCTGCATTGATCTCTTCCTTGGTTACAGACTTCTCAACAGTTGCTACAAGGATTGTGGTAGATCCGGTAGGGGTAGGAACACGCTGAGCAGATCCGATAAGCTTTCCTTTCAGCTCTGGGATAACAAGGCCGATTGCCTTTGCAGCTCCGGTAGAGTTAGGAACGATATTAACAGCACCTGCGCGGGATCTTCTTAAGTCACCCTTTCTCTGTGGTCCGTCAAGGATCATCTGATCTCCTGTGTAAGCATGAACGGTTGTCATGATACCAGACTTGATTCCAGCGAGATCGTTAAGAGCCTTAGCCATTGGTGCTAAGCAGTTTGTTGTACAAGAAGCTGCAGAAATAATCTGATCCTCTGCGGTAAGTGTTGTGTGGTTTACATTGTAAACGATGGTCTTAAGATCGTTTCCTGCTGGTGCAGAGATAACAACCTTACGAGCTCCTGCATTGATATGAGCCTGAGCCTTCTCTTTGCTTGTATAGAATCCAGAGCACTCTAATACAACGTCTACGTTTAACTCACCCCATGGGCAATTATTTGCATCCGGGAAAGCGTAGATCTTAATGGTCTGTCCGTTAACAGTGATAGAATCCTCGCCTGCAGATACGGTATCTGCTAATGCGTACTTACCCTGAGATGAATCATACTTTAATAAGTGTGCAAGCATCTTTGGGCTTGTTAAATCGTTGATTGCTACTACTTCGTATCCCTCTGCTCCGAACATCTGTCTGAAAGCAAGACGACCGATACGACCGAATCCGTTGATAGCTACTCTTACTGCCATGTTTTAATTCCTCCTAGAATTGTAAATATATTATGGGAACAGTATTCCCAAGCTTTCTCTATTTTACATAATAATTTCGGAAAGTTCAAGCCCTTTTTCTTCCAGATTGTTAATTTTTTCACTAGAGCTGTATATTTTCCTCCAGATACTGTGTGATTCCGCCGCAAAGCTGCTTCGCAAGCTTCTCCAAAAAAGCCTCCGACTGCAGGTTTTTGCGGTCTGATTTGTTGGTAAGGAAGCCTACCTCCACCAGTGCCGCCGGCATGGACGTGTTGCGCAGCACATAAAGATCGGACTCCATCGTCTTTCTTATCGTTGTAATCCCCGACTCTTTTAAGACCTCATGCAGATCGGTTGCAAGCGTCTTGCCTCCGGTCGCGCCCTTCTGATAGTGGACGGTAATTCCCTCGATCGAGGAGTCTCCCGGATAGGAATCCACATGAATGCTTATGTATGCGTCCGCACTCGCATTCTCCGCAGCCTCCACGCGCCGGTTCAGATAAACAAACGTATCGTCGTCCCGGATCATCACCACTTCAATGCCCGCGCTCTCCAGCTCGTCCCGAAGCAAGAGTGCCAGCTTAAGGTTGACGTCCTTTTCCAATATCTCCCCATAAGCACAGCCCTGATCCTTGCCGCCGTGTCCCGCATCTATGACAACCACCGTTCCGTCCTTGCTGACGGGTTCCAGCTCCGTCGTCTGCGTCTCATCTGGTGTTTCCGTCACCTCTTCGGTCTGCATCTCCTCCACAAAAGTGCTATCCTGCTGCACCTCGGTGTCCACATTGCCGTCCGTCATGGTCTCCCGATCCCTGCTTCCTATGAAAATAAGAACCGCCAGCACCGCCGCACACAGCACTGCGATCAGCGCCCTTTTGCAGATCTGCTGCTGCCGCCGTCTTTTCCGCAGGCTCTGTTTTTTCTTAAGATCTCCATTCATCGTCATCGCATGTATACTCTCCTAATACTTTATAGCATATTTCCGGCATCACATGCAATACAAACGCCGGATTTTACTTTGTCTTAATAAAGTTCCGGTTGAAAAAAAGTTCCAAGTATGACACACTATAATAATTAGGAAAAATTGTAATAAACACAACAGAGGACGTATCATGCATTTGTTTCATATTATTTCAAAAATAAAAAAGGGTGTCCATAACTGGATGACGCTCGGACTTGAGGAGGAACACCCGCTCCGCTATGGTTCGCTCTCCGAATATAATGCCGCACTTGCAAGCGACAATCTTCTACCAGCCACAGAAAGGAGCCTGCTATGCTTTGGGATACTCACATGCACTGCTACTATTCCGGCGACAGTGACGCCGCTCCGGAATCCATGATCCGCGCCGCCATCGAAAAAGGTCTTGACGGCATCTGCTTTACGGATCATCTGGATCTGGATTACCGGGAAGAACCGGGATTGTTTTCATTGGATTTTGATTCCTATCAGAAAGAGATCCGGCAGCTTATCGACCGCTACTCCGACAGACTTACGATCCGCTGGGGCATCGAGGTCGGACTTCAGCCGCATGTCAACGAGGAAAACCGCGCCATCACCCAATCCTATCCCTTCGACTTTGTCATCGGCTCGTCTCATTGCGTTGACTGCATGGATATCTATTACCCTGCATACTATGAGCGCAGGACGGAAAAAGAGGCTTACCGCCACTACTTCGAGGCGATTCTTTCCAACGTCCGCTCCGATGCGGATTACGATGTCTACGGTCACCTTGACTATGTGGTGCGCTATGGTCCGAACAAAAATCAGTTCTACACTTACAGTACCTACGCCGATATCATTGACGAGATCCTACGCGAGCTGATCGCCCGCGGCAAGGGAATTGAGATCAACACTGCCGGATTTAAATACGGGCTCGGTCACCCGAATCCGACCGAGGATATCCTGCGGCGTTACCGCAGTCTCGGCGGCGAGATCATCACGATCGGTGCCGACGGTCACAAGCCGGAGCATGTCGCTTATGATTTTGCGAAGGTGCCTGCGATTCTGCGCGATGCGGGATTTACCTACTACACCGTTTTTACCCAGAGGAAGCCTGCATTTCTGCCGCTCCCTTAACAATTTCTATAAAGAAAAAAAGACGCTTTCCTGCCCTTTTGTTGTAGGAAAACGTCTTTTTTTCTAGTTATGTCTGCGGTCAAGTTTCTTGGAAAGCATCATTCCGATTCCTTGAAGGATCTGAACCAGAACGACCAGTATAACGATCGTCACGATCATGATGTCCGTCTCATAGCGGTAATAGCCGTAGCGGATCGCAATATCTCCAAGTCCGCCGCCACCGACAACCCCCGCCATTGCGGAGTAGCCGAGGATTGTTCCGATCGCGATCGTCACGCCAACCAGCAGCGAGGTTCTTGCCTCCGCGAGCAGTACCTTCCATATAATCGTAAAGGTTCCCGCTCCCATGCTCTGCGCAGCCTCGATCACGCCCTTGTCCACTTCCTTTAAGGAGGACTCCACCATACGGCCGATAAACGGTGCCGCCGCGATCGTAAGCGGTACGATCGTTGCGACCGCGCCGTAGCTCTGTCCGACGATCAGCTTGGTAAGCGGCATAACCAGAATGAGGAGGATCAAAAACGGAATACTTCGGGTAAGGTTTACGATAAAGTCCAAGATCCGGTATACGACCACATTCGGACAGATTCCGTCCTTGTCGGTAACTGCGAGCACGATTCCCATCGGTAGTCCGATCAGATAACCAAAAAAGGTGGAAAGTAACGTCATATATAAAGTTGCTGCCGTTCCCTCTAACAGCATGTTTCTAATTGTTTCATCCAACAATGGAATCCACCTCCTCTACTCCGAGATTTTTTTCTTTGAAATACGCGATCATTCCATCCGCGATCTTTTCCTCCTCCGGAAGCTGCAGGATCATCTCGCCCTCCGCATTTCCATTGATCGTGCGCGTATTGGCATAAAGAATGTTAAGCGGGGTATGGTATTCTAGGATCACATTTCCGATCAATGGCTCAAACGCCGTCTTTCCGTCGAAGGTAACACGGATCATGCGCTTTCCGTTCATCTGTGTCACATACGCAAAGTCGTTAAAGATCAGCTTCTTTGCCGCATCGGTCTTTGGTGCGCGGAACAGCTCCTCCACCGATCCGATCTCCGCGATCCTGCCGTGGTCAAGCACCGCAACCTTGGTGCAGATCTCCTGGATGACTGCCATCTCATGCGTTATGACAACGATCGTGATGCCGTATTTTTGATTGATCTCTTTTAGCAGGGACAGAATCGACTTTGTCGTCTGCGGATCGAGTGCGCTCGTCGCCTCATCGCAAAGCAGGATCTTCGGATTGCTTGCAAGCACTCTTGCGATCGCGACACGCTGCTTCTGTCCTCCGGATAGCTGCGAAGGATACGCCTTTTCCTTGTCACTTAACCCGACCGTCTCCAAAAACTGCCGTGCGCGCTCTCTTGCTTCCTTCTTACGCACGCCCGCGATTTCCATCGGAAAGCATACATTGTCCAGCACATTTCTTTGCATGAGCAGATTGAAATGCTGGAAGATCATTCCGATCTCCTGCCGCTTTTTCCGCAGCTCCCACTCCTTTAGCTTCATGATATCCTTATCGTCGACAAAGATCTCTCCTTTGTTCGGCTTTTCAAGCAGATTCAGGCAGCGTACCAGCGTACTCTTTCCTGCTCCGGAAAGACCGATGATTCCAAAGATATCTCCCTTTTCGATGGAAAAGCTGACATCCTTTACCGCGTCCACCGTGCCCTCACTCGTCTGAAACGTCTTACTGATATTTATCGCGCGAATGATTTCTTCCATGCGTATTCTCTCTTTCTAAATAATTAAAATCCCATTGTGTAAAGCACACACTCACAAAACCGACCGTCTGCGTCGCACTCTCACAACGCGCAAAAGTGTGCGTCAGGCGCACACTTTTACTTTCGGTATGGATCGTTTAGTTGAATGGGATTACTGCTCCATCGTAAGTTTCATTGATATAGTTGGTAATCTCATCAGACTTTAAGGTCTCGATCAATGCCTGGATTGCTTCACTGTTCTCGTTGCCTTCCTTTACTGCGATGACATTTACATAAGTCTTTGCCGCTTCGGAATCGGATGTCTCATAAGCAATGGAATCCTTCGCTACGGAAAATCCTGCCTGAAGTGCATAGTTACCATTCAATACAACAAATGCAACCTCATCCTTTACTCTTGCTACCTGTGCAGCCTCAAGCTCCTGGATTTTGATGTTCTTCGGATTGCTCTCGATATCCTTTATGGTTGCGTTAAGTCCTGCCCCCTTCTTTAAGGTGATGATTCCGTTATCCTGTAACAGAAGCAGTGCTCTTGCCTCGTTGGTGGTATCGTTTGGTACTGCAATGGTATCTCCGTCCGCAAGATCATCCAGTGAGTTCTTTGTTCCCGGATAGATTCCGAATGGCTCGTAGTGGATGCCGCCTGCATTTACTAAGTGTGTTCCATTCTCCTCATTGAAGTTGTCAAGGGGAAGTAGTTTGCGTCAAAATCGCCGCTCTCTACTACAAGGTTTGGCTGTACATAATCATCAAACACGGTTACTTCCAGAGTCCAGCCCTTTGCTGCCAGAAGCGGAGCTGCCTGCTCAAGGATCTCAGCATGCGGAGTTGCGCTTGCCGCAACCTTGATGGTTCCCTTTACCTCTGCCTGCTGTGCATCATCTGCTGCATCGTCTGCTGCTGGGTCGTCTGCTGTGCCTTCTACTACACCACCCTCTACTACGAGGCTGTCAATGTCAACAGAGCTTCCGTATACCGGTTCAAGGGTTGCCTTGTAATCTGCATGGAAGAACTGCTCATCTGCAAGTGCCTTGATCTCATCGTTGATCCATGTCAATAAGGTTTCGTTTCCTTTGGATACTGCCGGTGCAATGGTGTCCAGATTACCGATGGATTCGATTCCTACGCTGAATCCGTCGTTCTGTAATGCCCATGCAAGAACCTCGGTGTTGTCTGTGGAGAATGCATCTCCTCTTCCGTCTAACAATGCGTTGTATGCCTCGGTGTACTGGTCAAACTTAACCAGCTCGATGTCCGGGTAGTTTTCTGAGAAATAAGTCTCTGCTGTGGTTCCCTTTGTAACGATCAGCTTCTTGCCGTTTAACTCATCTGCGGATGTGATTAGTGCGCTGTCCGGTGATACAACACCAAGTGCTACTTTCATGTATGGAAGTGCGAAATCAACGGATTCCGCTCTCTCTGCGGTCACGGTGAAGTTCGCAAGGATAATATCCACCTTGCCGGATTTTAAATACTCAACACGGTTTGCAGCGTCCGTAGATACATACTCTACTTCCACGCCCAGATCCTTTGCGAGTCTGTCACCAAAATAAATATCGTATCCTTGATAGTCTCCGTTCTCATCTACATAACCGAATGGATTTTTGTCGCTGAAAACGCCGATCTTGATCGTTCCGCTCTCCTTGATCTCGTCAAGGGTACGGTAAACAACATTTCCGTTGCTTGAACCGGAAGTCTCATCTGAGCCGCCACAACCCACAAAAGCTCCCAATGCCAAAACAAGTGCCAGTAATAATGTCAGAATCTTTTTCATGCTTTTTCTCCTCCTCTTGCATAAATGAATGTATTCAAAAACCGTCTTGCACGATCGGTTTCTGGCTGTGTGAAAAATTTATCCGGCGGAGCCGCTTCTACGATTTTTCCGCCATCTAAGAAAATGATCTTGTCTGCAACCGCTCTCGCGAATTGCATCTCATGTGTCACGATAAGCATCGTGTAACCCTCTGCCGCGAGTTCAACGACAACATCCAGAACCTCTCTGACCATCTCCGGGTCGAGTGCTGCCGTGATCTCATCCATAAGAAGGATCTCCGGTTTTAAGATGAGTGCCCGCACGATCGCGACACGCTGCTTCTGCCCACCGGACAGCTGTCTTGGATATGCATCCTTTTTGTCCAAAAGCCCGACACGGTCAAGTAACTTTTCTGCTTCCTCGATTGCTTCCTTCTTTGGTCTGCCCTGCACCTTAACGGGTCCTAAAATAATATTGTCAAGCACACTCATATGTGGAAACAGTTCGTAATTCTGGAAAACCATTCCGATCTTCTGTCTGACTTTCGGCCAGTTGGTCTTGCCTTCCGTAATCACTTCTCCATCTAAGAGTATCTGTCCGGACTGAATCTGCTCCAGCCCGTTCATACATCGAAGAAAGGTGCTTTTTCCACATCCGGAGGGACCGATCACCACGATCACCTCTCCCTTATGTAAGGAAAGGGAAACATCGCTTAGCACTTCTCCCTCGCCATAATTTTTACTGATATGTTTTGCTTCCAGTACAACCGGCTGTTCTGCCATATCCTCACCTCATTTTCTTGGAAGTCGTTATTGTCTGTAATTTGCAGCCTACGCTGTTTTCCATTTTTTCTCCAGATGCTTTGCCGCCAGCGAGATCGGCCAGCAGGTGAAAAAGTATAGGAAGAAAATCGCTCCGTATATCCACAGAGCCGCATCCGGAACCGTGTACCGGTTCGCCTCGATGATCTGCTGTGCAACCTTTAGCACCTCGACCACTCCGATCAGTGCGACCAGCGAAGTCGTTTTTATCATTCGTGTTGTCAGGTTGATCGCCAGCGGGATCAGTCTCGTCACAATCTGTGGGATAATGACGTATCTGTATACCTGCTTTTGCGTAAGCCCGACTGCTGCACCGCTCTCATATTGATGCTTCGGGATGGAGATAAGTGCGCCACGCACCAGATCTCCCATCTCTGCGGTTCCCCACAGAGTGAACACGATCACCGCGCTCAGTTCTCCGGATAAGTTCAGCTGGAATGATCTTGCCAGCCCGAAAAACACCAAAAACAGTAACACAAGCTGCGGCATGATCCGGACAAATTCCAGATAGATCTTTGTCAGCGCCTTTGTGACCGGATTCTTGACAGTCATCAGCATTCCAAGCAGGATACCGAACACGATCGACAGTGCAACCGCGATCAATGAGATCCGGATCGTGATCCATAGTCCATATAGAAGTCTTGCGAAGTTGTTTCCCATGAACAGAACTCTAATTCCCAAATCCTGCATACCGTAACCTCCTCTCCAGTACCGTTGCCAGTATCGTAACCGGTAACAGTATGATCAGATATGCAGCCACCAGCATGAGCAGCGCTTCATCTGTCTTGTAGTAGAGTCCGATGAGATCCTTTGCCACATACATCAGATCTGCCAGCGCCACAACGCTGAATACGGATGTCTCTTTTATCAGGAACACCATGTTTGCACACAGTGCCGGGACCGATACGGACAATGCCTGCGGAAGAACCACATATCTTACGATCTGGCTTCTTCTCATTCCAAGTGCCAGCGCCGATTCCTCCTGTCCTTTGTCCACCGCTTCGATTCCGCTCCGGAACGCCTCCGCCATATAACTGCCTCCTAAGAAGCAGAGCCCGATGATCGCACAGCCCTTGGAGCTGATGCTGATGCCTGCTTTCGGTAATCCGAAGTATAACAAAAACAGTTGCACCAGAAGCGGTGTGTTGCGGGATAGTTCGATGTATATGGCTGCGGTCGTTTTCAGTACCGGTACTTTAAAATACTGGATACAGGCGATCAGAAGTCCTACCACCAGTGAAAGTGCGATTCCGATCAGACCAATGCTAAGTGTCAGCCCCGCCGCCTTGACGTATAGCGGTGCGTATTCAGCTATAAACTGCGTATCCATCTCGTCGCTTCCTTTCCGGTTGATCGAATCTCCCATTTTCCTACCGAATCGGTAGGTTTTATTTTCTCTCATTATATGTATCCGGGCAGCTATTGTAAAATTCTTAAACTTTATAGCTAGTTATAGTCTTATCCTATAGCGCAAAAAAGCTGCCAGCCACATCCTGTGACTGACAGTTTTTTTATTTTAATGCCTTGTCTTCGTATTTGGATAGCTCCTCAATGTACTTCTTTCCGAGTGAGCTTATCATGACACCCTTGCGGGAAAGATACCCGATCGTCATGGTCTCGTCTGAATGTAGGCGCACCGCACAGTAATCCGAACCGTTTAATTCTTCGCAGATGATACCGGAACAGAGCGTATAGCCGTTTAGACCTACCATGAGGTTTAACAGGGTAGCACGGTCGCTGGCGCGGATCAACTGCTTATAGTGATAAGTGCTGAGCACCTCCTCTGCAAAATAGAAGGAATTATTTTTGCCCTGATCAAATGCCAGACACGGGTACTCCTCCAGATCCTCCAGTGTGATCTCCTCCCGGTCTGCAAGCGGATGCCCTTTCCACATGTAGACGTAGATATGGCAGTCAAGGATCGGATGGAACACCAGCCCATTTTCTGCGAACAGCTTGTTTAACACCTTCTGATTAAACTCGTTGAGATAAAGAATGCCGATCTCGCTCCTAAAGTTCTTGACATTCTCAATAACCTCGTAGGTTTTCGTCTCATAAATAGCGAACTCGTACTCATCAATTCCGAACTGCTTGACCATCTCCACAAACGCCTTTACCGCGAAGGTATAGTGCTGCGTTGACACACCGAATTTCTTCTTGATGCTGCCCTTATCGATGTACTTTGTCTCAATCAGTCCGTATTGTTCTACGACCTGCCGCGCATAGCCGATAAACTCCTCGCCCTCGGTCGTGGTAAATACCCCCTTATTGTTACGGATGAATACCTCGATGCCGATCTCCTCCTCCAGCTCCTTGATTGCCGAGGAGAGGCTTGGCTGGGAGATAAACAGCTTCTTTGCGGCTTTATTCATGGATTTGGATTCTGCTACCGTAATGATATATCGCAACTGTGTCAGTGTCATAGCCCATTCCGCCCTTTTTTCGTTTTAATTGGTTCTGCTGTCGTAATCATCCAAAAACTGATAGGTCATATCATCCTTGTGATAGCCGATGACTGTTTTCAGATTGATGTTCTTTACGCTGTTAAAAATATTGATGTCGATCACATCGCTGACCTTGCGGAACTGTGCGATCAGCTCCTTCATCTCATCGCGCTTTGAGCCTCTGCCGCCACCGCAGGTCGCACAATTCTCGGTAAAACGGCAGGCACACTGTATAAAATGCAGCCCATTGTAATCGCGCCATGCTTTTATCGCTTCTTCCTTGACCAGATACATTGGACGGATCAGCTCCATCCCCTCAAAATGCTGGCTGTGCAGCTTCGGCATCATCGTCTCCACCTTGCCGCTATATAACATTCCCATCAGGATCGTCTCGATCACGTCGTCGAAGTGATGTCCGAGTGCGATCTTATTGCAGCCAAGCTCTTTTGCCTTCGCATAGAGGTAACCTCTTCTCATGCGTGCGCACAGATAGCATGGATTGTTGTCGATCGTCGCCACCGTGTCAAAAATATCACTGTTGAATACCGTAAGCGGAATGCCGAGAAGCTTCGCGTTATCTTCTATGATCTTCCAGTTATCCGCATTGTATCCCGGATTCATCACCAGAAAAACTGCCTCAAACGGCACCTTGCCGTGGTGCTGCAGCTCCTGGATCAGCTTTGCCAGAAGCATTGAATCCTTACCACCGGATATGCACACTGCAACCTTGTCGCCCTCGTTGATCAGCTTATATTCATTCAGTGCGCGGGTAAACGGGCGCCACACGGTCTTTTTAAACTTCTTGATGATGCTGCGCTCGATCTCTGCTGTCTTTTCCTTGCGCGCCTCCTCGGACTCACTCTCCATATACCGGTTGAGCGTCAGTTTCAAATACGCACGGTATCCTCCGTCCACGTTGACCGCATCGTAGCCGGCTTCCTCTAAATCCTCCGTATAACCGCGGCTGCGCTCGCCGGTGTGGCACATCAGATAGATGGTCTTATCCTTTGGAATGCGATCCATACTTTCTTCAAACACATCCATCGGAATGCTGATCGCGCCCGGAAATGTTCCACGCTCATATTGTTCCTGCGGGCGGATATCGACCACGCAGCAAGTGTCCTTATTTATCTGTTCCAATTCTTCGATCGTAATGCTTTTCATTTTTGTTCCGATACCTCTCTTTGGTTGTTCTAAGCGATTATACTATGGAATGCGTGGTTTTTCAAGAAACTACTGCCAGTCCGGGCAAACAGGTTGACTTTCTCTTTCCACCGATTTACATTATTAGCAGATAACCACAAAATTTGTGTTGCTTAAATGCATTTTATATAAGGAGATTTTCACTATGCTTCAGAAGATAAAGAGTTTTTCCATCATCACGATCAGCGTTGTCATCATGGCGATCGGTGTTTACTATTTTAAGTTCCCGAACAACTTCTGTTTTGGCGGCGTAACGGGTGCGGCAGTCGTTTTTGCAAAGCTTATCCCGGTATCTGCGAGCAGCTTTTCTTTCATCGTCAACATGGCGCTCTTAGTGCTCGGCTTTGCCTTCCTCGGAAAGGAATTTGCGCTCCGCACATCCTACGCGACGATTCTTTTATCCGCGCTGCTCCTGATCTTAGAGAAGCTCCACCCGCTGACGCATCCGCTCTCCAACGAGCCGATGCTTGAGCTTGTCTTTGCGATTGCACTCCCTGCGATTGCCTCCGCGCTGCTCTTCTACGAAGGTGCATCCAGCGGCGGAACCGATGTCATTGCAATGATCGTTAAAAAGTACACCCATGTTCAGGACATCGGAATCGCGCTTTTTATCACCGACCTGATCATGATTATCATCGCCTGCTTTGTCTTTGACATCAAGACCGCACTGTATTCCTTTGTCGGTCTGACGCTGAAATCTTTTTTGATCGACGCGATCATTGAGAACATCATGCTGCGCAAATCTGTCATGATCACCTGCGACGACAAGGATGCCATCTGCCGCTTCATCACGGAAGAACTAAATAAAAGCGCCACTATCGTCAATGCGAAGGGCGCTTATACAAACGAAGACAAATATTTGATTTTTACAACACTTACCAGAAAACAGGCTGCCGCTGTGCGCTCTTTCATCCATGCGAACCAGCTGACGGCTTTTATCTCCATGTCCAGCACCAGCGAAGTTTTCGGCAAGGGATTTTCTTCTATCTAGGAGTCAGGGACATCCGGCTTAAATCATCGATTTCCCCATGTATTAAAAAAGGTCTAGAACCATCACGACTCCAGACCTTTTTTGTACTATCTATTATAGCTTATTATTTGAAATATGCAACACCGCTCTCGAACAGCTTCATATCCTGCTCTCCGTAGATGTTGATTGCAACGCTCTCGCCGCGGCGCTCAGAGTGCGCCATCTTGCCGAACACACGACCATCCGGGCTGGTGATACCCTCGATTGCCATGTAGGAACCGTTGATATTCCACTCCTCATCCATCGTCGGCTGTCCTGCCTCGTTGACATACTGGGTAGCAACCTGTCCGTTTGCAAACAGCTTATCGAGCCATTCCTTCGGAGCAACAAAGCGTCCCTCGCCGTGTGATGCCGGATTGCAGTAGGTCTTGCCGAGCTCTGCGCCTGCAAGCCACGGACTCTTGTTGGTGACAACCTTGGTGTATACCATCTTGCTGATGTGGCGGTTGATGGTGTTGTAAGTCAGTGTCGGTGAAGTCTCATCCTGCATACGGATCTCGCCGTAAGGAACAAGACCGAGCTTGATGAGTGCCTGGAATCCGTTACAGATACCAAGTGCAAGACCATCGCGCTCATTAAGCAGACGGTTGACCGCCTCGGTCATCTTTGCATTGCGGAATGCAGTAGCGAAGAACTTTGCAGAACCTTCCGGTTCATCACCTGCAGAAAATCCGCCCGGGAACATGATCATCTGTGACTGATCGATTGCCTTTACAAATTCATCAACGGAATCGCGGATATCCTCTGCGCTTAAGTTCTTAAATACCTTTACAATCGTGTCGGCACCGGCACGCTCAAACGCTTTTGCACTATCGTACTCGCAGTTGGTTCCCGGAAATACCGGAATGAATACGGTCGGCTTTGCGATCTTATTCTTGCAGACATAAACGCTCTTTGCGTCAAATACATCCGTCTTGACGTCGGAGGTATCCTCATGGGATCTCGTATGGAATACGCCCTCCAGCTTCTTTGTCCATGCGTCGATCGCCTCATCAATCGGAAGCACCATATTGTCACACTCGATGGTCTGCGTATCGTTTACATATCCGACAACACTCTCCACACCGCTTAATCCTGCGGCATCGAGAATCTCTCTTACAACAGCAAGCTTATCTGCCGGGATCTCCGCAACGATATTTCCAAAGCCCGGTGCAAATAATGTATCGCTGGTGACCTCCTCCTCGATGGTTACACCGAGTTTATTTCCGAATGCCATCTTGGAAACTGCTGCCGCAAGTCCCTTTCCGTCCAGCGCGTATGCGGAAACGATCGCGCCCTTCTGGATCATCTCATGGATGGCATCATACAGCTTCATAACCTGTGCATAGACAGGAAGGTCATACTCGTTCTTCTCAATCTCAAATAAGATCAGCTGGTCTCCGGCGTTCTTAAACTCCGGTGTGATGATATCCTTCTCTTTTGCCACATCAACGGCAAAGGAAACCAGTGTCGGCGGAACATCAATCTCATTGAAGGTTCCGGACATGGAATCCTTTCCTCCGATGGACGGAAGCCCGAATCCGATCTGTGCGTCATAAGCACCGAGAAGTGCTGCAAACGGCTGGCTCCAGCGTCTTGGGTTCTCGCTCATTCTGCGGAAATATTCCTGGAAGGTAAAACGAACCTTCTTAAAATCTCCACCGGCAGTTACGATGCGGGAAAGTGACTCAAGCACCGCATAGATGGAACCGTGGTATGGGCTCCAGCTTGAAAGATATGGATCAAAGCCGTATGCCATCATCGTTACGGTGTCACATTTGCCCTTCAATACCGGGAGCTTTGCGACCATGCTCTGTGTCTCGGTGAGCTGATACTTACCACCGTAAGGCATGTACACGCTGCCCGCGCCGATGGAACCGTCGAACATCTCAACAAGTCCCTTCTGGGAACATACATTAAGATCTGAAAGCTCTGCAAGCCATGCGCCCTTCATATCGCCCTGCTCCACATACTTTGCAACCTCCGGTGTGTGGATTCCGGTCAGATAGTTTGCCTTTTCATCCGGCATCTCGACAACAACATCGGTCTCCTGATGTGCGCCGTTGGTATCCAAAAATGCACGGGAGATATTGACGATCTCCTTGCCTCTCCATACAAGTACAAGTCTTGGCTCCTCGGTTACGACTGCGACCTCGGTTGCCTCTAAATTCTCTTCCTTTGCATACGCCATGAACTGTGCAACATCCTCCGGAGCTACAACAACCGCCATACGCTCCTGAGACTCGGAGATTGCGATCTCCGTTCCGTCAAGTCCTGCGTACTTCTTCGGAACCTTGTCAAGCTGTACGACAAGTCCTGCTGCAAGCTCACCGATCGCTACGGATACACCGCCTGCACCAAAGTCGTTACACTTCTTGATGATGTGGGAAACCTCCTCACGGCGGAACAATCTCTGTAATTTACGTTCGGTCGGTGCGTTACCCTTTTGTACCTCGGCACCACACACGGAGGTAGACTTCGTATTGTGTGCCTTGGAAGAACCGGTTGCTCCACCGATTCCGTCACGTCCGGTACGTCCACCAAGAAGTATGATCTTGTCGCCCGGATCAGAGTTTAACCGCTGTACCGCGCGTCTTGGAGCTGCACCCATGACAGCACCGATCTCCATACGCTTTGCGACATAGTTCGGATGATATACTTCCTTTACATAGCCGGTTGCAAGTCCGATCTGGTTGCCGTAGGAGCTGTAACCGTGAGCAGCCTCTCGCACCAGCTTCTTCTGCGGAAGCTTGCCCTCGATCGTCTCTGCGACCGGGACGGTCGGATCTGCGGCACCGGTAACACGCATTGCCTGGTATACATAAGTACGTCCGGAAAGCGGATCACGGATTGCCCCACCAAGACAGGTGGCAGCACCACCAAACGGCTCGATCTCGGTTGGATGGTTGTGTGTCTCATTTTTAAAGTTCACAAGCCACTCCTCGACCTGTCCGTCCACTTCAACCGGGACAACGATGGAGCAGGCATTGATCTCGTCGGACTCCTCCTGATCGGCAAGCTTGCCCTCTTTCTTTAAGCGCTTCATGCCGACAAGTGCAAGATCCATCAGGCATACAAACTTGTCGCTTCTTCCTTCGTACAGATTCTTGAAGGAATCCAGATAATCGTTGTAAGAATCCATCATCGGAGCCTTGTAGTAGCCCTCGTCGAAGGAAACATTTTTCAGCTCGGTCGAGAAGGTGGTGTGACGGCAATGGTCAGACCAGTAGGTATCAAGCACACGGATCTCCGTCATGGACGGGTTGCGCTTCTCCTCGTTCTTAAAGTAGTTCTGGATATGTAAAAAGTCCTTAAATGTCATTGCAAGATTCAAGGAATCGTAAAATGCCTTTAACTCCTGCTCCGGCATCTCGATAAATGCAGTCTGTCCATCGGTGCCGTCAAAGATCACAACATCCTTTGGATCGTCAAACTCCTGTACCAAGGTCTCCGGCTTCTCAAGACCGATCTCGCGGGAATCCACCGGGTTGATGCAATGCTTCTTGATCGCAGCGAACTGCTCATCGCTGATGTTGCCCTCGATCACATAGGTTGTGGCACTGCGGATGATCGGCTCCTCGTTCTCATCCAATAGCTTTACGCACTGTTCTGCGGAATCCGCTCTCTGGTCGAACTGTCCCGGCAGGAACTCTACGGTAAATACTCTCGCTCCATCAGCCTCAAAGTTTTCTTCATATATATAATCTACCGGTGGCTCGGAAAAAACAGTAAGAAGCGCCTTCTTGTAAGTCTCCTCCGTAATATTCTCAACATCATAGCGGATCAGGACACGGACAGCCTCGATGGTGTCAATGCCGAGATAATGCTTGATCTCATGCTTTAATTCCTTTGCCTTTACTGCAAAGTCCGGCTTCTTTTCAACGTATACACGACGTACATTGCTCATTTCGTTTTCCTCCGTTACTTACGACTTGGAATCGGTTGATGTGTTTCTATATGTTAGTATACCATTGCCGGATAAATAAGCATAATTAAATTTTATTGACGCATTGATTAGTAAAACTTATAATAAGATTATTGAAAAACACGAAAGAAATGTGAGGTCAGATATGGACATCAATTACGAACTCTACAAGGTATTTTATTATGTTGCAACCTCGTTAAGCTTTTCCGATGCGAGCAAGAAGCTCTTCATCTCCCAGTCTGCGGTCAGCCAGTCGATAAAGACACTCGAAAAAAAACTCGGACAACCGCTCTTTATCCGCAGCACGAAGAAGGTGCAGCTCACACCGGCGGGACTTACGCTCCTTAAGCATGTGGAGCCAGCGATGAACCTGCTCGCGCGCGGGGAGAGCCAGCTTCTCGATGCAAGTACACTCGGCTTCGGGCAGCTTCATATCGGTGCCAGCGATACGATCTGCCGCTATTTTTTGGTTCCGTATCTGAAGGAGTTCCACCGCAAATTCCCGAAGGTCCCGATCAAGGTCACGAATGCGACCTCGATCCGCTGCGTCGAGCTTTTGGATCAGCGAAAGGTCGATCTGATCGTCACCAACTTCCCGAATGCTTACTTGAACCATGACTACATCCAGAAGCCGGTTCTGCGCTTTGCGGATGCCTTCATCGCAAGCCCGGACGCTTACCCATTCGTCGATCAGGAATTTTCCCTGCGCGACCTGCAGAAATACCCGTTGATGACACTCGACCGCAACAGCACCACCAGCGAGTTTTTGCACAATCTCTTTTTGCAGCACCAGTTGGATCTGATCCCGGAGATTGAGCTGAGCAGCAACGATCTGCTCATCGACCTTGCCCGCATCGGGCTGGGAATCGCGTTCATCCCGGATTACTGCCTCGCAAGGGACTCAAGCGGACTGTTTAAGCTTAAAATAAAAGACAAGCTGCCCTACCGGCAGCTTGTCGCCTCTACCAATACCATGTTTCCGATCTCTGCCTCCACCGAAGCCTTTCTTGATCTGCTTCCGGAGATATAAGAATAAAGAGTTGCATCCCTGCGGAACATAGAAAGAGCCGGCTTTTTCTGTTCTTAGGAATCTGAACGCCTGGATGCCTCCAACAGCTTCTGGCGCATCTCATCCTCGATCGCCTGCAGCTTCTCCTCCGCATCTGCCCGCTTGGCTCTGCCGTCCTGCTGGATCTTAAGCACCTCGTCAAGCGTGCTGATCAGTGTCTGGTTCGTGCTCTGTAACGTCTCGATATCCACGATGCCTCGCTCGGACTCCTTCGCTGTCTCAATAGATGCGACCTTGAGCGTCTCGGCATTTTTCTTTAACAGTTCATTCGTCATATCCGAAACCTCACGCTGTGCGCGCGCTGCCTCCGTCGAGTGGTTCAGACCGATTGCGATGACCATCTGGCTTTTCCACAGCGGGATCGTGTTGGTCAGCGTAGACTGGATCTTGTCCGACATTTCAGTATCGTTGCTCTGGATCAGACGGATCTGTGGAGCCATCTGGAGTGAGATATTTCTGGTCAGCTCCAGATCGTAAATCTTCTTCTCAAAACGGTTGATCATGCCTGCAAAATCCTTTGCAGCCTGTGTATCCTCCGGAAGTCCGCTCTCATCTGCCTTCTTTAAAAGTTCCGGCAGCTCAACGTCCTTCGCGTGTGCAATCTTCTGTTTGCCGGCAAGAATGTACATAGACAATTCCTTAAAATAATTTAAATTCAGCTCGTACATCTTGTCGAGTGTTGCCACATCCTTAAGCAGCGTGATCTGATGCTGCTCCAGCACCTGGCTGATTTTGTTGACATTGATCTCCGCCTTGTCATACTTTGCCTTCATATCGGCAAGCTTGTTGGAGCTTTTTTTAAAGAGACCTAAAAGTCCCTTCTTCTCCTCCTCATTGAATGAGCGAAGCTCTGCAACCACTCCGGTAAGCATCTCCCCGACTTCGCCGAGATCCTTTGTCCGCACATTCTCCATCGCCGCCTCTGAAAAATCAGCGATCTTCTTCTGGCAGCCTGCACCGTACTGCAATACAAGCTGGGTGTTGGTCAGATCGATCTGTGCCGCAAAATCATCTACCTGCTTCTGTTCTTCCGGTGTCAGATGTACCTCTGCGACCTCCGGCTTTTTCTCCTCGGCAACAACCTCCGGTACACTTTTTTCCTCCTCCGGTGTCACATCAAAGGTAAGTGTTGGCGCTTCCTTCAATAACTCATCTAAATTCTGGCTCATATCCTTCCCCTTTACTTTTACTATTTCTGTATTTTGTCAAATGCGTGGTCACCCGACAGACCATCCTTGGCAAGCATGGTCTGCAACACCTTCGCATCCGTTGTCGCATCGAGTACCGATTCCTGATACATCTGGTTTAGAAGCTGCGCAAAAGATTCGTTGATCGTATCAATCGTCTTTTCCAGCTCGTTCTTTGCCTGCAGGATCTCCTCATTCGGTGTCGGGATGCTGTCAAACTCCTCGTAAGCCTCCACCAGCTTAAGCGTGGTCGGCAGATAATAGTCCATGAACTTCTGCATCTTCTCCATCTGCTTCGGATGCTCGCGCACACGCTGAAAGATCTCCTTTAACACCTGTTCGAGCGCAGAGAGCTTTTTCGATATGATCTCACCCGGAATCCGGTCGTTCATCTGCCGGATGTGTCCAGTACACTCCTGTCCCTGACGGATCATCGCCGCAAGCGCCGGATTTTCCTTCTCCAGCGCCTCGCCCGGATCGTCGATTCCGCTTAGCTGTCTCCAGACAAGCTGCTCCTGCGTCAACGTACTATCTGCTTTGTCATCTGCCTGTGCCGCCGATGTGGATGCCCCGTTGGTGTTCCCCGGCTTTGCCGTAGTAGATGCCGTTTTCGCCTCTGTGCCAAGTGCGGCGCGTCTGCGCTCCACGTCCAGATACTCGCGGTACATCTGATCCGAGAGCATCAGGCAGCTCTCCATCCGGTCTAAGTGTCCCTGCGGGAACATTCCGATGGAAAGCATATTCTTGACGTCCTTGCGGACGTAGGCATCACTTTTGCCGGTCTGTAAGGCAAGCTCCGCGATATTTACATAGTCATGTCCGTGCGCGATCGCAAGATAGCGCTCCGCCCTCGCTAAGCGTTTGCGGTTGGAAGCTCCCTTTGCAAGCATCCCGATGCTGCCGCCCATGAGGATCGTGATAATGAGACTACCGATAAGACCTGCAAGCGGCGATAATACTGCGACTGCAATGATCACAAAGATCAAAAGTCCAAGCGCGGTAAGACCTGTCCCGATCCCGCCGAATACGGTAAACAGCACGGACGAAATATCCCCTTTTCTGCGAAAGAGGACACGCGGAGCCTCGAAGCGGTACGGGCGCGGGTTGGCACTCTGCTGCCTCTGCTCAAAGGTGACAGACCTTCCGTTTCTCTGGAACGTCGTGCTTTTGGTCGTGTACTGCTGCCGTGAACTCTGCGTATTCACAGAGTCCCTGACCTGCTTTGCCTGAAACTTTGCCTCATCCACCACACTGTTGATCGTGTCGGAGAATACTTTTCCTAAATTTGAAAAATCACAGCTGCGGATGGATTCCTCCACCGCCTGCCGGATCTCATTTCCCATCTCATTCCAGTTCTGACTGCTGCTCATACATTACTCCATAAAACTTATTTCGTTCTCAGTATAATGGTTTTGTCCGCAAATTACAATGTCTGCTTGTCCCAAAATTGAAGTACCAGCTCCTCTATGTTCTGCGCCGAGCAGACCTTGCGGTCAGACCATTCCCTCGGATAGAGCAGATCATAATCCCGCTGCAAAAAACGCTCATCCAAAAGTAAGATCACGCCACGATCCTCCGAGGTCCGGATGACACGCCCCGCAGCCTGCAGCACTTTATTCATGCCCGGATAGCGGAATGCATAGTCAAAGCCGTTGCCGTTTCTCTCATCATAATAATTCTTTAGGATGTCGCGCTCATTGCTGACCTGTGGCAGTCCTGTGCCGACAACGATTGCACCAATCAACTGATCCTTTTTCAGGTCGATGCCTTCCCCAAAGATGCCGCCCATCACGCAGAACGCCACCAGCGTATCGGTACTTTCTGCGGCAAACTCCTCCAGAAAGTTTTCCCTCTCCTGCTCCCGCATTCCGTTTTTCTGGGCGATCAGGCGGATATTTTCTGCCTGCTCCTCCTTCAAAATCCCGGTAAGTGCCTCCTGCACCTGTTCCATTAGCTTATAGGATGGGAAAAATGCCATGTAGTTTCCGCTCTTGCACCGGATCGTCCGGTAAATGTACTGCGCGATCCTGCCAAACTCATCCGCACTCCTTCGCGTGTACTTCGTGCTCACGTCCCTGCCAAACAGCAGCAGACGCTGGCTCTGCTCAAAGGTACTCTCCGCGTAGATCGCATAGTTGTCCTCCCTTTCTGAAAGGAGACTCTTGTAATAGTTGATCGGCAGCAGCGTCGCGGAGAAAGAGATCGTTGCATTTGCCTTGTCCAGACACCTCTGCAGATTTTTCGACGGATCAACGCAAAAGAGCTTTAAGTAGAACTGCCCCTCCGCGCCAAGCTCCGTGTAGATCACATAATGCTCATCCACAAGGTCGTAGATGTTCAAGAAATTTCTCACCGCGAAGTAGAAGTCCAGCACAACATCCCTGCCGGCGATCTCGACCGGCTTTTGCAGGAAATCGTCCAGATCGGATGCCAGCCGCATGAGCGCATACAAAAGTGGGCCGATATCGTCATAGATCTCATATCCGTCGCATTCCCGCTTCATGTCAAGGAGTATCCGGTTGCACCGGTCCAGCCCCTTCGCGATTTTCTTGTTATAAGGTGTAAGCAGCCGCTTCACGTGCAAAAAATCCTCCTTGCAGAGTCTGGCGCTGTACATCTCCCTGCTCCGCTCGACAAGATTGTGCGCCTCATCGATCAGAAAGAGATAATCGCCCCGTACACCCTCCTGAAAAAATCGTTTCAGATAGACATTCGGATCAAAAACATAATTATAATCACAGATAATATCATCCGCCCAGGTCGCAACATCCAGACTCATCTCGAACGGGCATACCTGAAAGCTATCCGCCTGCGCAAGGATCTCCTCCCTCGTAAAGCTATCCGACTTTTGCAGCAAATCATACACGGCATCGTTCACCCGGTCATAATGCCCCTTCGCATAAGGACAGTGCAGCGGATTGCAGTCCATCTCCTCGCACATGCAAAGCTTCTCCTTTGCCGTCAGATGGATCATCTTTGCCTTGTAGCCATGCTCTATCAAAAGAAGGAAGGTCTCCTTGGCAACAGTCGCCGTGATCGTCTTTGCCGTCAGGTAAAAGATGCGGTCTGCCAGTTCCTCCCCGACCGCCTTAACCGCCGGAAAGATCGTGGAGATCGTCTTGCCGACACCGGTGGGAGCCTGTATGAACAGGTTCTTTTTGCGTGCGATCGTCCGGTAGACATCCCCGACCAGCTTCTTCTGTCCCTTGCGGTATGGGAATGGAAATTGCAGTTCCTTTATGGATGCCTGCCGCACCAGCCGCCACTCATATTCAAAATCCGTCCATTTCTTATAGGAAGTGATCAGATTGTCAAACCAGAGCTTTAGCTCCTCATAAGAAATGATCTCACGGAATATCTTTCGATCCTCATCGTCAAGGTTGCAGTACGTCATCTGAACTCCGATACGATCCAGCAGATTATCCGTAGCAAAAATATACGCATAGCACATCGCCTGTGCCTTATGTACATAGATTGGCTGTTCAAATGCGCTGACGTTGGCATACATGCCCTTGATCTCGTCGATATATGTCAGCTCTCCGTCCTCTGTCTCCTCGGTAAAGATTCCATCCGCCCTGCCCTCGACAACAAGCGCATACCTCTCCTCATCGATCGTCACAGAAAGCGGAACCTCCGCCATGTAGTTGTCACCCTGCTCAGACTGGATCTTGCGGTGGATACGGCTGCCCTCCTGCATCGCCTCCGGGCTCTGCAGCTTTCCGTGCCGGTTGTCAATATCCCCCTCGCGGAAAATAAACTCTACAAGGTTACGCACCGAAGTATGAAATTCCCGCTTCTTTGTATCGTCCAATTACTGTCCTCTTCTCTCGCTCTGCCGCACAGCAGAAGCTCCTATGAATTAAAAAAAATTGCCCTGCTCCCATAAGGAGCAAGGCATCCCTTTCGCCTGATACTATTGTATTATGCAGTAGCAAATTTAGCAATAATATTCTCAAAGTTCTCATTCCATCCATTATAGCGTACGCGAAGACTCTTTTTCAGGCCAAAGCCCAGCATACCAAGGATAGATTTCGCGTCAACAACTACGCGGTTCCCATATACATCAATATCAAAATCACAAGCCTCTGCAGCATTTACGAAATCCCGTATATCCTGCATTTCATCAAAGATAACAACTTTCTCCTTTTCATGCATATCAATCACACTCCTTCTTGTTGTCTAATTGCCTGCACCTATCAGGTTTTCAAGTTGTCGCGATTATGACACGATTTCCTTTTAATGTCAAAAAAAGCTGCTTGATATCAATGTCACATTTTGTTGGTCAGATTTTCCAAAAATGCATGTTTATGCAAACGTTTTTAAACAAATTTTCACATTTTTTTTCGATGATTTTCGTTTGGTTGTGGTTTTTGTGCAAAACGCCCTTTGAGCAAGCAGGTTGCGCAAGCACTTTGCAAAAAATTTTAGCTGTAATAAAGATCCATCACCGGTCGTATCTCTTTGTTTAACTGTGTATCTGTATACACGCACCGCATGACTGCCTGGCGGATCTGGCGCTCAAAGACAGATCCTTCGCACTTCGTCAGGTAACGCTTTAAGTCTAAGCGTCGTCCGTCCGCGATCACGACGCAGAACTCGTCTCCACCGATCCGATCAGCCAGTACAGGATCATGAATGCGCCAAGCAGCACAATCACGATACTCATGACTGCATCCGGGACGGAAGAACGGATCACCTCGCGGTACATCGCGATTGCATCCCCATAATAGAATGCGGGATCAGAGACACTTCCACCGGAAGAACAACAACGTTGCTCCCGGTTCCCGTCGTATGTCCAAACAGGGAAGGCTCCGCAGAATTCTTCTTATGATCTTATCCATTCAATACCTCATAAAACTAATTAAAAATGCGTCCCTGTCTGCTTCCGTAAGCGACTGCGCCATCCTCTTTGTCAGTTCGGAAAGGTGCCATCGGCAGATGATTGCCGCCAAATACGACCACCTTGCAGTAATTTGTCCAACAATATCTTGCGCATACCGGCTCTGGCACTTCTGCCGCCGAAAGAACGATCTTATTGCCATTTACGCATGCCTTTGCCGGATAGTAGTGTCTGTCTGCTCCAGCGATCTCAAAGCCCGGATCCTCCTCACTCTCAAACACGATTCCGTCCTCGGCATGATCAAACTCGGTAACAAGCTGACCGCCCTCGATATGATAGTCGCGGTAGATCGGTCCAAATGCCTCTTTCTCTGTAACTTTCCCGTATACGCTGTAAAGCGCCTGCATCGCAAGACGTTCTCCGACCGGCTTCTTGTCGAGCGGATGGATGTTGCGGTCCTCGCCAAGCTCCAATGTGACAGCGATTCCCGTATTCTTTACCGTCTGAAATACACGCATCTGCGCCTCGCGCAAAAATGCCCAGTTCTGGTAATCGTCCTCTCCCTCATTGCGGAATACCGGAAGCTGCACGATAAGGAACGGAAGCGTATCGTCCTTCCAGTCCGCTCTCCACTGCCGTATCAAGGCGGTAAGGAGCGTATCGTAGATACGCGGCTTGTGGTCGTCCTCCTCCGCCTGATAATAGAGAAAGCCCGCCAGTGTATACGGCGTCACTCTCTGTAACATCGTCTCATACAGACCACATGGTCTTGTAAAGTTACGCGGCCCCATCGGTCCCGGATACTGGTTCTCTCCGAATAGCGCGATCGCCTCGTTCCAGTTTGCATTCGGATTCGTCTTATAATACTCGCCCACCTGCTTGTCAAATCTTGCCTGATACTCCACATAAGCCTGATATTCCTTCAGGTAAGCCTCCTCATCCTGTCCGGCGGTTGCCTTGTCGTATTCCTCCAGATAAGAAGAAAGTGACTTATACTCCTCCAAAGCCTTTCTACCCATCCAACAGGAAGCGCTCGTACCACCCCAGTTGCAGCCAATGATCCCGACAGTGACACCAAGCTCCTTTGCAATGCGATCTGCGAAGAAATAGCCTACCGCTGACCACTTTGCACAAGCCTCCGGCGTAAAAAGCTCCCATGAGCTTGCCCGCTCAGCCTCCGTAAGCTCCTCGCCAAGCCAAGCAACCTTCGGTGTATAATAGAAACGCACGCTGCCCGGCGTGGCATTCTTTACGATCTGCTCGCCACCCTTGCAGTTTTGCAGTTCAAACTCCATGTTGGACTGTCCTCCGGCAAGCCACACCTCACCGATCATAACATCCTCAAAGACTATGCAATCCTTCCCAGAAGTGATCTCAAGCCGGTATGGTCCGCCCGCCTCCTGCGGTGGAAGCTCTGCGTGCCACTTGCCATCGGCAACCTTCTGCTCCACACATACGTTTTTCTCTTGTCCGCGCAGACGGATGCTTACGGCAGAAGCATCACTGCTGCCCCATACAGCAATCCTCTTATTGCGCTGTAAGACCATATAATCATTAAAAATAGCGGCTGTTGTTAACATGTCTCTTTCCCTGCCCTTAGTTCTTCATTCCTAATATATTCTTCAAACTGTTCAACCGTCAGCGGCTTTGAATAGTAATAGCCCTGTATGTAATCGCCACCCAGCGAAGAGATACGCTCCACCTGAGCCTCGGTCTCAACGCCCTCTGCAACGGTCTTTAACTGCATCATCTTTGCAAGCTGCATGGAAAATTCCAATACGCTCTTGTCGGACTGCGGATCATCATTGCGGATCAGGCTCATGTCAAGCTTCATGACATCCAGATCCAGCTCACTTAACGCAGTCATGGATGAATAACCGGTTCCGAAATCATCCAGCTCCACAACAAATCCGTTCTCATGGAACTTGCGGATCGTCTCACTGATTCGCTGCGGATTGTCGGAATATGCGGACTCCGTAACCTCAACATGGAAGTTCTCATGTGCCACTTTATACTTGTCCAAAAGCTTGATGACCTTTTCGGCGAGAAGCTTGTCCTCAAAATCCCTGCGCGATACATTGACGGACACCGGAACGATGCGCAGTCCCTGCTCCTCCCACTGCTTGAGCGTCTTACACACTTCTTCCCATACATAGTAATCCAACTTGCAGATAAAACCGTTCTGCTCAAACAGGGGGATAAACACGCCCGGATTCATAAA
Source organism: Lachnospiraceae bacterium (assembly GCA_963612015.1). Taxonomy (GTDB): domain Bacteria; phylum Bacillota; class Clostridia; order Lachnospirales; family Lachnospiraceae; genus Roseburia. Next base: position 2,318 of record CAVDTR010000006.1, on the reverse strand, counting down.
GCCAAGTTCCGGATGTATCCAGCGGATCAAAGCCTCCGCCCCGTTGGTGCGGTTGCTGTGCAGATCGAACTTCGGCTGATAATATACAACAAACTGATGCTCTGACAATGCCTGCTGCGCATTCTCCGCAACCTGACGCTGTACGAGCAGCTCTTTTCTTAACACATCGTCATACTCTGCAAGAAATACCTCGTAATTGTTCTTGATCTTTTGTATCGCAAGCAGCGCACGGTCATACATGCCCTGCGGGCGCAGGGACGTTCTTCGTCTGATATGGTACAGACCATGTTTTACAACGACATTCTGTACCGGAAAATCCAGTCCCATATCCGGCAGCTTCGTAATCTCGTAAATCTTCGGAAGTGCGGATTTGAGAACGAGTGCAGCAAACTTATCGCCCTCGATCCTGCCCTGGAAAATGATTCCCTCAAACGGCTTTTTGCCGGTTGCAAGATACTTGATGACCTCATCGCCCATCTCAAGTCCGTATTTCTCGTTGATGATCTTAAGTCCCTGAATGTCACACGCCCACATAACGTAATCTTCGTCCGGATAGTCCTTCAGATGCTGCTCGACCTTGCGGAAGAAGAAATCTTTCTCATACAGACCCGTCATGGAATCCTTCTCCATCGTCGTGAGCATGGTCGTGGATTCGCGCAGGCGGATGATACTCTTGACACGGTTCAAAACAATGTCCGCATTGTACGGCTTGACAAGAAAATCCGATGCTCCGAGATCAAAGCAGTTCACCTCGATCGCATTGGCACTTGTCTGATCGTCGATATTGGTTCCCATCGTCACGATGATCGGGATTCTGCTGTACTGACGGATACGTTTCATCTGCTTGATCAGCTCGTAGCCATCCATGCAAGGCATCTGAAGATCGGTCAGAACTACCGCGATGTCCGCATAAGACTCGTCCAGGATCTTTAATGCTTCCTGTCCGTTGGAAGCCTGAAGCACCTCATACTGTGCTGAGAGGATCTCGTACAGAAGCTGCCGGTTAATATCAACATCCTCAACGATCAGAACCTTCTTGCCAACATGGTTAAATTGGAAATCTGTGGTCTTTTCAGCACTGACATCCGCAAAGCCCGCAACCGCCTGATGCAGCTCTCCCGGCTCGCCGAGATTTGCCATCTTAAAGCTGAATACCAGCTCCCTTCCACCACGCATAACACGGTATTCGTGAGAGTATGCAAGTGCGTCCTTAAGCTGCTCCTTCAAGAACTCATACTGCGTAACCGCAAACATCTCCTCCTTGTCCTCTTCCATGACGACCGCATTGATATAGGCAGTCATGGCAGCCTCATAGGTCGGCCTGGTACGGAAATAATCGCCAAACCGCTTCTCGATCGCCGGATTTAAACGGAATGGATGAATCTCATTTTTATCGAAATCAACATAATAGATCGCGCCATAGTTCTCACTTAAACCGCGCAGCAGCGTGTCAAAATGCACATAGTCCTGAACCATTTTGCTGCTGGTCTTCTTGATGAACATGTAAACCTTCTGCTGCTCCTCGGAATAATCCTCCGCCGGGATAATCTCCAGATGAAGCGGCTTATAGATATCCCCAATCTTATAGCGTAACTGTGTCTCATAAGACTCCTGCCCCTGATACTTGCTTAAAAACTGGCAAATAAACGGAATATTGACATACTCCGTGAAATCCAGCACGTCCTCCGGATATACGAACTCACTCTTGGCATAAGAATCCCAGATCTTGCGGAATCCGCTATGACACTCATGGTCATGCTCCAGTTCTTTCAGTTTTCCAAGCTCACTATTGAAAATAATAAACGTATCATCTGTAAGATTTGCTTTTACCACCAGATAACAGCTTTGAATAATTTGTTCCAATTCCGGCATTTGATAACCCCTTTTCTTATGTGACGACACATAACTTGATCAATTAACCTATTATCCCTTTTAATTATCATTCTAACAAACATAGAAAAAAATAGCAATCTCTTCCAACTTGAGTTTCCGTACTTTTATCCACAAAGCTCCGTTTTCATAATCATCGTCATAAACAACTTTCAAAAAATGCCCAAAATATAAAAAATCCTTTCCTGTTTTGTAGTAAAATTAAGGTGTCTAATCAAAAAGATACTAAACAAAAATCAGGAGGATTCCTTATGCTTAATTCTACAACAAATACTTATACTTTGAAACGGGAAATTTTAAATTTTCAAATAAAATTTCAAAACACCTGTCCAAGCCGGATAAAAAGTTTTCTGCCGATATGACTTACGGTATACTTGCTTCCGGAAGCTGTATTTTAACCGATGTTGTGGATCAGCTTCATGAAGATA
>CAVDTR010000005.1:0-113439 GCA_963612015.1 Lachnospiraceae bacterium | reverse complement strand
CTTACGCACCCTTGACAGTTCCCTCAAGAGAGCTGATGTATGGTCAAGGGATGCAATATGCATCCCTCCGTACCAAAGGTACCTAAGAGCAATTTACACACAAATTAGGACATGACAAAGAATTCATCCATCATACAGCCAGACTCAGTATATTTTTCAGTAAACAGCGAATACACCTCAAGTGCAGACTCACATCTGTTGATTTCCATTTTATACGCTCTAAAGAAATCAGAAATTTTGTTTTTCATAATCATTCCTCCCTCGTCTTTCATCTAGTGGCAACACAGCATCGAACAGTTCCAATACTTTATGGCTGTTCTCATGACTGATAACAATAATCATTGATGGGATATGAACCAATTCGTTCATAACCGCATATGTCATACCGGCATCAAGTGCAGCTGTAGGCTCGTCAAAAATCATAATCGGTGTATTTCCCAGCACAGATCTTGCAAGTGATATACGCTGCTTTTCCCCTCCGGAAAGCGTTTCCTCCGAAAGCACCTTATCCGTCGGTATGTTTTCTAATCCAAATCTTCTTATTACGTTGTTTACGTCTTCTTCGGTTATATTATCCCGGTAAAAAGCTATATTATCAAAGAGAGTCCCTTCAAAAATGTATGGGGTCTGCTCAACATATCGGACCACATTAAGTAACTGGTTTCTGTCAATCATCCGGTATGGTTCATTTTCCAGAAAAATTTCTCCGCTATTTACTGTAATATCCTTAATCAGCAGCTTTGCTAAAGTAGATTTTCCCGCTCCGCTTTCTCCCGTTATAAGATATTTTTTATTTTCCTCAAATTCGAAATTTAAATTATCAATAACAGATCGGGTGGATTCAGGATAAGAAAAACTGATGTCCTGTAATCTTAAATGATAATGAATTAATTCCAATGAGCCTGAAGCTTCCTTTTGATCGCACCGGTCTTTTAAAAGTTTCTTTTCTATAGGCTTCGCCTGTTGCATTGCGTTGATTAACTGGACAATCGCTACCACCGGATCGACCAGATAATTCATCAGATTGATCACGGCAATAACACTTCCGGTTCCTATTCTTCCGAGAAATGCCAAATACCCGCCAACTCCGATAACCGGCAGAAAAGCGGCCGAACCTACTGTAGAATTAAAAATCTGCGTAAAATTTTTAACTTCTCTGTACTCTTTGCGGCTCTTTTCCGATAGGCTGCTGCGTTCGATGTGATCCAATGAAACGGCCGTTGTCACCTGATATCGCTGAAAGACTCTTTTTCCCCTCATCCTGTCGATTACATAATTCTGATATTCATTGACCTGCTGAGAGAAATTCACACTAACCTTTTCTCTTTTTTTCTTTCCTATGAAAGGAACCGCAAACGGAAGTAAGCTGGAAAGAATCGCTACCGGCAAAATAATCGGATCAATACTGACAATCGCCGCAATCGTACATATTACAGTAAGAACAAGATTTAAGATATTCCATCTCACAAGATATATGGAGTCATACACCAAATCAATATTCGTATTGTAGTCTGCCATCCGCGTTTCCGCAGCTTTCGTATCTGAAATATCACTTTTAAAAATAGTATTCTTTAATGTGATTGTTTTATAATACAGTAGCGAAAAAATCATTCGCCATGCAACTATATTGCATACTGCGGAAACGAAAAGCAATCCTGCAAAAAAGACTAAAGAAATGATCAGCGCCTTCATATCCTTTTCTTGTATGTAATCAATCATATCTGCCAGTTTGAGACAACTCGCGGCATTAGCCATACTTGATATAAACAGCAGCACTACAACAATCGCGCTGCGTATCCCAAATACCAGTTTGTTTAATGATAATTGAAAAGGCTGTTTAACAACATCCTCTGCGTTATTATAATCCAACCGTCTATTTTCCCCATCCTATTTCTTACAATTATTCGCCTTATTTATGTAACCATTGTGAGTATGATTATATATTACATTTTATTTTTACTACATTTGTATTCTTATGTCAATTAATATTCTTTCATTTTATTTTTTCTTATATAGCTATCCCTTGCCCCCACCTGCGATAAACCCATTCAAATACCCCGCAGGCATCCAGCCTGCGGGGTATTTGAAGATCATTTATTTACTTTACTGTGATTGTTGTGGCAATGCGCTTCGTGCTTCCATCATTTAATGTGACGGTCATCGTAATTGTTGCAGTACCCTTCTTCTTCGTTGTTACCTTTCCGTTTTTGTCAACCTTTGCATTGGATGTGTCAGAGCAATTGTACGTTACACTTGCCACATTATTCATATCCAGCTTACTGTTCAGCTTAACTTTTGCCTTTTCGCCCTTCTCCACAGCAAGCTCCTTCTGCTCCGGTTTTACGGTTTTAAGGATCTGCTTCTGAAGCGCCTTTGCCTCGCTCGCGCTCAAAAGCTTGTATTCACCTGTCCCGGCATTTACACTTACATTGCCGCTCTTAGAAACGGTAACAGGCTTTGTCACAAGAATCTGCTTTCCGTCCACAATCTTTACCAGTGTCAGCTTCTTTCCTGCGACAAGATTCTTTGCGTTGGTCTCTACCGTATACAGGACTTTGCCCTTTGTATCCTTTACCGTCTGTGTGAGTGTCTGTGATATACAGAACTCAAAATTCCGGTACGCAGCCTTAATGGTGACTACATCGTCAGCATGATCCGTCACATAAAGCTGATACACGCCAAGCTTCGTAACCTGAAGGGATAAGTAATCACCATCTGCCTCAAGAGCTGTAACCGTACCAATACCCTCCTGTGGCGTATCCGCTCCGTCTGCACCACAATAAACAAGCGTAAGTTTATCCGCGCGGATCGGATCGCCCTCCGGTTCTCCCGCATCACTTAGGTTCTTTGCATATAAAATGCACTCTCCCAAACCGGTCTCTGTCTCTTTTTCCCACACAGCATCCTCCCGCAGGGACGGCTTGTTATCCTCATCCCAGTCGAACAGATATGCCACTGCCAGTCCGGTAACAGCTGCATCGTTTCCGTCCTGTCCGCCTTCATCCGCCCACACCATGTCTACTCTGATTCCGGAAAAAATTCCAAGTATCATTGTAAATGTCATGATAAATGCACCAAGTCTTTTCTTCATAAGCACAAATCCTCCTTTTGTTAAGATTTCACCGGCAACTCCCGTTACCTAATGCCATCCTAGCATACGGAGGATTCGTTTTGGTGGGCAGGTCTGCCCACTTATGTAATTATATCACTTGATCTTTATGCATCCGTCGGCCGCTCCACTGGGATCTTCTTGTCCGTCTTCAGTATGTGGTTGGTTCGCCAGCCAAACAGGAAGGAAAGGATTTCCTCCAGATATTCCTTCTGGTTGTCATCGACATCATCCAGATTGATTTCGTTTAGCCGACATACTTATCTCTCCTTTTAAACTTCTATTGTAAAGCCGACCTGCATTCCGTGCAGGCGCTCTCCCAGCTCTTCCTTTAAGATCGCGTAGGCTCTGCCGCCAGTACAATGTCCGGTACACACATACGGAATATCCGTCTGCTTTATCTGCATTCCAAGCGCCCGGATCTCCTCCTCAGTCTTATTGAACAGATGAAAGCCGCCGACCAAACCGTAGATCTTTTTGTCCGGAAAGGTCTGCGCCACCTCATTTATAATGTTGGCTGCACCGCCGTGCGAGCAGCTATTGAAAATGACCAGCCCTTTTTCCGTGTCGGCTACCAGACTCTGCTCATGTGAAAAATCATCCGGATACCATCGCCCCTTTCGCTTTTGGTACATCCGCTCGCGCTTTCCGTTCTCCGAAAGTCCCGGTGTCTTATGCGGGATCAGATAAATTCCGTCCCACAGCAGCGTATCGCCCTTTGCATATATGATCCGGTCACGGTATTCGCCTAAAATATGCTTCGGTATCCCGATGTACTTATGTAGGAACCATTTCTTAAAATAGCAGTTCTCCGCAGTCGTCTCCCGCACATAAAACGGTGCAGTCCCATTTGCTTCAAAAAATGCCCGCATTCCGTTCGCGTGATCGTAATGCGCATGGGACAATACCGCAGCGTCCACTATGTCGATTGGAAGGTCAAGCCGCTTCGCATTGGACAGAAAAAGCTCCGACGCGCCGGTGTCCAGCAGGATCGTATGCCCGTCCGCCTCGATGTAGATGCTTAATCCCCACTCACCCGGTATGTCATCCTTTTTCCGATTGTCCACAAGTATTGTTGCACGCATAGCATTCTCCTCTGTGGGTATCTCCATCTGAACAGATTATATTTATCTTTCTTTTTTCCTGCTTTATTGTATAATATATTTATTTGTGGCACAATATGAAATGATATCTTTTGAAGGAGCAGCTATATGAACCAGCCATTTACGATTGAATCGATTCGTCCGATCCGGGACGGAATGACGGTTTCCAAAGATTCGCAGCTTAGTGCCGTCACACCGGTCACCTTCTTCTCGCTTGGGGCAGACACCTCTATCAGCCAGGAGAGCTATGACCACATGACCATGTACATCGGGGCATCTGGAACCGGTGACTTTTTGCTTGGTAACACCCCTTCCCGCGTCACATTAGCACCGGGAGAAGCACTTCTCGTTCCGCCAAAGACCTTATGCGGAATGGTGACCTCACAAGGGATCGTGTATACAGAAATCATTTTGACAAAGGAGATTACTATGAACAACAACGTAAAAACAAACGAAGTATTTGCACTCAAAAACCTGATCAGCTACGAGGATGGCAGCATCGCCAACATGGATGTTGTAAGCAACGATACCATGAAATATGTCCTGATGGCATTTGACAAGGGAACCGGACTTACCCCGCACCGCGCACCGGGCAATGCGATCGTATTCGCACTTGACGGCAAGGCAACCATCGGATACGAGGGAAAAGACTATGAGCTTAAGGCAGGCGAGTGCTTCCGCTTTGAGAAGAACGGTCTGCACAGTGTCACCGCTGATGAGCGTTTCAAGATGGCACTTCTGCTTGTGCTTGAATAAAGTTCAAGATTTTGAACAGATTGCGCCTGTGCATAACATTTTGCTATGAATGAAAAACTCCGACCATAATGGTCGGAGTTTTTCGTTTGTGGAATTTATTATTTTATTACTGAACTGCCTTAAATGCCTCATCGAGATCCTCGATAATATCATCGATGTTCTCGGTTCCGATGGAAAGACGGATGGTGTTTGGCTTGATGCCCTGATCCAAAAGCTCTGCCTCATTGCACTCGCTGTGAGTGGTTGATGCCGGATGGATTGCAAGGGATTTCACGTCTGCAACGTTTGCAAGCAGGGAGAACAACTCGAGATTGTCGATAAACTCCTGTGCCTTCTTTGCGTCACCCTTGATCTCAAAGGTAAAGATAGAACCACCGCCATTCGGGAAATACTTCTTGTAAAGTTCCTTCTGCTCCTCATTGTCCGTTACGGATGGATGGTTGACCTTCTCAACCAACGGCTGTGACTTTAAATACTGTACAACCTTGATAGCATTTTCAACATGGCGCTCTACGCGAAGAGACAATGTCTCAAGTCCCTGAAGGAAGATAAATGCGTGTACCGGTGAAAGTGTTGCTCCGGTATCACGGAGAAGGATCGCGCGGATATAGGTAACAAATGAAGCCGGTGCTGCATCCTTTGCAAAGCTTACGCCGTGGTAAGATACGTTCGGCTCAACCAGCCAAGGCCACTTGTCACTTGCTGTCCAGTCAAACTTGCCGGAATCTACGATGACACCTCCGATGGTCGTTCCGTGTCCGCCGATGAACTTGGTTGCGGAATGGATGACGATATCAGCGCCATACTCGATCGGGCGAACCAGATACGGGGTTGCAAAGGTGTTGTCCACAATGAGCGGGATGCCTGCTTCATGTGCGATCTTTGCGATGCGCTCGATGTCGACTACCTCAGAGTTCGGGTTGCCGAGCGTCTCGATGGTAATTGCCTTGGTATTCGGCTGGATCGCGGCCTTGATTCCCTCATAGTCGAACGGATCAACAAAGCTTGCGGTAATTCCGTAATCCGGAAGTGTATGTGCCAACAGGTTGTAAGTTCCGCCGTAGATGTTCTTTGCTGCTACGATATGGTCTCCTGCGTGTGCAACCGCCTGATAGGTATAGGCAAGTGCTGCTGCACCGGAGCCAACTGCAAGTGCTGCCGCGCCGCCTTCGAGTGCTGCGATTCTCGCCTCGAAAGTTCCCTGTGTCGGGTTGGTCAGACGACCATAGATATTACCTGCATCTCTCAGACCGAAACGGTCTGCTGCATGTTCACTGTTATGGAAAACATAGGAGGAAGTCAGATAGATCGGAACTGCTCTCGCATCGGTAACCGGATCTGCTGTTTCCTGTCCTACATGTAACTGCTTTGTCTCAAATTTAAAGTTTCTTTCTGCTCTTGTTTTCTTGCTCATAATGGATACCCACCCTCGCTTTCTTTAACTTGTCCATACTATATCCTATTATTCCTACTATGTCAATAGGATTTTTAGGTATTTTTCTAATTTTTTCCCGGAGCGACCGCGCCGATCAGGTACAGATACTTCTCTAACGTATCCCACACCGCATCCGGCTTCTCTGTCACTACGAACATGACGCGGTTTGGAAAAAGCGCATGTGCCTGCCGGTATGCCGTATATTCCTTCGGGCAGCCCGTCATGTCCCATCCGGCACAGATAGTTTCCGTATCCTCAATCCACTTCTCCGCAGAAAAGCTGCCCGATTCATCCATGCCATATCCGCTATCGCAGATACCGCCGATTGCTCGCCCTATATCCTTCGCACGGATATCTTCCGCTGTCAGCATTCCCTCCAACCATGCGATAACAGCCGGGAAATTCTGATGCCGGCTGATGTCCGCCACTGTCTCTGCCTCCTCAAGCACCGCTACGCCAAGCCTGCTGCTGCACTCTAAAAATACGTCCGTTACATGACTGCTCTTTACACAGATTGCATTGTTTCCTCTGTTCCGATACTCCCAAACAGCCTGATACTGCAGCTCAAAGGATGCTTCCTTTGTGCTGCAATCTCCGTCTCCCTTTAGCTTTACCGGCGTTCCGTTGATCCGCAGTCCGTTCTTAGCATCCACGGTAACTGTTCGCATTCCAAAATGCGTCTCCGCAAAATCAAGCATCTTCATCGCGTGCGGCGCACGAAGTGCCAGCCCTGCAAGCAGACGCGTGTTCGGAAGTGCCTCGCCCTCCGCCACAGTGCCATACAGCACGCCCTCTACCACATAGAGGATGGGCTTGTCCGGGTTCCACAGCACAGCATCTTCCACGCAGATCTGCGTCTGTACATACCCTGATGTATGCGGTGCAATCTCCAGTTTGACCGCTCCGGCAGCCTTGATCCCCGGCTCTTCGTCCATCTGCTCTTTACCGTTGTCGATGAGCTGATGCATGTGCAGATCCACCCACACCACTGTCCTCTCATCGGAATCATTCTGCACCGTGCAGTTCACATTTACAAATACATCTGTCCCTGCCGTATGCTGCACAGCGGCATGTAATCCATTCTCTGCAAAATGTATCATCTTTTGTTTTGCTGTTTCCATCTCTGCCTTCTCCTAGTCCTTATAGCTTTACCGCAGATAACGCGGAGGGTGTGATTGCAAGTCCCTCCCTTGCGGTCTCCCGCAAACATTCCGGGATCAGCCTTCCGATCCTTCGCATGGAATCGATCACCTCGTCCGGATCGATCACGCTCCGGATTCCGGCAAGTGCGAGCTGTGAGGACGTGATCGCATTAACCGCTCCAGCCACATTCCGTTTGATGCATGGAACCTCCACAAGACCTGCCACCGGGTCACAGGTCAGTCCCAGCATATTTTTCAGTGCCAATGCCGCAGCATGGATGATGGTCTCGCAATCTCCGTTCTCAAGATAGGCAACTGCCCCTGCCGTCATCGCACTCGCGCTTCCAATCTCTGCCTGGCAGCCTCCCTCAGCTCCGGAAATGCTCGCGCTGCTCGCGATTACTTCTCCGATTCCTGCTGCCACAAAGAGAGCTTCCACCAGGCGCTCCTCCGGTGCATTTCGATACGTCTCATACGACAGCAGCACCGCAGGTATCACCCCGCAGGAGCCGGCAGTCGGAGCTGCAACGATACGCTTCATACAGGCATTGGACTCACCCATCTTGATTGCCTTTTCCATGACATTCATCATAAAATCCCCGGCGAGTGCCTGTCCCGTCCTGCGGTATGCCTCAAGTCTGGCACCATCCCCGCCGGACAGCCCACTTGCCGAGCGTAGTGCCGGATCATAGCTTGCATCTGCCTCCCGCATCGCGCGAAGCATCTTCCTCATATCTGCAAAGGACTCCTCGAACGTGACATTGCGTTCCTTCATATCATCCTCGATCACCGGCTGCCAGAACGCCTGATTCTGTCTTGCCGCCTGCTCTACAATCTCCTTTAATTTCTGATAACTCATGATGGTCTCCTCGTCTTTCTATAAAAGGCTGTAATAGGTAACCTTCTCAATGCCCTCTCCCTTTTCCAGCCACCGGATCGACTCCTGCAGGATCTCCTGATCGCACTCGATGACCATTACTGCATTCTTGCCGCGTCCGCCGCGATAGAGCTTTAAGGTTGCGATATTGATATCCCTGTCTGCAAGCATCTTCGTCACCTCCGCGACATGCCCCGGACGATCCTCGTTATAGACGATCAGCGTCGGATATTCCCCGGAAAAATTGGCAGAGAGTCCATCTACCTGTGCAATGTTGATCAGGGAGCCGCCGAGCGACTCTCCTACGACCTCAAGCGAATGACCATCCGCGCCGCGCAGGATCATCTGCACAGAGTTTGGATGCACGTCCTTTAGGTCAGCCTCCCCGAAGCGGTACTTCATCCCCGCCGCATCGGCATAACGGAAGCTGTCCGGTATGCGCTCGTCATCCGGCAGCATTCCAAGCAGCCCTGCGACCAGTGCGTACCTCGTGCCATGTCCACCTCCCGTTGCAAGAAACGATCCGTACATATTGATGGTTGCATCTGTTACCGGCTGCGCCAAAAGCTTTCTGGCGACATAACCGATCTTGACAGCCCCCGCCGTGTGTGAGCTGGATGGTCCAACCATGATCGGTCCCACGATGTCAAATATATTCATCCGCATTCTCCCTACAAATAGCAACAGAGGAACTGTATGTCAGCCCCTCTGCTTACTCATTTTTCTGATGTAATTATCTCACATTTTTTCTTTTCTGGCAACTGAACCAGAATAATTGCGGCAAACATTACCGCACATCCCAAAAGCTCCCTCTGCGACAGCCTCTGATCCAGGATCAGCCAGCCCGCGATCAGCGAGATCACGGATTCCAAGCTCATGATAAGTGATGCCAGCGTCGGGTTTAATCCCTTCTGTCCTACGATCTGCAAGGTATACGCCACACCGGTAGACAGCGCTCCGGCATACAGGATCGGAAGCCATGCAGTCAGAATATCCGCCATGGTCGGAGCCTCAAGCAGCACCATTCCGATTGCTGATAGGATACCACAGGTTGTAAATTCTATGCACGATAGCTTGATGCAGTTGACCTGCGGCGCGAAGTAGTCGATCGTCAGGATCTGCACCGCAAAAGCGATCGCGCAGCCAAGCTCAAATAAATCTCCCGTTTGCAGGCTGACGTTGCCACCGGATATACATAGCAGGTACAGTCCGCAGACTGCGATCACTACCGAGATCCACACCCTCTTTCCTGCCCTGCGGTTACAGAATATCCCAAACAGCGGGACGAGGATGATATACATTGCCGTGAGAAATCCGGCTTTTCCGATCGTTGTGTAGGCGATGCCGAACTGCTGGAGATTACTTGCAATAAATAGGAAAAATCCGCACAGGATTCCGCCCTTTATCAGCGTTTTCTTTGATTGTTTCTCCTCCTGCACTGCCTCCTTCGTCCTTTTACAATCCGTAAAGAGGATCACCGGAACCAGCACCAGCGCCCCGATGAAATTGCGGATCGCCGTAAAAGTAAAGCAGCCCACATAGTCCATCCCAACGCTTTGCGCCACAAATGCCACACCCCAGATGCCCGCAGCAAGCAAAAGCAGCAGCGTATGTTTTAATTGCTTGTTCATTTTCCAGTCCTCACATCTACTCTGCGTTTCCTATGCAAAGTCTGCCAGCTTTTTCTTCATGACCAGCTTAAGGCATACCACAGAGATCAGCAGTGACATTGCCTCCGCGATCGGAAAACACCACCAGATCAAGGGCAATCCGCCGATCTTCGCCAGCACATACGCCACGGGAAGCAGCACAACAAGCTGACGCGCCACAGACACATACATGCTGTAAACCGCATTGCCGACCGCCTGAAACAGCGTTCCGGATACGATACAGAACCACGCGATAAGGAAATGCACCGCGATCTTGCGCAGCGCCGGAACACCGATCGCAAGCATCGTCTCGGATGCATCAAACAATAACAGCAGCTTGTCCGGGATTACCATAAATACCACAAAGCCAACCAACATGAAAAGGAACGCGATCAGATAGCCGTATTTCAAGGTGTTTGTCATACGCTTCTTGTTTCTCGCGCCATAATTGTAGGAAAGGATCGGGATCAGTCCGTTGTTCAGTCCGAATACCGGCATGAAGAAAAAGCTCTGAAGCTTAAAGTACACACCGAATACTGCGGCGGCAGTTGAGGAGATTCCCATTAAGATAAGGTTCATTCCGGTTGTCATGACGGAACCGATCGACTGCATGACGATCGATGGGATTCCGATGATATAGATGTCCTTGATAATCCTTCCGTTCGGGCGGAAGCCCTTAAAGGATATCGTGACATCCGTATTCTTTTTCAGATTGTATACACATGCGATGATCGCTGCAATAATCTGTCCCATAACGGTTGCGATCGCCGCACCCGCGATGCCGAGCTTCGGAAAGCCGAGCAGACCAAAGATCAGGATCGGATCCATGATAATATTGATGACCGCACCGGTCATCTGGCTGATCATCGTAAACACGGTTCGTCCGGTCGCCTGCAAAATACGCTCAAAGATGAACTGCCCGAACAGACCAAAGGAGAAGATCATAGCGATCGACAGGTATGTCACGCCAAATTCCATGATATTTTCCTGCCCGGCTCCAACCTGCATATTGTAAAAAGGTCTCACCACTGTAAATCCAAGTACCGCGATCACAAGATAGCTCAGCACATAGATAAAAATTCCGTTTGCTGCGACCGCATCCACGCGGTCTCTCCGCTTCTCCCCAAGTCCCCGCGAGATCAATGCGTTGACACCGACACCTGTTCCCGCACCGACTGCGATCATGAGTGACTGTAACGGGAATGCCAGCGAAACCGCCGTAAGCGCGTCCTCGGAGATCTTCGCGACAAAGATGCTGTCCACGATGTTGTACATTGCCTGTACCAACATGGAGACCATCATCGGAAGCGACATATTAAGCAGAAGCTTTCCCTCCTGCATCACGCCCATCTTATTTTCTTTTGCTGTATGTTGTTCCATTGATTATCCTCTTTCTATTCCTTGTCCGGAAATACATGTGCATAGTAGTCCAGACTCAATACCTTTTTGCTGTAATTGATCTTGCTCTTTACAACCGATTTGATCCGGTCGATGTAGCCGTCCGGCAGCACGACATCCTCACTTGCCGCGATGAATTTTCCTTTGGAGGATATATAGGTGCCATAATCCGTTTTCCAGTTGTAGCTTAGATCATACACAAGTGCCTCCGAATCTGACAGGACATCCCTGCCCGGAAGCAATCTTGAATCATAAGCAACCCCAAACAGATTGCACAGTGTCGGAAGGATATCCGGGCTGAAGGTTGGGGAAGAAACAATGATCGGCTCCTGCTCCTCCAGACATCCGCTCCATAAGATCAGGCGGTTATGGTCGCGCTCGAAATTATTGGTCACCTCATATCCGTACAGTTCCGACAGATATTCATACGAATCTGACTCGTTCTGATCCAGTCCGTATGGGAAATGGTCAGCCGAGATACAGATTACCGTATCATCCGCAATGCCCGTCTTTTCCAGCTCGTCCACCAGATAGGTAAGTGCAGCCTCCAACTCAAGCTGTGCCGCGATGTATGCCTTGACCGTATCGGAATAGTCCAGATCCTTGACCTCGTCCCAGTGCTTTTCGGACATCGCATTTAAGTCCTTGGCATAGTCGCTGTGTCCGCTCACAGACATATAATAAATATTGAACGGCTGCTTATCGATATACGTCGGAAGTGTTCCCTGCATCATCTCCAGATCACTCTCCGGCCAGGTCTTTTTCACAAAATCCTCCATACCGTTTCCATAGCCCATATAACCATCGGAATAGCCCAGATTGATGTGTGTCTTGTCACGGTCATAATATTTGTAGCTGTTGTTATGGTATGCCTTGCCGTAGTACCCCTCGTCGTTGAGCAGGCTTCCGATTGTCATGTAATTGTGGTTATTCTTTGTGTTCTTCATGGACTTGCCGCCTGCGGTCGGAAGCATTCCCATGATATTTGCATATTCTCCACCGGTCGTTCCCGCGCTTGCCGGCTGATAATAATCGGTAAAATTGATGCCCTTGGTTGCCAGCCGGTACAGTGTCGGCGTCAGATTCTCATCGATCACTTCCGCCGCAAATGCCTCTGCCGTGATAAAAATGAGATTCTTTCCCTTGAACAGACCTGTGTATGCGTTCTTATTGGTCGGTTCGAGTGAGCGCACATACTCATCTACCTGAACCAGCTCCTTGGATGCCCCATCCTCAAGCGCATCAAAATCAATATCCAAAACGTTCGGGCTGGTATCGATCACCGGTTCCGGCTCCTGCGTCTGTGTCTCAGGTTCGGTCTCTGTCTCCGGTTCTGTGCGCTGTGTCTGCTCTACCTGCTCCGTCTGCGTATCAGCCGGTTCTGCTGCATCTGCACTGTCTGTACTCTCCGTTTCGATATCTGCGTCTGCAAGCGTTGGAACCGAATCGCCGGTGTTGACAAGAAGTTCGTCATCGTTTCCGAGATTCTTGATATCAAGCCGGACACCCGTGTACAGACCGAAGTTGGATACCGCATTTTCAAACTGATATTCGCTGCTGTATACCTGATCAAGCGGCACATTTACCTTCATAAAAATAAGCGCAACCGCCCACAATGCCAGACCGCAGCCGACTGTGATAAGCCGCTCCTTTGCATGGATATCCGTTCCATCATCCAATTTTTTCCCGAAGAACAAATAGAGAAAATACGGAAGTAAAAATAAAATGATATGTGCCATTCCGTTTACTGAGAAGATCAGGCGGAAAATATCTCCCGCAAAACCTCCCATCGCATCGGATGCCCCGCCGAAAGTCGTGGATACATCATACAAAATGCGGAATTTGGCAAAGATAAAATTCCAGATGATAAACGGAACCGCCATAAGGACAAGAAGCACCTCACGGATTATCCTGCTTGCCTTTTTGCCTTTTGCGATCGTTCCGAGCAGATAGAGAATACACCCATATACCGCAGAAAAGAGAAGCATTGTAAACCAGCTTTCCTTTATGGTACTACTCTTTATTGTCAAATGAAACACAAGCTCCTGAAACAGCAATCCACCTACTGTAAATATCAAAAAAACATGTTCTTTCATAAATTTCTTCATTTGTTTGTCTCCACTAATCCACAGACTCGATCACCAGTAAAATGCCGCTTCTAAACTCGATATGCGCAACCTCTTCCGCAATCTCGTTGCTAACTCCGAGCGAGTTGAACCCCCCCATCGTATAATCGTCCAGCGTGTACTTAAAGCCGGTCAGGGTAACATGCGCCACACTACCTGTATATGGTATCAAAGACACAAATCTGCCAAACTGCTCGTCCCTTCGGATGGAGAGCGGCTTATCGATCATCCGCACACGGTTATGCTCATCCACAAGCTCAATCTCTACATTTTCCTCCAGTCCGATCCCAAGCAGGCTGATATTGCCAAGCACATGGTCGATCCGGCTTCCGGTTCCCCCAAGAATCGTAAGCTGTGTAATTCCACGCGAAAGTGCATCGCGGATCGCGTACTCCGTGTCGGTATCGTCCTTCTCCGGGTTTAACCGGCAAAATTCGATGCGGTTATCTTCCTTGAAGAAATCCAGTGCATCGTGATCCACCGAGTCAAAATCGCCGACAATGATATCCGGTGTCAGATGGTTCCGGTATAAAAAATCCATACCGGAGTCTGCCGCCATGATCATATCGTATCCGCCTGTCTTTATCTTCCCACACGCAAATTCATCCCGGATATTGCCTCCGGTTATTATAAGTCCTCGCATTTTCTATCCCCTTACCAGTCCTGTCGCATTTGCACGATCAAGCGTGCTGCGCGTTATTTAATATTTCAAGAAATTCTGTTGTATTCTTTGCAATATCGCCGCGGAATACCGCACTTCCCGCAACGATGATGTTCGCTCCGGCATCCAGAAGCTTCTGCACATTGTCCAGGCTGACGCCGCCGTCAACCTCAATATCCGCTTTGATCCCGTTCTTGATCAAGAGACGCCGCAGTTCCGCTACCTTCTCAACTGTATACGGGATCAGCTTCTGTCCGCCGTAACCCGGATTTACGGTCATGATAAGGACCATATCGACCTTTGGCAGTACATAGCGTATCGCCTCGATCGGAGTTGCCGGATTAAGTGCCACGCCGGCGAGAAGCCCGCGCTCCTTGATGCGGTCGATCGTGCGGTCAAGGTGCTTGCACGCCTCCGCATGAACCGTTATGATGTCTGCTCCGGCAGCCGCAAATTCATCGATATAGCGGATCGGCTCCTCGATCATCAGATGCACATCAAACATGCGCTCCGTACAGGGACGAAGTGACTCTATGATCGGAAATCCCACAGAGAGACTTGGAACAAACGCTCCGTCCATCACATCGATATGGACATACTGTGCTCCGCACTCATCAAGTATATGAACCTGTTCTCCAAGCTTTGAGAAATCTGCCGCGAGAATCGACGGTGATAAGCAATTCATAACTGCCTCCTAATATTTGCGAATATTTTTCATTTCTTCGTAGATCAGACAATAATTCTTATAGCGCTCTGCGCTGATCTTTCCCTCGTCAAGCGCTTCCTTTACGCCACAATCCGGCTCCGTGATATGACTGCATCCGATAAAACGGCAGTTCTTTTCGTATGGCACAAACTCCGGATAGCATTTCCACAGATCTTCCTTCTCCATCTCCGGCAGATCCATCGAGCTAAAGCCCGGCGTGTCCATGATAAACGTGTCATCATTGATCGGGATCACCTGCGTGTGCCGCGTCGTGTTCTTGCCACGCTCGATCTTTCTGCTGATGTCACCGGTCTCCATGTGGTACTCGTCCTGAAGGGCATTTACCAGAGAGGACTTGCCTACGCCGGAAGGTCCTGCAACTGCGGCGGTCTTTCCCTGAAGTACCGCTTCCAGCTGCTCTAGGTTTTCTTTGTACTTGGCGCTCACAAACAGGATCTTGTATCCCGCCGCCTCATAAATGGCGGACAGGCGCACTTTTTCCTCCTCATCCACCAGATCACATTTGTTAAAGCAGATCACCGACGGGACATGACGATATTCCATCATGCACAAAAAGCGATCCAGCAGATTCAGGTTCGGCTGCGGCTTCGCTGCCGCAAAGATCACAAGCGCGAAATCAATATTTGCTACTGCCGGGCGGATCAGTTCGATGCTCCGCGGCAGGATCTTTTCAATGCTGCCAAGCTTTTTGTCCTCATCGAGAACCGCGATCTCAACCAGATCCCCGACAAGTGGCTTCATTCCCTCTTTGCGGAATGCACCTTTTGCCTTACATTCATAAATTCCGGTTCCCGCTACGAAAACGTAGTAGAAACCGGAAATTCCTTTTACAATCTTTCCCTGCATATTGTTCTTCTTATTGCATTGTAAAATCAACAGTTCCGCTGAATCCGCTCTCCTCTGTCTGGATGGTGTTGCCCAGCTCATCGGTCGTCTCGATCGTCCAGATCAGCTCCAGATAGCCGGATGGCACATCAATGTTGACCTTGGAGATCGTGATGGAAGGTGTTCCCTCGGAAATACGCTCGGACTGGTTGCTGATAACCTCTCCGTCCTCCTTGGTCAGTGTGTAGGATGCGCTGACTGCATTTTCAGGAACTGTAAACTCTTTGCTAAAGCTGTAATATACCGTCATGGAGCCAAGGCTTACCGTGATGGTGATCTCAGATCCGACATCTGCGGATTCTCCGCCTGCGACGCTCTGGCTGATAACTCTGCCTTCCTTCACCTCGTCGCTATAAGATTCCTCAATCGCTACAACAAAGCCCTTCGCCTCAAGCTTCTCGGTTGCCTTCTCGGTTGTCTTTCCCAAAACATCCGGCACCTTTGCCTGCTCGATACCGCTGCTTACCACAAGCGTAACCTCTGATCCGGACTCTACGGAGCTTCCCGCTACCGGATCCTGGGAAATGACCTCTCCCTTCGGCACATCATTGCTGTACTCGTAGGTTGACTTCGGAACAAGTCCCGCATTGTTAAGTGCGGAGGTTGCTGTCGTCTCTGAATATCCGACAACACTTGGAACAATCTTCGTCTCGACCGCCGGAGTCTCCGGTGTCTCAGACTTGCCTGCTACGGTTACATCGATTACAGAACCGACTGCCACTTCCGTTCCCTCGGAAACCGTTGCGGAAAGGATCGTTCCCTCCGCCTCTGTGGAGGACTCTGTGGAGAGGATGTTAAGGCTTAATCCAAGTTCTGTCATCTTTGCCTCTGCTTCATCATAAAGCATACCGACAATATTGATCATCGGAACCGTCTCTTTTTCCTCACTTACATTTGTCTCCTGCTGGCTCTCGGTCGGCTCGGTAACCGTGGTATCTGCCTCTGTCTGTGTCTGCGTGGTTGTTGTACTTGGCGTGTTTGGTGTGCTCGACGAACCAAACAGGCTGCTGATCTTGATCGCAAGTGCAATGATCACAACAACGATAAGCACTGCTGCAACGATTCCCATGATGGTGACTGCCTTATCCATCTTCGGATCAAGCACATCATCCTCGTCATAGTCATCGTAATCTTCTTCCGACTCGACCGGTGCCGGCTTCTGTGGTGCACGCGGTGTCTCCTTCGGCACAACCGGAGGAACACTGCTCTTGATCTGCTGTACCTCGTCTGCGCTGATCACCTTGGTCTTGCCGCTGTCCGCAGCCGGAGCGATCACAACGAAATCCTCGTCCGGGCTGATAAGACTCTTACGCAGATCGCTTAAAAGCTCTCCGATCGTCTGGTATCTGCGATCCGGGTTCTTCTGTGCACATTTTAAAATGATCTTCTCTAAGCTGATCGGAAGGTTCGGTGCATATACGCGCGGGGAAGTCATCTCCTCCTGCAGGTGCTGGATTGCGATCGCAACCGTGGTATCTCCGTCAAACGGCACACGTCCCGTAACCATCTCATACATTAAAATACCCATAGAGTAGATGTCGCTGCGGTTGTCCACGAAGCCGTTTCTCGCCTGCTCCGGGGATGCATAATGTACAGATCCCATCACGTCGGAGCTGATGGTGTTGGAGGTGGCGGCTCTTGCGATACCAAAATCCGTAACCTTTACCTTGCCCTCGGTTGAGATGATGATGTTCTGTGGCTTGATGTCTCTATGGATGATATTCTTATTGTGGGCAGCCTCGATACCTCTTGAGACCTGGATCGCGATGCTTACGGATTCCTTGAAAGTAAGCTGGCCTTTCTTCTCGATATAGGTCTTTAAGGTAATGCCCTCAACATATTCCATTACAATATAATGAAGTCCTTCTTCGCTTCCTACGTCATAGATATTGACGATGTTCGGATGCTCAAGTCCTGCTGCGGACTGTGCCTCCGTGCGGAACTTCGTCACGAAGTTGCGATCCTCGGAGAACTCCTGCTTAAGTACCTTGATCGCAACAAAGCGTCCAAGGATATGATCCTTTGCCTTGTAAACGTCCGACATTCCGCCGGCGCCTACTTTACTGACGATCTCATATCTATCTGCTAAATACATACCTACTGTTAACATGTCTTCACCTCATCTAAAAATGGTCGAATTATGACTGCCGTTATATTGTCACGGCCTCCGTTTTCATTTGCAACGCGGACCAGCTTGCTGACCTGATCCTCCACTGTCTTCTGTTCCTTGACAATGCGGTAAATGGACGCATCATCTACCATATTGGTAAGTCCGTCCGAGCAAAGCAGTACAGTATCCTCCTCCGAGAGGTCTACCTCAAAGAAATCCGCATCGACATTCTCTGTCGCTCCTACCGCTCTTGTGATGATATTCTTATCCGGATGCTGAAGGGCTTCCTTTCGGTCCATCTCTCCCATTCTGACCATCTCCTCAACCAAAGAATGGTCTCTGGTAATCTGACGAATCTGATCTGAGATCACATACAATCTGCTGTCACCCACATTTGCGACAAACATCTTGTTGCCGACAATGGTCGCACATACAATGGTCGTACCCATCCCATGCTTAGATTCATCCTCCTTCGATTCAATGAGGAGCAGTTCATTCGCCTTTTGAATAGCTTCCTTTAAAATTGTAACGGGTTCCGAATCCTTACTGCGCAGCACATAGGCAACCACACGCTCGGTCGTATACCGTGAGGCATACTCTCCAGCCTTATGTCCACCCATACCATCTGCGACGATGTATAGATTAGGAAGATTCCCAACCGCTGTATCTGAAGTAAACAGGTAATCCTGATTCATCTCCCGCGACACACCGATATCCGTCATGGAAAACGTCTTCATCCGTTTTATGTCCTTTCCTTGTCTGTCTGTTTCCGGTCTGCGGACGCAGATAGACGCAAGTTGCACTAGTAGTCCGCATAATATAGTAGCACAAACATATAAAAAGGGCAAGTAAAACGCTCTTGCCCTCCTTGGTTATTCCATCTTCTGTTTGTACTTGCGGCGCAGCTGCCCACAGGCTCCGTCGATATCGCGCCCCATCTCGCGGCGCACCGTTGCTGTAATCCCATTTCTTTCCAGCTTGTTCTTAAAAGCGGAGATCACCTGAGTGTTCGACTGCACATAATCCCGTTCCTTGATCGGGTTGACTGGGATCAGGTTCACATGGCAGTTCATTCCGTGGATCAGGGAAGAAAGTTCCTTCGCATCCTCATCCGTGTCGTTTACTCCGCCCACCAGACTGTATTCAAAGGTGACTCTGCGCCCCGTCTGCTCAAAATAGTATCTGCAGGCATCGATCACCTCATGTATCTCATATTTGTTGGCAACCGGCATCAGCTCCAAGCGCTTTTTCTGGTTAGATGCGTGCAGGGAAAGCGCCAGTGTGATCTGCAGCTTCTTATCTGCAAGCTCCCGCATTCGCGGAACGATCCCGCAGGTGGACACCGTCAGGTTTCGCTGACTGATGTTCAGTCCGTTCTCATCGGTCAGCAGCTCAATGAACCGCAGCAGATTGTCAAAATTGTCCATCGGCTCCCCGGTTCCCATAACGACAACATTTGAGATGCGCTCCCCGATGTCCTTGCCGATCTGATAGATCTGATCGATCATCTCCGCCGGAGTCAGCCCTCTTACCAGTCCGTCCAGCGTGGACGCGCAGAAACGGCAGCCCATCCGGCAGCCCACCTGTGAGGAAATGCATACCGAATTGCCATGCTTGTATTTCATCAGAACGCTCTCAATGACGTTGCCGTCTGAGAGCATAAACAGGTATTTTCTTGTTCCGTCGAGCTTTGAGATCTGTACCTCCTCCTTGTGCAGCGTCGTGAGAAAGGCGTCCTCCTTCAGCCGTTCCTTAAGCTGCTTTGAGATGTTGGTCATCTCATCAAAGTCCTCGATCTGCTTGATATGTATCCATTGATAGATCTGTTTTGCACGAAATGCCTTCTCCCCAAGCTCCGCGATATAGGCGGTCAGCTCGGCAAGATTCATGCTCTTAATATCTCTCATTCTATCCTCGCTTTAATTTCGCAATAAAAAATCCGTCCTGCCCCAATTCGCCCGGAAACATCTGCCGCATGCTCTCCAGCGAGAAATACGGGAACTCATCCAAAAACCACTCCACATTTCCCTCATTCTCCTCGTAATTGATGGTACAGGTACTGTACACCAGCGTCCCGCCCGGCTTCACATAGTCCCGGACTGCCATCAGAATCTCCCGCTGCAACAGCACAAGCTCCTGTTGCTTTTCCTTCGTCATCTTATAACGGATATCCGTTTTCTTGCCGAGGACTCCAAGCCCGGAGCAGGGCAGATCACAGATCAGTACATCCGCTTTTTCCTTTGAGGCTTCATCCTCCACGGTCGCATCCCACACCTTTGCCTGCATGTTGGAAAGTCCGTGCCGGTTAATATTATCCCGGATCAGTCCTACCTTGTACTCGGTGAGGTCTCTGGCTTCCACCTGACCGGTGCCGTTAAGCAGCTCTGCAATGTGGGTGCTCTTTCCGCCCGGTGCCGCACATACATCTATTACATAGTCGCCCGGATGGACATCGGCAGTCTCCGCCACCATCATCGAGCTGATGTCCTGCACATAAAAGTCTCCGGCAAGGAACTCCGGCAGCATCTGTAACTGGTCAACTCCGGTCAGCGCAAGCGCATAAGGAAGATCTTTGTTCTGGCAGGCGGTAATCCCCTGCTTTTTAAGAGCCTCCGCCAATGCTTCCGGTGTCGTGCGATTTAAGTTGGTGCGCACGATCAGCTTCTGCTCCTTTTCAAATTCCTGCAGCAGCGCTTTTGTTTTCTCTTGCCCGTAAGTTTCCATCCATTCTTCTATGATCCATTCCGGCATCGAGAAATGCACGGACAGATACTGTACCGGTGCTTTCTTTTCGTCCGGGTACTTCACGCGCTCCGGCTCCCGGATCATGCTTCTTAAGACTCCGTTCACAAAGCCCGACAACTGGGAGAACCCGCGTTTCTTTGCAAGCTTTACTGCCTCATTGCACACCGCCGAATCTGGCACGCTGTCCATATAGTGGAGCTGATAGGTGCTCATGCGAAGCAGATTGCGGATCAACGGCTTCATCTTTTTTACCTTGACCTTGGAATAGGTGTTGATCACATAATCCAGCTCCACCGTCCGCTCAATGGTTCCCTCAACAAGTCTCGTCAAAAAGGCACGCTCCTGCTTTTCCAAATATGCGTACTTATCCAGCACGCTCCGCAGAACCAGATGGCTGTACTGGTCATGCTCCATGACCTCGATCAGCGTATCCAGTGCCAGTTCCCGTGTATTTACGCCATTAGTCACGCCGCCGTCCTCCGAACAGTAAGATGATACGGAACAACTGTAAAATTGCAGATGCCGCGCTCGCCACATAGGTAAGCGCTGCCGCTGACAATACTTTTCTTGTATACACGATCTCATCACTTCCAAGGATACCCTGCTCCTGAAGCAGCCGGAGTGCCCTGCCGGATGCATCAAACTCTACCGGGAGCGTCACAAGCTGGAACAATACCGCGAGTGAGAACAAAATGATACCGATATCAATGATCATCATGGAAGAACGGCTGTTGATCAAAAGTCCGATCAGGATGACCGGCCATGCGAGCGTCGATCCGATATTTGCGATCGGAACGAGTGTGGTACGGAAGGTCAGCGGTGCGTAGTTGGTATCATGCTGGATGACATGTCCGCACTCATGTGCCGCAACCCCGACTGCTGCAACCGAGGTCGAATTGTATACAGAATCGGACAGATTGACCGTCTTGGTTCTCGGATCATAGTGATCGGTCAGTTCCCCGGATACATGGCGGATCTGCACATCATAGATTCCCGCGCTCCGCAAAATGCGCTCTGCCGCCTGCGCACCGGTCATGCCGGACATGCTGCGGTATTTGGAATATTTGTTAAAGGTCGTTCTCACTCTTGCAGATGCGATCATGCAGATGACTGCGCCGATCAGCACCAGAATATATGTGTAATCCCAAAAAATCATGCGAAATATCCTCCTTTTTCGATATGGTAGCCTCTTAGGAATGCGTCACATGCCATGCGCTTTTTGCCCTCCAGCTGGATCTCATCAAGCTGCAGAACGCCCTCCCCGGTCTGTACCAGGATCGCGTCCTTTGTCACATCCACGATGCAGCCCGGCTTCTCCCCGCTCTCGCTGCCTTTTACGGTCGTCTTCCAGATCTTTAAGGTCTTCCCATCCAGATGAGTATATGCACTCGGCCACGGATTTAATCCCCGGATAAGCCGTTCGATCTCTCTTGCGCTCTTATTCCAGTCAATATGTCCGAAATCCTTGCGGATCATGGAGGTATGCGTTGCCGCCGACTCATCCTGTGGCGTGCGTGTCGCTGTTCCGGATGCGATCTGCTCCATTGCCTTTACACAGAGGCTTGCACCAACTGCTGCCAGCTTGTCAAACAGGCTTCCTCCCGTCTCATCCGCAGCAAGCGTCAGCTCCTCCTGCGCGATAATGTCTCCGGTATCGATTCCGATGTCCATCTGCTGGATGGTAACACCGGTCGTCTGCTCACCGTTTATGACAGCCCACTGGATTGGTGCTGCGCCGCGATATTTTGGCAAAAGTGACGCATGCACATTGATACAGCCGTATTTTGGCATGTCCAAAAGTGCCTGCGATAGGATCTGCCCGAAAGCAGCTACCACAAAAATATCTGCGCCGAAGCCCGCCAGATAGTCCACGCACTCCTGCTCGCGGATCTTCTTCGGCTGGTAAACCTCAATCCCATGTGCAAGCGCATATTCCTTTACCGGGGATGCCTGCATGGCATTACCTCTTCCCTTCGGCTTATCCGGCTGTGTCACAACAAGCGCGACCTCATGCCCCGCTTTGATCACTGCCTCCAATGTCTCCACCGCGAAATCCGGTGTTCCCATAAAAATAACTTTCATGCTCTACTCTTCCTCTTCATACTTTACGTCGTGGATCGGGCCTTCCACTTTCTCGGTGTACATGTGTCCGTCCAGATGATCCAGCTCATGGCAGATGCAGCGTGCCAAAAGCTCCGTTCCCTCGATCTCGCACCACTCCATATCCTCGTTCTGGAAGCGTGCTTTTACATAATTTGGTCGTGTGACCTGTCCCGCCTTTCCCGGATAACTTAGGCAGCCCTCGTCACCGGTCTGCTCCCCGGAGGTCTCAAGGATCTGCGGATTGATCATAACGATCGGTCCCTCTCCGACATCCATCACGACAATTCTCTTTAAAATGCCGACCTGCGGTGCTGCAAGCCCGACACCATTTGCCTCGTACATCGTCTCAAGCATGTCATCGATCAGCTCTGTGATCTTGTCGTTTACTTCCTTTACCTCTTTACATACCTTACCCAGAACCGGGTCTCCTAAAATACGAATTGTTCTAAGTGCCATTTTTTCCTCCTCTAAAATCCGCTCATCGGATTAAAATCAAATTGTATATTTATGTCTTTGCATACGGGCTGCGTCTGCGCAAGCTGCTCCGTAGCATCTTTTAACTCAATCAGTTTATCATAATTATCGGTTTTTAGGTAGATAACTTTGCGATATATATCATTGATTTTGGAAATTGATGCATCTGCCGGTCCGATAAGCTGCACCGCAAAGGTTCTGCCGAGCATCTGCTGCATATTGTCATATACCACCTGCGCCGCTGCCGCAAGCGCCTGCTCATCGGGCGATGCAAGCAATATCACAAGCATATTCCACACCGGTGGATAGTGCATCATCTCGCGGTAAGTAATCTCCTGCTCATAAAAAAGCTCATAGTCCTGCGCGCTCGCCGTGCGTATCGCAAAATGCTCCGGATCATAGGTCTGTATGACGACCTGTCCGGGGCAGTCGCCCCTGCCCGCGCGTCCTGCTGCCTGCGTCAGCAGCTGGAATGTCCGCTCCGCCGCATGATAATCACTCACATGCAGCGACATATCCGCCGCGAGAATACCCACCAGCGTCACATTGGCAAAATCATGCCCCTTTACGATCATCTGTGTCCCGATGAGCACATCTGCCTCCCGGTTTCCGAACGCCTGAAGGATATTCTCATAGCTGTCCTTTGTCCTTGTCGTGTCAAAATCCATGCGAAGCGCCCGCACTCCCGGAAACCGCTCCCTCACGACCTGTTCTATCTTCTGCGTGCCTGCCTTGAAACCGCCGATATACTTTGAACCGCAGGAAGGACATACCTTCGGAACCGGCTCCTCATATCCGCAGTAATGGCACACCATTCTTCCGTTGTTGTGCTGCGACAGGGAAACGTCACAGTGCGGACACTTGATCACATGACCGCATTCCCGGCAGGAGACAAAGCCCGCGACACCGCGCCGGTTCAAAAAGAGCATGATCTGCTGTCCCTTCTGCAAGCGTTCCTCCATCAGCTCCTGTAACCGCTCACTTAGGATCGAACGGTTGCCATTTTTCAGTTCCGCTCTCAGATCAATCACTTCACATTGTGGAAGCGGTCGCTCCTCAACTCTTTGATTTAGTTCCAGAAGCCGGTAACGCCCTGCCCTAGCACGGTAATAGCTCTCGACCGACGGTGTTGCTGACCCAAGCACCACGCTTGCACCGCACATCTTGGCGCGATGGATTGCAGTCTCCCTTGCATGGTATCGCGGAGCCGTCTCACTCTTGTAGGAGTTCTCATGCTCCTCATCGATAATGATAAGTCCCAGCCTTGCAAACGGGGTAAACAGTGCCGAGCGCGGTCCGATCATAATATCAATATCTCCGTTTTTTGCCCGAAGATACTGGTCATAGCGTTCGCCTGCTGACAATCTGGAATTTAAGATGGATACCCGGTCACCAAACCGGTTCACAAACCGCATTACTGTCTGATACGTCAGCGCGATCTCCGGGATCAGTACGATCGCCTGCTGTCCCTGTGCAATCACCTGTGCGATCAGCTCCATATATACCTCGGTCTTGCCGCTTCCGGTCACGCCCTTTAACAGGTACGTCTGATAGCAGCCATTTGCGCGGTCTGTCATCACCGCATCCACAACCTTCTGCTGTGCATCATTTAAGGTAAGCGTGTAATCCCGTTTTGTAAGATGGGATATGGGGTTTCGGTATTCCGTTGTGGTGTCCACCCGGATCAGCCCCATCTCACACAGGCTCTTTACGACTACTGCCGCAATGTGAAGCTTCTGTGTCACCACCGAGTAATCGATGCTTTCCTGTGCGATCAGCTCGCGCAGCAGCCTTGCACGCGCTGCATTGTGCTTCGCCTCAAACAAAGCGAGCTGCTTGATCGCCTCGCCTCGCTCTGCCACCAGATACACCGTGCGCCGCTGTACCTGTCTGGTCTGCTGTTTGATCGGAAGCACCGTCTTTAGCGCCTGATTCATCGTAGCCCCGTAGTTGCGGCGCATCCAGCCCGCAAGCTCGATCAGTTGCGACTCGATCGCCACGCTCCCCTCTGCAACTCCGAGGATTGGCTTTATCTTTGTGACATCATATTCCGGCACATTGGTCAGCTCCAGCACATAGCCGGTGATCGTCCGGTTTCCAAACGGGATCTTTACCTGCATGCCAACATGTAATGTCTCCTGCCACTCTTCCGGGATCTTATATTGAAATGTCTTATCCAGTTTTTCCAGTGATATGTCAACAATTACATTGGCGTAGGCTGCCACGATAGTTCCTCCGTTTCATTTCTCCAACCGCAGTGCCAATCTCAAAAAGCTTCGCTTTTTTCGCTGTCGGGCAGTCGCCCTATCAGCCGAAAAGTAAGAGCCAGCTGCCTTGTGCAAGCACAGGCTTCGGCTCTTGCCTTTCGACTGGCACTGCTCGTTGCTACGCACATTATATCACACCTCGTCAAAAATGAATACTTCGGATGAGATCCTCCAGCCAGTTTGCGATTGTGATCTCAAGTTCCACGGAGACAAGCAATGCGAAGATCGACAGGATGCGGTTTTGCCAGTTTCTATGCACCGCAGCCGTTATGCGGTATCCGATCCAGCCGATCAGAATCCACTTTGCGCTCTGTGCAAACACGCTCGTTATATGCCGGATCGTATATATTCCCTCAAAGATTTCAAAGCCCGCCCATACAAGAATCGTTGTTGCAAGTATGGCTGCCAGAATGTGTTTGAGCAGCTTGTTGCCCTTTAGGTACTTCACCCATACGGCAACACCTTGTGTCCAAAGCCTGCCTGTTCTTTTCTTAAGCCACGCGCTGACAGCTCCGGTAAGCTGATTGAATTTTGTAAGCCACTTGTTAGCAATGTCTGCACCTTTCGTTTTCTCCGCGGTGTTTCCCGCCGTCTGCTGCTTTGCTGCCTCTTTTTCCGCCCATGCCTGCTGTTTTCTCTCTTCCTGTGCGCGCTGTGCCTGCTCCTGCTGTCGTCTGGCGTTTTCCTGCTGACGTTTTTGTTCCTCTTCTCTTTTCTGCTGCTCCTGCCGCTGCCGTTTTGCTTCCTGTTCCATCTGTCTGCGGTGCTGCGCATCTTCCTGTTCCTGCTTCATGCGCTCTTTTTCATGCTTTGCATGATTGCGGATCGTCTCTTCCGCCTTCTGGCTTGCCTCCTGATGCCGCTTTCTCGCATATCTTTGGTCTGCCTCCGTATATGTTTCCCAGACATCCTTTCCCTGTGCATTGCCGGCAGAATCGGATCTGCTATTTTTACCGCTATCGCCTGCCGTCTCCTTTTGCCGCTTCTCATATTTTAAATATTCGCGCAGCACCTCATACGCTTCGTTGATCTGATGGAATTTTGCCTGCGCCTGCGCGTCCTTCGGGTTGCTGTCCGGATGGGTTTTGCGCGCAGCAGAATAAAAGGCTTTCTTTAGCGAAGCCTCGTCGATATTACGATCTTTTATTCCCAATATTTTAAAAGCCTGTTCCGATGTCATCTTCCCAACTCCCGCTTTGCACTCCACTGCGCATCCTTTTTATTGACAGACATAAAAAGGATATATCTTTCAAAAGATATATCCTCCATGAATGCAGCAATATCACAACTAACATTTGATTGTGAATACGCACCCGCTCCTCCGTGAACAGGTGCATGTTTTTTTATTATAAGCGCAGTCCAAAAATTGGGCAAGCATATATTTGCATATTTTTACCAGTGAATTTATGAACTCTCTGTTGAATACCTTACGGCGATTTGGTGCATATTAGTTCTAAGCGAGGAATACATTTACTATGAACTGGAAGAACTTTTTTAAATGCGGAATCACCGGATGGTGCATGGAAATTATTTTTACATCGATCCGGCCTTTATTAAGCGGAGACTTTCACCTGTGGGGCCAGACCTCCCTCTGGATGTTTCCGATCTACGGAATGGCGGTGTTCATCGTCCCTGTACAAGAACACCTTGATAATTGGCCCGTCATCTGCCGGGCTTCGGTATATGCAGTCATGATCATGTGCGGCGAATTTCTGACCGGCTCGATTCTTACCGCGATGGGCGTTTGCCCCTGGGATTACTCCGATGCGACCTATTCCGTGCGCGGAGTTGTCCGTCTGGACTATTTTCCATTCTGGGCAGCGGCAGGCCTTGTCTTCGAACGGCTTCTTTGTGGGCAGGGCACCCTCATATCTGGCGTTCTAGCCAATCATCAGACAAAAAGAAAACCTTCTTAATGCTTATGCATAAAGAAGGTTTTTCTTTTTGTATATTATTTTTTCTTACTGCGTGAGGAATTGGAATATTTCTCCTCGCAATACTTGCAGCGGTACACTTCCTTCTCTTCATCCGTAAGGACGAAGATCTGGTCAAGCTCCTGCTCGATTGAGGTGATACAACGTGGGTTCTTACATTTGATCACGTTCTTTACCTGCTTTGGCAAAGAAAGGATCTTCTTCTCAACAATCCGGTCGCCCTGTATTACATTGACCGTGATATTGTGGTCGATAAATCCGAGGATATCCAGATCCAGCGCCTCCACCGGGCACTCCACCTTAATGATGTCCTTCTTTCCCATCTTGTTACTCTTCGCGTTCTTGATGATCGCAACCGTACAGTCGAGCTTATCCAGCTTCAGATCGTGATAGATGCGCAGGCTCTCTCCTGCCTTAATATGGTCAAGTACAAATCCCTCATGGATTCCACTTATGTTCAGCATACTGTTCTCCTTTTCTATTTGCTTCTCTATTCGGCAAGTCCAAGCAGCGTCAGAATGAGTGCCATTCTTACATACACGCCGTACTGTGCCTGTTTGAAGTAGGCAGCTCTTGGATCATCATCCACCTCAACGGAAATCTCATTGACACGCGGAAGCGGATGCAGTATGAGCATATCCTCCTTGGCAAGCTGCATCTTTTCTTTGGTGAGGACGTAGTAATCCTTTAAGCGGACGTAGTCCTCCTCGTTGAAGAAACGCTCCTTCTGTACTCTTGTCATGTACAGCACATCCAGCCTGCTCATGGCATCCTCAAGACGTTCCACTTCCTCAAATTCCACGTTGTTCGCACGCAGCACATCCTCGCGGATATAATCCGGCACACGAAGCTCCTCCGGAGAGATCAGTACAAACTTGACATTCTTATAGCGGATCAGCGCATTGATCAGGGAGTGTACCGTTCTGCCGAACTTTAAGTCTCCGCACAAACCGATCGTAATGTCGGATAATCTGCCCTTTAAGGTACGGATCGTAAGCAGATCGGTAAGTGTCTGTGTCGGGTGCTGATGTCCACCATCACCGGCATTGATTACAGGAATAAGGGATTTCTGGGAGGCTACAAGAGCTGCACCTTCCTTTGGATGACGTATTGCACATATATCTGCGTAACAGGATATTACGCGAATGGTATCGGAGACACTCTCTCCTTTGCTTGCTGATGATGAATCAGCGCTGGCAAAACCTAAAACAGAACCGCCAAGATTGAGCATTGCTGCCTCAAAGCTAAGTCTGGTTCGTGTACTTGGCTCATAAAAACAGGTTGCAAGTTTCTTTCCGTCACAAGCGTGAGCGTATTTGTCGGGATTCTTCTCGATGTCATTGGCAAGATCAAGCAGCTTGTCTAACTCCTCCACTGAAAGATCCAAAGGACTCATAAGATGTCGCATTTTCTTTTCTCCATCCTCTCGTATCATTTTGCGGCAACCGCAATTTTTTCTATCATATAATAAAGGATTGTACAATTCAAGAAAAATCCGCATCCAAATATCACGAAATCCACATTGGAAAATACGCTATGTTTTGTACAATTTTTTAGTTGGAAAAAGGAAGAAAATACGATAAAATATAAGGGAATATTTCATTTTTCAAAAGAAAGGGAATACACTATGCCAGAAGAAAGAACAACAACCAGCTCTATCATTGATAATGACACCATTGTATACACCGAGCGTAAGCGCATCCTGTTCCTCGGACTTCCGTGGACTTTTACCAAGTACACACTGACTCCGGGCGTTGTCACCGTCAATCAGGGATTCCTCAACACAACCGAGAATGACTGCTACATGTACAAGATTCAGGATGTCAAGCTTACGACTTCCTTTATCGAGCGTATCCTTGGTCTTGCCACCATCATCTGCTACACCGGAGATGTTACAAGCCCGGAACTTAAGCTGATCCACATCAAGCATGCAAAGGAGATCAAGTCGTATATCCTTAAGACCTCCGAGGAAGCCCGCTTAAAGCGCCGCACCTTAAACACAATGGATATCGGAGCACACGGCGTTGACCTTGACGGAGACGGCATGCCGGATATTATGCCATAATGGTGTCGGGGCATAGAATTACATAGATTTATTAGATAACAAAACCCCTCCGGTCTTTTGAACTGGAGGGGTTTATATATGCCATATTCTTACATATACTTGTTAAGGAAGTTGTCAACAAAAGGAACCTTGACGTTGGACAGGGTAAGCGCCTTAAAGCCAAGCATAAGGAAAATCACCGTCTTTGCGATGCCAAGAGCACCTGTGATCACGGACAGGATCTTAGAGATAACTCCGTAGCTGAAGTTGCCGTTAAAAAGATATGCCACTGAACCGATCCAGGAAAGTGCATCCGGAAGAAGTCCAATCACTGCAAAAAGCGCGCTAAAGCATGCAAGTGTTGCAACTGCCTTGACTGCGGATCTCTTTAACCACTGGTTCTCCTCTGCGATCAGCACATAACCAGCCATAAGGATTGCCGGAATGTAACCTCCAAAGTACGCGATAAAGTAGATTGCTGCTGCTGCGATTCCTACCGAAATTCCCAATTTTGTCTTTTCCATGTTTCTTTTCTCCTTTAAAATAATTTATTTAATAGCTTTATTTTAAGCGCTAGAATAGTTTAATTCTTTTCAAATATTCTGTCAATAAATCAGCTTATTTTTCCAAAAATCAAACAATTCCGCGCTGCTATTCCGCTCCGTTAAATATCTGTGCGATCGGATTGTCACTGTCTAAGAACAGTGTTGTATTCCCGTTGCAAAGAGATGCCTTCACCGCGTCTAACTCCAACGCAAATGTATAGAACTCTGCTTTGCGGTCTCAACCGCAGTAAATGCTTCGATAATGCTTTCTGTCGGCGGCTCCACATCCTGTATGCTCGTATCCACCTTCGTCAGATGCTGGATAAACGGGATTTTGAAATGTAATCCCTTTTCCTCGATCAGCGTTGCCTTTCCAAAGGTTGTGATAACTGCTGATTCGGTTTCATTGATCGTGTAAACGGAGCTTCCTGATTTCGGTCTTTCAACTGAAATAGGCATATCGCTCTTTATAAGCAGGAGCAGTACCAGCTGTCGTTGTCCTCCAGCGCACAGGCTCTTAGATCCTTCTGGCTGCCGGAACGGATATTCATCTCCTGATTCTTGATGCTCACGCGCGCACCGTCCTCGATCGAGGAAGTGATAAAGGTGCTGCTTCCGATGACAACGCCCTCTCCGATCACGGTCTCCCCGCCGAAAATAGATGCGCCGGAATAGATCGTCACGCGATCCTTGATGGTCGGATGGCGCTTCGTTCCCTTAAGGCTCTGACCTCCTCTGGTCGACAAGCCGCCAAGTGTCACTCCCTGATAGATCTTGACATATTCTCCGATCTCCGTCGTCTCACCGATTACGATTCCGGTTCCGTGGTCGATAAAGAAGTATTTGCCGATCGATGCGCCCGGATGGATGTCAATACCGGTTCTGCTGTGTGCATATTCCGTCATCATACGCGGGATGAGCGGGATTCCGAGCAGATACAATTCATGCGCGATACGGTTCGTAGTGATCGCATATAAGCCCGGATAGCACAGGATGATCTCACTGTAATTAAACGCTGCCGGATCTCCCTCAAACGCTGCGATCACATCCGTCTCAACATACTCGCGGATCTTCGGGATCTTGCGGAAGAACTCAAGCGACATCTGCTGTGCCTCCTCCTCAAGTGCATCCTGCGTCTTATCCGCGTTGCCTTCCTTCTGTTTCAGCGCGATCGTGATCTGCTTGTTCAGGTTGTACATCACGTCCTCAAGTAATACCGTAAGCCGGCTGTCGGTGTTGTAAAAGCGGTAGGAATTTTCACGGAAATATCCCGGATAAACAATCTTCATCATCTTGGTTAGGATATCCTGTACTACCAGCGTATCCGGCTGGTCAAACAGATCTACGCGGTTGGTGATCCGCTCCTCCTTGTAATCCTCCAGAATTGTATTAACGATCTCGTTGATCTCTGTCTCAAATGCCATTGTCATATCTACCCTCGTTTTTATTATTGTATTCGCATATCCTGTACTAAGTCCCCATACATACAGACTTAGGAAAAACGGGAATTGATCTGCTATCAAACCAATTCCCGCTGTTGTTATTCTTCACTATCCGATTCGATTTTGCTGTTGTAGAAGGTATATCCCTTACGCCCATGCTCCTTGGTGTAATATAAGGCTTTATCTGACTTCTTGAATAAATCCTCACTAAATCCAAACTGGGAGAAAGTGATACCAGCACTGACTGACAGCTTGGCAGGGACCTTATCATCTGTCTTCTGCAGATCAGCATTGATGATATCCAGCTTCTCGTGGATAACATTCTTCTCGTTCGGTGTAATCTTCTGCATGATGATACAGAACTCATCGCCGCCGATACGGAACACCAGATGATGAGAAATGAAACTACTACCAATACGGCTAAGATTCCAATATAGATCTGTTGATGTACGAACATCTCCTGGATCTGCGTCAGCTCCCTCTGCTGGCTCTTGACATATCTTGTCATATCTCCGAGATTCCACTTCATGATCTCGTCTGTTCTCGGATGTACTATTACTATTCACTCCATAAACCCCTTATCCATTGTATAACCCAACTTCAAAGCACAAGTCTCTATATATAGTAGTATTATAATTCACTACCACAAATTTTTCAAGGTTTTCTTTGAACTTCTATATCGGTCTGCAGCAGCAACTGCAAAATAGCTGCGCGAGTAAAAAACTCATGCAAAAACGCCCGGAGCTGACGTACGGTTTATCAAATTCTCCGCCCATCGTGGAATACCATGTGCCGTTTCCGTTCATGAACGCCTGATACTGCCGATACTGGATATTGCTCGGCTCCATTGCGACCGCCCGGTTGATGTGCTCGATCGCCGTTGCATTGTTGCCAAGCCCATTGTGTGTCATCGCGCTGTAATAATACCAGCGCCCGGTGCGCTCCGACAACGGGATATCCTCAAGGACATGGAAAGCCTCTTTGTAGCAGCGGTTGCGGATATAATTGGCAGCCGCCTGCATAAGCGGGGAATCCGTTCCCGCAGATGTGCGTTCGTAGCGGTAGGAGGTTCCGCTTCCATAATCGTATGCCCCCGATGTGCCAGACTGCTTCTCTTTCATGATCTGGTCATACGCCTGCTGCACTTCTTTGAATTTCTCCTCTGCCTGTGCCCGGTTCGGGTTATTGATATTGGCATCCGGATGATATTTTCTACTCAAAGCCCGGTACGCCTTCTTGATGTCTTCATCAGTGGCATTCCGGCTGATTCCAAGCACCTGATACGGATCTGTCATTCCTTTTTCCTCTTTTTCTTCTTCATCTGGAGATATTCATACTTGGTCCACACCCCGGAATAGATGATATTCCGCAGGATATCGGCATGCAGAATGATCGGCAGCCGCTCAAAGGATTTGGCGCACTCTGACATCATGCTCGTCATCATCAGCTTTACGATCACCTCAAAATCCTGCTCGTTCGACTTTTTAAGCGCCCTGAGCGGATTGTAAGCATCCCGCTTCTCGTCCTTGTCCAAATCCTCATAGGCATCCATCAGATAGACAAATTTACCCAGATAAAGTCCTAATGTCTTAAGTTCATCATACCACTCGTCCTGTCTCCATGCAAACAGTTCGCCGACTACCTCTCCGGTCAGTCCCGCAACGAGGTCTATGTTGGTCTCATTCCTGTTTTCATACTCGCTTAGCTTCTGGATGTAATTCTGGATTGCCGCGGACTGTCTTGGATATTTCTGTGCCATCCGCTGATAGTCCTTCTGGAGCAGTCCTGCCAGCGCGCACTTTGAGATCTTATGCTCGTCCTGCCAGTCGTCGATCAGGTTAAAATACGCCAGCATGATATTCATATCCGCTGCGTACTCGCTGATCTGGCTTGATATTCTTGTGCGCTTTTTGAACGGATGCAGCGCACAGACAAATTCTTTTTTCTCCTCCAGCGGCTCATACAGACCGGTCAGCAGCACAACCAGAAACGTGATGTCGTAATTGAGGAGCATCTGCCCCTTTGTCCCGCTGTTCTTATAAAGTTCCTTACACAGCCCGCAATAGTAAGACTGATAGATTTCCTTATTCTCTTTTGTCAATTCCTTTGCATTTACATTGATATATCCGAACATACTCGCCTCCGTGCTCAGGATTGTCTCGTAAACTCCGTGCGGCATTTCGGGCAGGTGATGCAGATCTTTCCTCTCCCCTTCGGGACACGAACCTTTTGTCTGCACTGCGGGCACCGGAAAAACCGATGCGTCTTGCGCTGCGCCCATTCACTTTTTACATGGCTCCACTTAACGGTCATGCGGTATCTCCAGGTACAATACTTCTGGTTCTCCGCATAGCGCTTGCTGATGTTTCTTGAGAATACCCGAAAATACATGTGTATAAACAATGCGATCCAGACGATCTCAAGCAGCAGCAAAAAGAGTGCCATACCAGCGGACTTAAACGGCAGGATCGACAATACCACCGATAAGATCAGCAGCGCAAAGATCAGACTCGATTCCGCTTTTGCAAGCTGATCCATACCATTTCTTCCCTGCATGAATTGAATAAGTTTATATTTAAGTTTCTCCATGATGCATTTCGCCTCCAACTGTGTTTGCGTCAATCTTACGCCGCTGGCATTTGGCAGTCAAGCGACCTATCGTCTTTTCAGAAACTTTTTAGATTCTGTTTATAAACCAAGGGTTTTGTCGGCTTCTTAACACAAAAAAATCCGACAAAACAGCCAAACTGTCTGGTCGGAATTTTTTGTGTGCAGAACGATAAGCCGGGTTATGTCGTTGGGGAGATCATCTATCTAGGACAACTGTTACCAGTTGCCTCAAGCAACCTACCTAAAGCTGGCGGGCCACGTCATCGCTTATTTTCGGTCTTGCTTCGGATGGGGTTTACATGTGCCCTCCCTGTTACCAGCGAGGCGGTAGTCTCTTACACTGCCATTCCACCCTTACCGGAACCAAAAGATCCCGGCGGTATATTTCTGTTGCACTTTCCTTAGAGTTGCCTCCACCGGCCGTTAACCGGCATCCTGCCCTGTGAAGCCCGGACTTTCCTCACCTGCGGTCTTTCGACACTTGCAGCCGCGATCCCCTGTCCTGCACAATTAAATAATATAACAAGCCTTTTTGCAAATTGCAACCAAATCCTTAGACAAAATTACGCTTTGCCATGATTTCTTACACAGCTATGCTTCACTACACATTGAAACAGCTTCCGCCGACAAACTCGCGGATCAGGGAATTTCTCGATATTCCCTCGGTCGGAAGCGGCAGGATATAATCCATGAACTTGAGCAGTCTCTTCGCCTCCAGATACTCCGGGCAGTCCCTTGGGATCTGGAACAGAAGCGGCTCCGCATATACCTTTAAGACTGCAAGCTCATATACAAGTGCAGAGTTAAACATCACATCCGCGCCCTCCTGATATGGGAAAATATACTGTTCCTCTCCTCTGCGCACCGAAGGCCACATCGCGATGGTTTTCTGTGCGTTCGTGCCTCGTGTCCGCGCATCGCGCACGATACGGCGGATCAGCCGCCCATCCGTTGTCGGTAGCGGGTTATGCTCATCAATGTTCAACTGCGTCAGCGCAGAGATATAGATCTTGAACTTGCTCTCTGCCGGCAGCTGGTAAGACAGCTTCTCATTCAAGCCCTGAATGCCCTCTATGACAAGGATGTCATCCTCTTTCAGCTGCAAAACGTTGCCACGGTACTCACGCTTTCCGGTCTTGAAATTAAAGGATGGCATCTCCACAGCCTCTCCGTCTGACAGCCTTGTCATATCCAAGTTAAACTGCTTGACATCGAACGCCTCCAGACACTCAAAATCATAGCTTCCATCCGGATTCTTCGGACACATCTCCCGGTCTGTATAATAGTCATCCAGACTGACCGGATGCGGCTTTAAGCCTTTTGCAATGAGCTGGATGGACAGACGGTTTGCAAATGAGGTCTTGCCGGAGGAGGACGGTCCTGCGATCAGGACAAATTTGGTCTGTCTGCGCTCTGCGATCTGCGCGGCAATGCTTCCGATCCGCTCCTCCATCAGCGCCTCCTGCAAGAGGATCAGATCCTGTCCCCGCCCAGATGCGATTGCATCGTTTAATGCGCCTATGGTTCCGACATCCAACATACGGCTCCACTCTCTTGACCTTCTGAGTGTGTGGAACAGCTTGTTGGAAGTGTCGAGCGGCTCCACGTTCCTGCTGTCCCCGCCCGGAAACAGAAGGACAAATCCGCTCTCATAGCGCTCTAACTCATAATATCCAAGCTTTCCTGTCTCATGCGCCATATAGCCGTAGAAGTAATCCTCCACGCCATCCAAGTTATAGAGGTTCACGCGCGAGCTTCTTCTGTAATGAAGCAGCCGCTCCTTGTCGTGCATCCCCTTTTCTCCAAAAATACGCTCAGCCTCCTCGGTCTTGACGCTGTATTTCTGGATCGGAAGATTCTGCTTTACAAGCTCGCCCATACTGCCGCGAAGCTCCTCTAAGCGTTCCTCGGTCATATCGACAGTTTCTCCGTCCGAAAGCCGGATCTCGCAGTAGTAGCCCTGACCAAGCGAGTGAAGCACACGCAGATACGATTCGCTACCATAGATATTCCTTACCGCCTTCTGTAAAAGAAGCGTCACGCTCCTGCGGTATGTCCGCTTGCCATCGCGGTCTGCAACTGTCACAAACCGGATCTCACACGGTTCGGTGATCTGCTTATTCAGCTCACGCAGCTTCCCATTTATCTTTGCAAGAATGATCTCGTCTGCATACGCATCCTGATATTCCGCCGCAAGCTCGGCAAGCGTCATTTTCTCCTGTACAAGTGCCTCCTCACATTCATCCCCATGACATACTGTAACTTCAAATTCTGACATTAAAATCCCCCCTGTAAAACTACATTTTATGATTCTTTCATTCTCTGTTGTGCCATCTCATTCCACGCAATCTGCTGCCGGATCTGGCATATCCGGTCTGCGATTTTATCCGAGTCAGGCTGTTTTTCCAGTCCCTCCAGAATTGTACAGAGCTGCCCGTGCTGATAGGAAAGATACTGCATCAGTACCGGGTGTGCATGCTTAAGCAGAAGCGCCCCATACAGATCCTCCAGTTCCTGCCCAGTCTCTTCGTCCGTTTCACTAGCCTGCGCCTGTACTTCCTTTACGCCGTTTCGGACGCGCATCATCGGATAATACTTGCCGTCCTCAAATACCATGTCCTCCGCATCAACATAATATCCATGCTCTCTTAGGTATCTGCGCACTGCTGCGATCTCAGACTGTGGCTGCAGGATCAGCTCCTTTGCCTTGCGGCACACCGCTTCTCCCTCGCTTAGAATGTGGAGGATCAGCTCTCCTCCCATCCCCGCAACAACAATGGAATCTGCCTCTCCCGGCTCCAATGCCGCAACACCGTCCGACAGGCGCGTCTTGATCTGTCCGGTCAGACCGAACTGTCTTATGTGTTCTGTCGCGCGCTCTAACGGACCTTTTCTTAGATCCATCGCGATTGCATGCGGATTCCTATGTAATTGTACCTGATAAATCGGGATATAGCCGTGATCCGTCCCCACATCTGCCAGTACACCGCCCGGCGTGATCATGGATGCTATGGTTTCCATTCGTTTCGATAATGTAATCATATTCTTATTATACACTCCACACCATTTAAAATCTACCCGCTTTGTATCCGCCACTTAAAACTGAAAAAGCACATGCACCCGTCGTTTGTGCGAATGCATGTGCAAATTTTCCGTAGCTTCTACTCTAAGTAATCCTTTAATTTGCGGCTTCTGCTCGGATGACGCAGCTTGCGGAGCGCCTTTGCCTCGATCTGGCGGATACGCTCTCTGGTGACATTAAATTCCTTGCCGACCTCTTCGAGTGTGCGCGCTCTACCATCCTCAAGTCCAAAACGCAGTGTAAGAACCTTCTGCTCGCGCTCGGTCAGTGTTCCGAGTACCTCCTCAAGCTGTTCCTTTAACAATGTAAATGCGGCTGCATCTGCCGGCACCGGCACATTGTCGTCCTTGATGAAGTCGCCGAGGTGGGAATCCTCCTCCTCACCGATCGGTGTCTCAAGGGATACCGGCTCCTGCGAGATCTTTAAGATCTCACGCACGCGGTCTACCGGCATATTCATCTCCTCTGCGATCTCCTCCGGCGACGGCTCACGTCCAAGCTCCTGCAAAAGCTGTCTGGAAACGCGGATCAACTTGTTGATCGTCTCAACCATGTGAACCGGGATACGGATCGTTCTCGCCTGATCTGCGATCGCTCTTGTGATTGCCTGACGAATCCACCATGTCGCATAAGTAGAGAATTTATAGCCCTTGCGGTAGTCAAACTTCTCCACCGCCTTGATCAGTCCAAGATTACCTTCCTGGATCAGATCCAAAAACAGCATACCTCTTCCCACATATCTCTTTGCAATGCTGACAACCAGACGGAGGTTTGCCTCTGCAAGACGCTTTTTGGCATCGCTTCCCGCATCAACCGCAACCTGAAGATTCTTGATCTCCTCCTGCAGCTCTGCCTTTTCCTCCTCGGAAGCCTCCTCCATGCGCTTTTTCATGATGGTGATCTTCTCGGCTGCAACGGCACCCTCCTCCATC
Organism: Lachnospiraceae bacterium; assembly: GCA_963612015.1. Taxonomy (GTDB): domain Bacteria; phylum Bacillota; class Clostridia; order Lachnospirales; family Lachnospiraceae; genus Roseburia. The sequence goes on along the minus strand of CAVDTR010000005.1, from coordinate 75,283 downwards.
TTCTGCGCAAGCTCGATCTCCTCCTCCGCAGACAGAAGCGGTACCTTACCGATCTCCTTGAGGTACATGCGGACAGGATCCTCCACACTGACACCGTCCGGAACGGAAAGGTCGATCTTCTCAACCTCTACCTCGTCCTCATCATCTAAGATGATCTCGTCATCGTCGTCATCATCGAGAATCTTCAATACATCAATGTTGTTTGCCTCAAGGGTGTCAAATACCTGCTCCATCTTCTCAGCGTCAAGCGGCATATCCTTAAAGAAATCATTGATCTCCTGATCTTCCAGAATATTTTTCTTTTTCTTGCCGACTGCGATAAGTTCTGTCAGTCTTTCCTGAAACTTTGCGTTTTGTTCTTCTGTTCCCAAAATTTCTACATTTTCTTCTTTTTTCTTTGCCATTTTTTCATCCTCTTTGTTTTATTATTTTGTCCTTAATCAATGGGAATATGCAATTTTTCCAGTTGTTCAAGCTTTCGTTTGTCTTCGACAACCTTCATAAGTGCCGACATATCTGTCGGGTCCATGTTCTTTGAATGATACTCAATGCTGTTTTGCTTGATGCGGATGATGGTCTCCTTCAACGCCTTCTCCATATCGCCCTTCGTCTCGACCTCATGGATGCGCGCATTGAAAAGCCCTGCCACCTCGCGCTGTTCCTCCTCATTCAAAAAGGAGCTGATTATCTTGGCTGGATTGACGGTCTGCGTCTCCTCATACTGGGCGAACAACTGCTCAGCCACCTTATGATAGATCTCCTCCGTAAAATCATCCGCCGTGATAAGACTGCGGATCGTGCCAAACAACCGCGTATTCTCGATCAACCATGTCAGCAGCAGCTTCTGTGACTGCTTCATGCCGTCTTCCTTTGGGCGCTTCTCCTGCGTACCGCTCTTTAGTGGTGCCGGTCTTGCCGTGATTCCTTCGTTTTTCATTGCAAGGCTGTTCACCAGCTTGCGCAGACTCTCATAGTCAATGTGATAGGTTTCGGCAACCGCTTCCATGTAATTGGTACGTTCCAGCTCCTCCGGAAATGCCAGCAGGCGCTTCGCGATCTCATTGTAAAAGGCGGTCTTTGATTCCGGATCGTTCATATCGTACTGCTCCCGCAATATCCGGATTTCAAACAAAAAGCTGTTCTCCGCTGTATCGATGCGCTTCTGGTATTCCTCGGCACCAAGTGCCTTTATAAATTCATCCGGATCCTTGTACGGCCGCATGTTGATCACTTTTGTCGTAATTCCAACCTCTTTTAAGATCGGAATGGCTCGAAGCGCGGCTTTCACGCCGGCGCCATCGCTGTCGTAGGTCAGATAGACCTCCTTCGTATATCGCTTGAGCAGATTCGCATGTCCGCTCGTAAGCGCTGTTCCAAGTGACGCCACCGCATTGTCAAAGCCTGCCTGATGCAGTGCAATCACATCCATATATCCCTCGCACAGAAGAAGCTGGCTCTTTCGCGTCGTTCTTGCAATGTGCAGTCCGTATAGGTTACGGCTCTTGTCAAAAATCATCGTCTCCGGGGAGTTTAGGTATTTGGGCTCGCCCTCTCCCATGACTCGTCCACCAAAGCCGATTACACGGTTGTGTACGTCCATGATCGGAAACATCGCACGGTTCCAGAACTTGTCGTGACCGCCTCTCACCTCGTCGATGGTCACAAGCCCGGTCTCCTTTAGGATGTTGTCGTCATAGCCCTTCTTGCGGAGAAACCGGTACAGATCATCGCTGTACTGGTCGGAATAGCCGAGTCCGAATTTCTGCATGGTCTCATCCGACAGCTCACGCTTCTTAAAATACTCATACGCCCGCTGTCCCCTTGGGCTTCGCAAAAGCGTATAGAAATACTTGGCGGCTTCCTTGTTGATCTCAAGCAGCCGCGTGCGCTTGTCCGCCTCGCGCTTCTGTGCCTCGGACATTTCGTGCTTCGGCAGCTCGATCCCGGCGCGGTCTGCGAGCGCTTCCATCGCCTCGCCAAATGTAAAATTCTCATATTGCATGAGAAACGTAAATACATTCCCGCCTGCGCCGCAGCCGAAGCAATAGTACATCTGCTTGTTCGGCGAAACGGAAAATGATCCTGTTTTCTCGTTGTGGAAAGGGCATAAGCCAAAATAGGTGCTGCCCTTCTTCTGAAGCCGCACATATCCGCCAATCACATCCACAATGTCATTGCGGGAACGGACTTCTTCGATCAATTCGTCAGAAAAAAACGGCATGTGCTCTCCTTTCTGCTTACTGTATCAATATCCGTCGACCTGCCATGCAACCGGGATGAAAAACTCCCCGAACTTGGTGATGGCATACTGGTCTGTCATTCCTGAAATATAGTCACACACGACACGATACTGTTCTTCCCCCTCATGCAGCATCTTAAGATGCTTCTCCGGGAGCAGCTCAATGTGATCCATGTAATAATAGTAAAGCTGTTCAATCATCGCTTCCGCTTTTACTTCCTCCGATTTTGCCACCGGATTCGTATACAGATTCTCAAACATGAACTTGCGAAGCTCCAAAAAAGCCTCCCACGACTCGTCCGACATACAGATGTCGCCCTTGTCGCGGCTGTTGATGATGATGTCATGGATCAGGTGATTTAACCTTGCCTTGACATTAAAGCCGAGCGTCTTGCGAAGCTCCAGTGGGATATCCTCCTCACACAGGATCTGTGCTCGGATGCCGTCGTCAAAATCAGCATTGACATACGCGATCTTGTCCGATATCCGGACAGTCTTCCCCTCAAGTGTCGCCGGTGTCAGCTCCATCTCATGATTTAAGATCCCGTCCCTGACCTCCCAGGTCAGATTCAGTCCCTTTCCTTCCTTTTCCAGCTTCTCAACGATCCTTACGCTCTGCTCGTTGTGCTTAAAATCTCCGTTGGTCAGCCGCGCAAGCACGCGCTCACCCGCATGTCCAAACGGTGTATGTCCCAGATCGTGTCCCAGCGCAATCGCCTCAACCAGATCCTCATTCAGCCGGAGCGCTTTGGCGATGGTACGCGCATTCTGCGACACCTCCAAAGTGTGGGACAGACGTGTCCGGTAGTGGTCGCCCTTCGGTGTCAGAAACACCTGTGTCTTATTCTTCAGACGCCGGAAGGACTTGCTATGTAAAATACGATCCCTGTCTCTTTGAAAAACCGGACGGATATCACACTGCGGCTCATCCACATCACGCCCTCTCGAATTGACGCTCAGACATGCATACGGGCTTAGTGTCTCCTGCTCCATCCGCTCAATCTGTTCACGAATTGTCATGTATATATTCCTCTCGTATCATAGATTACAAAGGTCTACATTCTTATAATTCGACGTTTTCCTTCATTTTCCTTTTTTCTTTTTTAAGTTTTTTGAAAAACAGGTACACGGCATAAAAATACCCACACCACCGATCCGGCAATGCGGGTATTTCATCTGTAATCTTACTTATTGTTATCCGGGCTGCTCGTCCGTCATTTCCCGCCAGTCGTCCTCTTTATTTGCCTTTTCCACAGTAAGCCGATGGTTCTCCTTGTAGACATCCGTTGCCCGCTGAAACTGCTCCTGATTTGTTGGTTCTTTCTCTGTGCGTTTCGATGCCTCCACAGCCTCTGTATTTTTTGCGCTGTATACTTTTGTTGAAAGATACATCGTCTGTTTTTATCTAAAAAACAAAAAGGCACTTTATCCCAATCCTTGGAATAAAATGCCATCCTTGCATATTTTATATCGACCTTTCCGTGTGAAACTTTAGTGCTCTGCAACGGATTTTTACCCTTTAAAATGCTCCTTTGCAAATTCCATATCCTGAACCAGCTCCAAGGTTCCGAGATATTGTCCCTTTTGATTTCTTACCGCCAGATAGGTGACAAGCATTGTCCTTCCGTTCTTGTCCATCCACACAGGAACACGGTCTAATGATCCATCCTTGAATCCACCGATGATCTTTCGTACCTGCTGCTCGATTTTGGGCGGATGGCAGGAATAGACCTCGCGCCCGATCGCCATTTCCGGTCGCTTGAAAACCTTGGTTCCGGCATTAAAATAGCGGTTGGTGTCGCTGATATCCACAAAGGTTATCTCCAGCGGGATCGTATTAAGCACTGCCTCCAGCTCCTCAACCGTCATGCTTCCACCTGCAAGCACGATCTTTTCGTTGTCGATCGTCGAAACGACCTCACGCTTTGCCAGCTCTGCTTCCTCCCACCTTGCATTCTCCACGCCGAAGCACTCTGCATAATCCTTGGAATCCCTGTAAATTCCGTACCACTCTTCCTTTGTAAAATGAAGCGCACAGTTCGGGAAAAGGATGTTTGCCTCCTTGTAGATCATATCGTCCGCGCGCTTAAGCACCGCTTCTACCCGCTTGTTCCATGCCTCATCCCCAAGCTTTTCGTCTTTGAGCAATGCGCTTATCTCGTCCCGGATCTCATCATCCACCGTCCACATGACATCCGATGGTCCGCTGATGCCATGTACGACCTTAAGTACCGGATACAGCAGATCTCCTTTCTTGGCATAATGTGTGGCGACCGGACGGATCGCATCCACGTCTGCCCTCGAAAGTGTTCCATCAGCGATTGCCTTTTGGCACGCTTTTATCCTGCGCCCAAGTTCTTCGTTTTCCCTTGTAAAGGTGTAGAGCGGATGCCCCTTTGTCTTTACAAGCTCTGCGGCGACCGCAAGCTTTTGCTCTTTTACGGAAGCTGCAAATTTCCGCTCCGCCTCCGCGAAATTCTCACTGGAGTTTGTCCCGTGAAAAAGTGCCGCATGTACATCACACAGCCGCTGCACCTCTGTGATCGGCGTTCCCTCCTCGATCAGCTGCTGCTCTGCCGCCATGATCTCTGCCGCATCGACCGATTCAAACTCCTTTACAAAATCTGCCCGCACAAGCTCTAAGTCCTCTCCCTGTCCGAGCCTCTTTAAGTATTCCTTGATCCTTCCTGTGATCTCTGTTTTCATAATGATAGTTCCTTCCTGCCAGACTTTGGTCTCATTGCCAGCCGCATATATAGTCTCCGGAATTTTGTTCTATCCTATACATCCTGTCTGTCGATTTTCATTTCAAACGGCTTAAGGGAAATCTCCTCCTCACCGATGGAAAAGCTCTGCGCATGATCGGTATCGTTAAAAATAAAACGAACTTTATACCCGTCCCCCGTGCGCTCGGTAAATTCGACATTATCCGGTAACGTTTCAACGAACGGCAGCCCGCATTCCGTCAGGATGTCTTTTACGAGGTGCCGGTAAAAAGCCCTTTGTCCCACCGTTCCGATGTAATATGCCATTCCACATCCATAGTGGTTGACCGTTACCGCAGGCTTTCCCTTGAAAAAATCTCCGTCATAATATGCGATGGCTTCTGCCGATTCCGTGTGAAGGATATCGCACCACTCACGGCAGCTAAAACTTTCCCCGTCCGCAAACCGAACCGGTATTGTGTCGCGTCCGATCGGATCGTATTCCTCCACATACGCGCCCACCAGCTTTCGGTATACCGTCGGAAGCTGTGACATTATGCAGTTGTTATGTGCATCCTTAACCCCGCTTCGGTTGGTAAGGATCACCGTTCCACCCTTTTCGGCAAATTCGTACAGCCTTTTTACCGTATCCTCATCCGTCACATACATCTGTGGTGCCACAACGATCTTATAGCCGGAAATGTCCGCGTCCGGTCCGACAATATCCACATTCAGACCATATTTTGAGAAAGCGTCATGAAGCAGGCGGATCTGTTCAAAGTAGAACATTCCCTCCGTTTGTGGCTGGATCTTAAACGCCCACTCGTTTTCCGGAGCATAAATTATCGCAACCTCCGAACGGATCTGCGTACCATCGATAAAATCCAGCGTCTCAGCCGTTTTGCAAAGATGCGCAAACTCCTCAAATCGCCTGCCGGGAACATTGGAATGATCGATCAGCCCGTGCCAGTGCATTTCCGCACCGCTTACGGCAGTCCGCCACCGGAAATGTACGACTGTGTCCGCACCGTGCGCCAGCGCCTGCAAAGAGTATCCCTCCAGCATACCCGGAGCCGTTGTCCGTGACATCGGTGACCAGCTTCCAAGCCCGCCACTTAACTGTTCCATGATCCAGAAATTGTGGTGCTTTATCCCCCGCATAAGATCCAGATGGAAGCTGTGCGAGTAACATTCCTCTGCATCTTCCGGAATTTTAGTGGTCGGATAATTGTCATACGCGACAAAATCCAACCCGGAAAATTCCTTGTAAAAATCCGGCATGTTCTGACAAAACCATGTATTTGTGGTAATTTGAGTTCCGGGACAGTTTCTGCGGATAATGTCTGTCTGCATACGAAGATATTTTATGGTGCTATCCGATGCATACCGATTGAAATCAAGCATGAACGCAGGGTTTAACCATGCATGCGGATTGTTTCCGAACGGCGGTCTGATCTGCGACCACGCAGAATATTCGCCGCTCCAGACATTATTTCCATGTGCCTTATTCATGTCCGCGGGTGTCGTGTACTTCTCCTTCAGCCAGCCACGAAATGCATCTGTACAGTTCTCACAGAAGCAGAAATTAGCCTCCAGCTCGTTGTCGACCTGCCATGCAATCACCGCCGGATTCCCCGCATAATGCTTTGTCATTTCCTCGATGATCCGCTTCGCATACTCCAGAAAATGCGGATTATTCATGCATCTGTGTCCGCGTATGTATGCATCGTTTTTGCGCCCGTCACGCCCGGTCGGGATGATGTCCGGATATTTCTCGCAAAGCCATAGCGGCGGGCAATTCGTCGGCGTACAGAGCACAACATTGATTCCCCTCTCTGCAAAAATCTCTATGACCTCGTCCAGCCATTCAAAATGGAACTCATTTTCAACCGGCTCAAATCTGCACCATGCAAACTCGCCCATCCGGACAAACTTTACTCCCGTTTTCTGCATCAGATCCGCATCGCTTGTCCAAAGCGACCTGTCCCAGTGCTCCGGATAATAATCTACACCTATCTTCATATCAGTTCCCCCATTATTTTCCCTATATCCGCTTTACTTATAATCCGCCGACACATCCAAAAACTCCCGCTGCCCGCTGATATAGTCCGCATACGCCAGCTCCGGGTCTTTTCCCCGGAATACCGTGCATAGCCCGCACATATCGCAGTCTGCGATGCACTTGAGTGTGTCTTTGATATATTGTCTCCGTTCCTCTTCTGTGGAATACTTAATCTCCGGCGCTCTCATCGACTCACCTACTTTACCATTCCGGAATTGCTTCTGTATTCCTCATTCAACTGGCGCAGCTCTTTCTCCCCGTTAATGTATGGTTCATAGAATGCGTCAACCGATCCTCCGCCTAAGTTGTCACAGCCATTGCAGAAATCACAGGCACCGCCGCACTGGCTCAAGCCCTCCTGTACAATGCGAATGCGCTCCTCTCTTGTTGTGTCCTTTATCAATATGCTTTTTGATTCCATGTCATTGTCCTCCAATTCCTTTGAGTCCGCGTTTCTTCGCTTTAAAACATTTCTGACTCCATTATTATATATTCATTTTTACCCCGGTACCTCAATTTTCTTCGCGGTACCCCAATATTATTACATTCCCAGGAAATACAAAATCCCTTGAGAACCGCGGCTCTCAAGGGATTTCATAAAATAACAGTGAGTGCAGAAGATGGGACTTGAACCCACACGGTATTGCTACCACAGGCACCTGAAGCCTGCGCGTCTGCCAATTCCGCCACTTCTGCGCGAATTATGAATAAAAAATGCGGAAGATGGGACTTGAACCCACACGACTGCAATAGCCACAAGATCCTTAGTCTTGCTCGTCTGCCAGTTCCGACACTTCCGCATATCTTTATGTTGTCGCTCACGCGACTTGATTATAATAGCAAATGAACTTCCACTTGTCAACTACTGAAATCAAATTTTTTTAATTTTTTTAAAATTTTCAATTTAAGTTTTCGGTTCGCATGTCACTGCCCGCTGGATGGCTTGTGAACATCCACAAAATTCTTCACATAGTCCACCGTTGTATGGATCTGCTCCTCATTCGTGATCCTCGGCACACCGTCTCCGTCCTGCGCACCATAGCTGCCAAAATACGCATGGCAGCCGCCATCGATCGCTTCCTCGATGGCATCCTCCGGCAGGTTCTTCCGGTTATCCGCATACTTATCCAGCTTGAGAACCCCGTCCTCAGATCCATACACCGACAAAACCGCAAGCCCCAAATCGCTTAGGTCAGCGGTTGAGTAAGAAGCGAGCAGGATCACTCCGTCAAATGCATCCGCGTGTTTTGCCGCATAGGACGCCGCCATCACACCGCCCAGTGAATGTCCGCCGATATACCAGTCCGTCACATCGCTATACTGCCCGGCATAGCCATCTGCCGCATCTGCATCCAGCACAGCGAGATTGCCCGGCATGTGCAGCAGAATGCAAAGGATTCCATTGTCGGCAAGCTCATGCATGAGCGGCGCATACGCCGTGTATTCCACTTTTCCACCGGGGTAAAAGATAAGTCCGGCTGTGATATGTTCGGGGATAAATGTGACCGAATGGTTCTCATCAACCACCACCTCCACCCTATCGGATGACTCTAACGCAGCCAGCGCCTTTTCATTCGCCTTATAATAATCGTTGATGTATACAAAAATGAAATTTATCGCCGTAAGTGTTAATACGGTGATAATTGCAAGCGTGATCCACAATTTCTTGTGGGATTTCTTTTTATAAGTATTTGCGTTCAAATTCTTCTATCCTCATCGGCTTACCAAAATAGTAGCCCTGAATGTATTTGATGCGCATGCTCTTGACAAGCTCATACTGCTCCGTAGCCTCAACACCCTCCGTACAGATGTACAGCCCAAGTGTTGCTGCAAGCTCGGACACCATCTTGACAAACGCATCCGAGAAATCATCATCCGCAATGTGCTCGATAAAGCACCGGTCGATCTTGATGATGTCAATCGGAAGCTCCCTGATATGGTTCAAGGAAGAGTAACCCGTGCCGAAATCGTCCAGTGCGACCCGCACGCCAAGGCTCTTGATTTGCGCAAGGATCGTCTTCATACGGTCGATGTCGTTGATCGCAAGGCTCTCCGTCACCTCCAGTGTCAGGTTCTGCGGATTGACGCGCGTCTCGTCCAGAACCGTCTTGACCTTCTTTACAATGTCATTCTGCAATAACTGCACAACCGACAGATTGACGTTCACCTTGTACTCCGGATGCCCCATCTCATTCCAGTAACGGCACCGCTTTGCAGCCTCGCGCAGCACGAAAGCCCCGATCGGATTGATCAGTCCCAGATACTCCGCAAGCGGAATGAAATCAACCGGTGAGACAAAGCCCATCTCTGAGGAGTTCCAGCGCACCAGTGCCTCCGCTCCGCAGCACGGATCTCCCGGCTTTGTGATATCCACGATCGGCTGATAGTAGACCTCGAACTCTTTGCACTCGTCCAAGGTTGCCTTTCGCATATTCTTTTCCATGTCCAAGCGGCGATGTGCAAAAACAGCGTCCTTGTCATTGTAGAACTCGATGCGGTTCTTTCCCTCTTTCTTGGCAGAAAACAGTGCCATATCCGCCTTGCGGATCAGCTCCTGCACTGAATTGGCATCGGTCGGGAAACAGGCGATACCCATACTCATCGTACAGTAATAGTCCTCACCCTTTAAGAACCACGGCTGGGAGAAAATGCTCTGCACCGCCTTTGTGACCGCCTCTAAGCGTCCCTCCGCGTTGTCCGGAATGATCACGATAAACTCATCACCACCCATGCGGTAACAGGTGTTCTCAACACCCTCGATCTTTTGTAGGCTGTGGGAGATCGCCTTGAGCAAAACATCGCCGTACTGATGTCCCAAGCCATCATTGATATGCTTAAAGTCATCCAGATCGATGTACAAAAGTGCGCCCTCTGTACCGTTTAGCTCTGCGAGGTGAATAAAGCGATCCAGATCCTGTTCACACCGCATACGGTTGAACAATCCGGTCAAAAAGTCATTGTTTGCCTGACTCTCAATCTTCTTCTGGTATACCTTTTTATCGGTGATGTCATAAATCGTACACAGGCTCACCTTGCGTCCATCCACCCAGTCGATCTGGGATTTGTGTACGTCCAGCCAGCGCTCTTCCTCCACGAAGAACACTTCCTCAAAACAATTCTTAAGTCCCATCTCGCGATCCGAGAAGAGGATCTGATTGATCTTACCGCTTGAAATGCTGTTCGCGAAAAGCTCCTTGAACTTCTGGTTGGTATACAGAACCGTCTTTTTCTCCTGATCCAGCACATATATTCCGCAGCCCACATTTTCAAGGATCGCTTCCAGCGATGCATAGGAGCTTGCAAGGGAATTTTTGGTGATGCGCTTCGTCAGTATGCTCTGGATAATGCGCTTCACATCATTGATAAACTTAATGTCGTCCGTGCTCCAGATCCGCTCCCGCTCCTGCTCAAAAAAGCATAGATACATGATGGCACGGTCGTTGATCGTTACCGGGTGATATATCGCGGCTGTGATGTGATCCGGCTCAAAGATCCGGGCAAACGCATCCGGGATCATGGAATCCGAGGAAATCATGTATGGCTTTCCGTTGAAAAACGGCGCATTTTCCTTCGGCACCTTCTGGTACTCGGAGATGCGATACCAATCGCGCTCCTTTGCGTACTCGCAGATCATATCCAGTGTCTGTCCGTCCACGTTCTCGCGGATAAGCGCAGCGCGCGACAGATCGAGACAGGTACACACCATCTTTAAAATATCGTCCACGATCTTGCCGAAACCATTCTCCGACTCCAGCATATTTACGATCTGCGTCATCGTCTCCGAGCGATGTAACTGCCGCTCAATGTCAGCCTCCGACTGCGCACTCTGCTGCAATGCATCCTGCGCGATCTGCTCGTCCATCTTGATAACAAACAAAGACTTGGAAAGATATTCCAAAAACTGCATGGAGAGGTAGAAGCGCTCCTCCGTTGTTGCTACGATGTCCTCCGGAAGCGCCTCGCCCTCCTCCAAACGCTCTCTTATCACGGCAGTCACGATCCAGATGATCTGTGTCCTGCCCTCGATGCGCGTGGAAACCGCACACAGCTTGATGTGCTTTTTCGGAAGTTCCTCCTCCACAAGGTTCTCCACAATACTGCCCTTTGCCTTTGCAAGCAGCGACATATAGGCAGCCTGTCCGATCTGCTCCTGAAAATAGTGTCTGGCAGTCTCATCCCCGAAGCTGTCCGTGATCAGCCCCTCCTCTGTCCCAAGACAGGAAAGGTATATGCAGTTTGCTTCGCTAAAGCAATCCTGAAAACGTTGCAGAATGCTCTCGTCAATCAACGATGGCTCTTGCTCCTCGCCTTCTCTCCTCGTTGCCATACTACTTTTTCACCTCAATAATCAGTAAATAAAATCCCGTCTTACTCTGTATGCAGGTCTCCTGCAAAAGACTAAACTGTGGTTGCAGCCGCAGCTGCTTCTTCACAAAACCGATCTCATTTGTGTACATAATGATAATTGCTTCCCGTTTCGTGATCTCAAGCACCTTGTCGAAGAATCTGCCGTATAGCTGATCCATCTCCTCGCGGCTCTTTTTGCTACGCATCGGCATATTGGTAATGATCTCATCAAAGAGATAATCGTGCTTAAAATCAAAGAAATCACGGTGAATAAAATTGATTCTTGCCCCGGCAAGCTCCGCGTTCTCGCGTCCCTTTGCGATCGCCTCTCCGAAAATATCGGTCGCGTACATCTCCTTCGCAGGAACAAGCTTGTTGCGCTCAATCAGCATGGTTCCGACTCCGCAGAACGGATCCATAATCTGTGCATCCTCCTTTAAGTACGGGGCTGCAATGTTCGCCAGAAGCGCCGCCGTCGAAGGGTGGATTGATGCCGAGATGACATTCCTCCGGTAGTCAAAGCGGTGATCCTTAAGCGTCGCACATTTCAGGCACGGGAAGAAATCGCCGTCCTTGTTCTCGATCAGCCGCAGCTCGATCTCATAGTCGGAGGTCGAATTGATAAGCATCCCTCCGGAAAGTGTCTCAAGCGCATCCGCCAGCTTCTTAGAAAAAGTGCTCCGCTCCTCGAGGGACATCCTGCTCTTGTAGTCGATACGGAAATAAAAAGGTGTATTCTCCCGGTGTAATACCAATAGCTGCTCCACCATCCCTGCATCCATCAATGCCTTGGCAGCCTCCGCCGGCTTTGGGCTTAAGAAAGCAGGCTTTGTGTGGATCGGGAATACGATTTCCCGGAAACATCGCGACTGCCAGATCTCATCCATGCGGTCTGTCGTGACAAGAACTCCAAGCGGATGAAGCTCCGTATCCTTCACCGGAATGCTTCTGCGCACCAGCTCTCTGTGTGTGCGGTTTGCGATCAAAAGAAGCTCGGTCTTCCGCCCTTTTAAGTCAAATGTATGCTGTGTGATTCCCTCATACCGGATCAGGATTGTCCGGAGAGCATGCAGTTCCTCATTGACATGCTTGCGGTTCTCCTCCGAAGGCTCCTCCGCACGCAGTGCGGTCTGCCTATCCTTGATCTGCGCAAGCAGTGGCTTCGCATCCATGTGCGACAGCGCAGTCAGATACGCGCTCTTGACAAAAAGCGTGTTCTCCTGCTCGTAGGACTCCCACAGCAGCTCCATATACGGCTGATATGCGACATCTCCGAGCAAAAGGGCTGCGTTTTTTCGCGTCTTTGCGTCCTCGCTCTGCAAAAACTCCCGCAGCAGCGGCTCATTCGCCGCGATCCAGTCGTATGCCTTCTGCCGCTCGTCCTGTACTTTGATCTGTTGTCTTAACTGGCTTAGGTTTCCCCGGACATCAATCCGGTTGCTAAGTTGATCGTATATCTGATTCAAATAAGTTTCCTCACACTGCATGTATTGCATAATATACAAGCTATTGTAAGATATTTCGCATCTTTTTACAAGCTTATTACATCTCTTTTTGACTGCATTTTATGTCGAAGTCTGTCGCTCACACATCAAAAAAAGGACTCAGACGGTTATCCGTTTGAATCCCTTTTGTCAGACTAATTATGCAATAACTTTTACCCAGCCTTCCGGTCCTTCGATTCTTCCCATCTGGATACCGGTCAGTGTGTCATACAGCTTCTTTAAGCCAGGTCCCATCTCATCCATTCCGCTTGGGATGCAGATCTCCCTGCCGTGGTCAACGATCTTGCCTACCGGAGAGATAACTGCTGCGGTTCCGCAAAGACCGCACTCTGCAAAGTCTCCAACCTCGGAGAACTTAACCGGTCTGTGCTCTACGGTCATACCACAGTATTTCTCTGCAACTACCATCAGGGAACGACGTGTGATGGAAGGAAGAATACTGTCAGACTTCGGCGTTACGAACTTGCCATCCTTGGTAATGAAGATGAAGTTGGCTCCGCCGGTCTCCTCAACGTAGGTTCTTGTTCCCGGATCAAGGTACATATTCTCATCATAGCCCTGCTCATGTGCATCAACAATCGCGTGAAGGCTCATCGCGTAGTTAAGACCCGCCTTGATGTGTCCGGTTCCGTGTGGTGCCGCACGGTCGAAGTCAGAAACACGGATCGTGATCGGCTTAGCACCACCCTTAAAGTATGGTCCTACCGGGGTAACTAAGATACGGAACTGATACTCGGATGCCGGCTTAACACCGATAACCGGGTTGGTTCCTATCATATATGGGCGGATGTAAAGAGTTGCACCGGAACCGTATGGCGGAACCCATGCTTCATTTGCTTTTACAACCTTTTCTACTGCGTCGATAAAACGCTCTACCGGAAATACCGGCATCTCAAGTCTCTCACAGGAAGACTTCATTCGCTCTGCGTTTAGGTCAGGGCGGAAGCATACGATATGTCCGTCCTCCGTCGTGTAAGCCTTTAAGCCCTCAAATACGGTCTGTGCATACTGGAATACACCTGCACACTCGTTCAATACGACATTCGGGTCTGTGATGATAGCTCCGTCGTCCCACTTTCCATCTTTGTAGTTGGACACATAACGATAATCAGCTACCGTATATCCAAACCCAAGGTTGGCCCAATCAAGATTCTTTTTTTCCATGATCTTTACCTCCATCTGATATTCCTAAAATTGAGTTTATTCTAGTACAATCGATAAAATTTGTCCAGTTTCCACCGCCAGTTTTGATATTAAATTTAATTATGAGTGCTATAACCTGACTGTGTTCCAGATATTTTTCAATTCCCCGATAAAGTAAAGGGAACCAAATGCAATGATTTTGTCACCACATGAAGTGTCATGCAGGATTTCATTCACAACATCTTGTATCCGTTCGTAGTTTTTTGTCGGGATGCCAAAGGTGCTTATAAATTCGGCAAGCTCCTGCCCCTGAAGCGCCCTGTGGTTCTCCAGAGTGACCGTCCAGAAGTTTCCCGCCACCGGGACGAGCAGCCGCACCATCTCCTCGTAATCCTTATCCGCCATAACACCCATGACGAAATGGAATTTTTCTCCCGGATACAGATATTTTAAGCTGTTAAGCAGCGCTGTCACTCCATTGCTGTTGTGTGCACCGTCCACCATAAAAAACGGTTTTTCCGACAAAAGCTCCATGCGTCCCTGCCAGGTGGCATGTGCAAGTCCCGACTCGATCAGCTTCTTTCGTGCCGCATTTTCCATATCCGGACAAAGCTCCCGGATCAGATGTTCCGCCGCGAGCGCTGCCGCTGCCGCATTCTCCCACTGATGGGTTCCAAGGAGCTTAAGCTTCTGGTTCTTCGCCCACGCAATGTCCACGTCGGAAACGATCGCGTATGCATCCGGGCAGTTTTCTTCTGCCGCTGCCACCAATACCTCCCGCGCTTCCTGCTCCTGTTGCTCCATCACAAGATAGGTGCCTTTTTTGATGATCCCCGCCTTTTCCGCAGCGATCTTCGCCAACGTATTTCCTAATATTGCAACGTGGTCATACCCGATCTTCGTGATGACCGATACCGCTGGGACACCGATCGCGTTTGTAGAGTCGAGCCGCCCGCCAAGACCGGTCTCCATCACAAGGATGTCGCACTGCTGCTCCTTAAAATACAAAAGTGCGATCGCCATGCAGTAATCAAACATCGTCGGCTGGATGTCAAGCGTCAGATCCAAGACCTCATTTCCCAGTCTTGTCACATCTGCTTTCGGGATCTGCACCCCATTTACCGTTATCCGCTCCTCAAAATCGATCAGATGCGGCGAGGTAAATGTTCCGACCTTCCAGCCTCCGTCGATCAGAATGCTGCTTAAAAAGGCGCACACCGAGCCCTTTCCGTTCGTTCCCGCAACATGCACAAACGGAATGTCCTTCTCCGGGTGTCCCAGTTTTTCCAGCAGTATCCGGCTGATCTCCACTCCCGGCAGGCTGCCGAAGGTACTCGCATGATTTATCTTTTCCTGTACTTCTTCGTAAGTGTAGTTTTTCATCACAAACTCCCAAAAGACCTCCCGTGCATGCAATCCGCAGACACCGGGAGGTCTTAACAAAATCGTGTATGGATTAAACGGCTAAGATAACACCGCCATCGTTGGCATACATACTGGAGATTCCAGCCGTATCAACGATCAGGATCTTCTCGAAATGTGCGATGCTCTCAATGGTCTCCTTGACGAACTGCGCCCGCTCCGGACAGTTGCAATGCGCGATCGCCAGCACCTTTCCCTCGCAGCGCTTCGTCTTTTCAAGCATATCCTCGACCATCTTAGCAAGCGCCTTCTTCATGCCTCTTGCCTGACCAAGCTGCTGGATGGAACCTTCATCCGTAGAGCCCATCACCGGCTTGATATTTAACGTATTGGCAACCAGTGCCTTGAAGTTGCTGAGACGTCCCGCCTTGCGCAGCGTCTCAAGTGTCTCAAGCACAAAAAATGTGTTCATCCCGCCGATATAATCCTCAGTCTGCCTGCAGACCTCCTCAAACGGAAGCCCCGCCTCCTCAAGCTCCTGTACCTTCAATCCGATCAGGGTCTCTCCGATGGATGCCGATTTGGAATTGAACACATGGATGTTTTTCTTGTCCTCATGCTCTTCCTCGTACATGGATGCCGCAACCATCGCACTGTTGTAAGAGCCGCTCAGCTTCGCGGAAAGTGTGACCACATAAACATTCTCTGCCTCACCCTCATACGCGTGCATGTAGCGCTCCGGGGACGGACATGCCGAATGCGGTCCCTTATGGCTGTGTCTTACGCGCTCCAGAAAATCTGCCTGATCAAAGCTCTCATCATCAATTATCTTCGTTCCGTCTATATCCAGCTCCAATGGTACATTGCAAAAATGCCCATCTGCTTTTAACTCTTCTGTTAATTCTCCACAACTGTCAATGACGATTTTATACATAATATGTTTCCTTTTCTATCAAACGTAGTTTTTATTACTACATAACATTAACACGAAAACCCATACTTGTAAAGAGAAAAACGAAATTAGTACAACCATTTTCATTTTCCGGTCAGGCAGCTATATGGAAAACGTATTTTCTTATAAAGTAAAGAATGCACTGACCGCATCCGTGAGTGCGTCAATATCCGCTGCTCCCATAAGCTCCCTTGCAGAATGCATGGATAAAAGCGGGATTCCGATATCGACCGTCTTTACCGGAAGGAGTGTCGATGCCACAGATCCCAGTGTGCCGCCGCCTCTTACGTCTGAACGGTTGACAAAGATCTGATACGGAACCTGTCTGCTGTCACAGATCTGCCGGAAGATTGAGATTGCCTCCGCGTCCGTCGCATAAGACTGTGAGCACGCCTGCTTGATGCAGAATCCTTTTCCGAGTACCGGGTGGTTGGTGATGTCCATCTTGCCCGCCTTGTTCGGATGCAGTCCGTGAGCCACATCGACAGATAAGAGCATAGCCTGATAGATGATCTGCTCCGTCATCTCCTCGCTCGCGCCCAGATTCTTAAGAATGCGGTGCACCATATCATGCAGCAGAATGGATGCCGCCCCCTGCTTGGAGGTGTTGCCGATTTCCTCATGGTCAAACAGTGCGATCAAATTCACGCCGTCCGCACGCTCCGCCTCAATGATCGCGGTTAAAAGCGCGCATACCGAGGTCTGGTTGTCAAGGCGCGGTGCGGAAAGCATCGTATCCCTGCAGCCGACATACTGCGGATCTTCCATAATATAAGTGTTTAACTCAAAGTCCAAAATATCCTCTTTGGAGACGGAAAGCTCCTCCGCTAAAAAGGTCAGGAAATAATCCGTGGTCGTCTCCTCCTGCAAAAGCAGATCCACAACTGGCATCAGATCGATCTGGTTATTGATCTCAACGCCCTTGTTCACGTCGCGATTCATGTGGATCGCAAGGTTCGGCACGATCATAAGCGGCTTCCTCGAGCGGTACAGGATTGTCCTCGGTGCAAGAACATTCTCACTTTTTACCATAACCCTTCCGGCAAGTCCGAGCGGACGGTCAAACCAGGTATTTAAGATCGGGCCGCCGTATACCTCCACGTTCACCTGCGCGTATACGTCCGTCTTAAAATCCGCGTTTGGCTTAATGCGCAGGCACGGATAATCCGTATGTGCAGCAGCCATGCGAAGCGGCATGTCCGATGACTCCCCGGTTCGCTTTGCCGCTAACATCTCCTTGATATTGCTTCCTACCGTGAAAGCAAAAAGCGTTGTCCCGTGGTGGTTCACGACATATCTGCCGCCCGACACAAGCTCCCACTGTGTTCCGTAATTTAACTCCGTAAATCCATTCTCCAGCAGCCGTTCCTTGCCCGCCTGAACAGTCTCAAACGGGGAAGCGCCGCATTTTAGTGTCTCGATTAAACATTCCTGTCTCATCTTGTTTCTCTCTCCTTTAGCCTCATGCTTTTATAGATAACGTATAGCACCTCCACATTCGTTTTACTGTGTGTTGTGCTGCAAATTTTCTTTCAGTAACATCTTACGCTAATTCGCCGCAAAAAACAATTCTCGCTTGACCGCTTTTTTGACAGGATATAAAATAAGGAAAGTATCGAAGAATGTTTTTGCAGGGGAGAATGTATGATAGCGTTACAACTGACCGATTTGAAAGGCTTTATGAACACATTTTTAAAGGCAGACACCTTTGACCACTTTCTGTTGCAGGAGGCGGTGATCACAAGCGCTGCCACCTACATCATAGACGGGCATATCACGAAGGATTTTTACACGGAAAATGAGCTGGAGGAGCTTCAACTGACCGGTTATCCCATGCTGCCCTTCTCCATGCTGCGCGGCAACTGCTTTGATCTGATCAAGGGGCAAAAGGCTCCTGCCGCCTTTCGTTTCGTCTTTTGTCTGTCACCGGAAAATCTGCGTAAGACACTTGTCGCGGTAAGCAGCAGCTATACCGAGTCCGATCTGTCCGGTGTCTTTTTCAACCTCAAATTCCAAAACCAGATGCTGACGCTCACCACCGGGATCTCCTACCGCATCTTCTCCACCGACAAGAGTCTCGATGCCGAGTGGGACAAACTCATGAAGCGCTTTTTGAGCCAGCATCAGATTTCATTTGAGGAGCTTTGATATTTCCCGAATATAGTGCTATTTTTCCGCAAAATAGCGCTAAATTCCGCTTTACTTTTAGATTTTGGTATGCTATTCTATCCCTAGTTGCAGATGCAACATTATATTTATTGGAGGTACTTTCGATGAACAAAGGTACAGTAAAGTGGTTCAATAACCAGAAGGGTTATGGATTCATCACCGGAGAGGACGGAAAGGATGTATTCGTACATTACTCTGGACTTCAGATGGAAGGATTCAAGTCCTTGGAAGAGGGCGCAGCAGTTGAGTACGAAATTACTGACGGTGCTAAGGGTCCTCAGGCAACCAACGTCGTAGTTGTTAAATAATTGCGACATCTTAATCTAGTTTCTATGTACCTTTTTCTTAGTAATAATATAGAAATATAGCTTTATTTAGAAATAAGATAATGGAATACCGAGATTAAAAAAAACACACTGCGTATGCAGTGTGTTTTTTTCTTATGTACATATCTTAACGAAACGACTACTCTTCTGCTCTGTGCATAGAGAAGGTATCCATGTGATATTCCTTTAAGTTGCCAAGGATGGTTCTGTCATCTGCCTGCGAGATGAGGTCATCACGAAACTTCTTGGTGGAGATCATGTCATTGTATGAGCTTGGTCCGCCGACACATCCGCCGTCGCATACCATTCCCTCGATGAAGTCCTCCGGAAGCTTGCCGACTCTCATAAGAAGAAGCGCCTTCTTACACTCTGCTGCACCATTTGCCTTGCAGACCTTAGCATCGCACTCCGCGTTCATCTCTTTCATACTCTCAACAACTGCTGCGGTAACACCACCGGCATTTGCGAAACGCTTACCGAATACAGATGCCTCCTGATAAGAGGTGCTGTCCGGCTCAAGCTGTACTTCCTTCGCGCGCATCATCGCACGGATCTCACTATAGGTCACCACATAATCTGCATTGTCCTCGATCTTCTGATCAAGCACCTCAGACTTCTTTGCGATACATGGTCCGATGAATACGGTGACTGCATCCGGATTCTGTGCCTTTACCAGTCTTGATACTGCGCACATCGGAGAAATTGTCGTTGAAATATTATCTGCAAGCTGTGGGTAATGTCTGCGAACCATATTAACGAATGCAGGACAGCAGGAGGTTACCTTCTTCTTGCCTTCCTTATATGCCTCAACCCATTCCTCTGCCTCACTTGCAGCGGTCATATCGCCACCAAGACCAACCTCGATGCAGCCATTAAAGCCGATTGCCTGCATTGCCTTCTTCCAGCTGTTCATGGTGATATTCGGTCCGAACTGTCCCTCTGTCGCCGGTGCGATCATCGCATATACCGGACGATCTGATTTCAACGCCTCGATAACGTCTACGATATAGGTCTTTGATCCGATTGCGCCGAACGGACAGCTATGGATACATTTTCCGCAGCGGATACACTTCTTCTCATCAATAACAGAAATTCCGTACTCATCATAGGTAAGCGCATCTACCGGGCAGCTGTTCTTACATGGACGTACCAGATGTGCAATGGCGTTGTATGGGCATGCCTGTGCGCACTTGCCGCACTCCTTGCACTTCTGCGGATCGATGTGTGAGCGATGGCGTCCCGGCTCAATCGCGCCGAACTTGCAGGCATTGATGCATGCCTTGCCCAGACAGTTCTGGCAGTTCTCAGTTACAGTATAGGCAGAGATCGGGCAGTCCTCACACGCAGAGTGGATAACCTGGATGATATTGTTCTCATCGTTGCCATATAGGGTATTTCCCTCTGCAAGAGACACTCTCTGACGAATGATCTCGCGCTCCTTATAGATACAGCAGCGGAACTTCGGGGTTGGTCCCTTGATCAGCTCATACTGGATGCCTTCTCTTTTTTCGCTCAGTTCCCCTGCAAACGCAAGCTTGGCAACCTCATAAAGTACCTCATGTTTGATTTTGATTACGTTCTCGTCAGCGTACATACTCTCCCCTTTTCTCTTCAAAACAGCGTCCCCTTGGGCAGCTTACAGCATTGTTATCTTTTTCACATATTTTACAATATTTTTTTAAGTATTTCTACTCATGTTTTTATCAAAATACAAAGAATCTTTGCATAAAATACAAAAAAACAGATCGAGGGACAGTCATGCCACCTTTCCCAAATCAAAAACTGGAAACCTCCTTCCAGACTGCGCTGGGTGCAACCAGCGAAGAGCTTGAAAAATCCTCCAGCCTTTCCTTTGGCTTTTCTCCCGCCACCAATGTTTGGGAGCTCATTGTCCGTTATACCGGAGATA
This sequence comes from Lachnospiraceae bacterium, assembly GCA_963612015.1. Lineage (GTDB taxonomy): Bacteria > Bacillota > Clostridia > Lachnospirales > Lachnospiraceae > Roseburia. The sequence continues at coordinate 54,564 of CAVDTR010000005.1, read as the reverse complement.
TAAAAAGCTCCCTGTCTCCTTTCCCGTCCGTCCTCTATTATGAGCTGCTCGGAGGATATGCGATCCTGTATGTTCCAGCTCTGCTGATCGATACCATCTCCGCGCTGCCGAACATCATCTATGTGGAAAAACCGAATGCTTTGTTTTTTGAAATGTACGATGCGAAGCGGGTGTCCTGCATCTCCTCTGTCCAGACCGCAAACCCGACCGGATATTCTGGAAAGGGCATTCTGGTCGGCATCATTGACTCAGGCATCGACTTTACGCATCCGGACTTCCGCAATCCGGATGGTTCAACCAGAATTGTCGCACTCTGGGATCAAACGCTCGATTCCCCTGTATCCGACAGCAATGCCTCCCTTGTCCCATCCGCTGTCTATACTGCCGAGACGATCAACGCCGCCATCCTTGCCTCAACGCCGGAGGAGCGCTTTTCGCTGTGTCCGAGTGTGGATCTTTCCGGGCATGGTACTCATGTTGCCGGAATTGCTGCAGGCAACGGCAGCGCCTCCGCCGGGCTGTTCCGTGGTGTTGCTTATGAAGCATCCCTTATTGTAGTGAAGCTCGGTGCTCCCTATGCGCTCGGATTTCCAAGCACCACGCAGCTCATGCGGGCGGTTGACTTCTGTGTCCGGGAAAGCCTGCGCCTTCAGATGCCGCTCGCGCTCAACTTAAGCTTTGGGAATACCTACGGTTCACACAGCGGCACATCCCTTTTGGAAACTTATCTGAATTTTGCAGCTACCCAGAATCAATGCAGCATCTCTGTCGGAAGTGGAAATGAAGGGATCGGAGATGGTCATACCGGAGGAATGCTGAGCACAGACCAGTCCCAGACCGTGGAGTTTGCGATCAGCGATTACAGTACCTCCTTAAGTATCCAGCTCTGGAAAGCCTACGAGGATGATCTCCTGATCTCAGTAACCGGTCCTACACCAAGAGCCTCCTTCCTGCTCTTTCCATCCTCTGGAATATCGAGGCACCGGCTTGGTCAGACAAGTGTGCTCGTCAACTACGGGGAGCCATCTCCCTATAGTATTTTTCAAGAAATCTATATGGATTTTACCCCGGAGCTGGATTATCTGGATGCCGGCATTTGGACGATCACCCTGATCCCGCGCAAAATCCAGAATGGCACCTGGGAGATGTGGATGCCTGCCTCTGCCGTCCGTAACAGCGGAACACGTTTTCTGACCTCCACCGTTGCAACAACTCTCACAATTCCTTCCACGGCGTCTGCCGCGATCACCGTTGGCGCGTATGACTCTGCGACTGACCAGCTTGCAGCTTTTTCAGGGCGCGGGAACACCTGGGGAACCGATCAGCAAAAGCCGGATCTTGTCGCTCCGGGCGTTGAGATCACCTCCTGCGCTCCGGGCGGCGGATATACCGAGCGTTCCGGAACCTCCATGGCAACACCCTTTGTGACCGGCTGCTGTGCCTGTATGATGCAGTGGGGCATCATCGATGCAAATGATCCGTTCCTATATGGAGAAAAGCTGAAAGCATACCTGCGCAAGGGTGCACGTACACTTCCAGCTTTTCCGGTCTACCCCAACCCTGCAACAGGGTGGGGTGCATTATGTCTTAAGGACAGCTTTCCTTTATAGAACCTGTGGTACTATCTCCGGCAATTCCTTAAATGAGTGGATTGCCGGTACCGGTGTACTTATCGTTCCAAAGCCGTATGCAGCATGGATGAATTTTACCCCCGCCTTGCAGCTTGAATCATAATCGCCCTGGATATCTCCCACATACACAGCAGCATCAAGTCCGTTCCTTTCCACTACAAGGGCGATGTTGTCTGCTTTTTGCTTATCATTGTTGCCGTAGCACTCAATATCCTCTACCAGATCCCACAGCTTATAATAATCCAGAAAGGTCTCGATATATCCTGACTGGCAGTTGCTTACGATATACAGATGATATCCGGCTTTGTTCAAAGCCTCCATAACCGGACGGATATCCGGATAAATCTGCCCACCGTGTTCCCTAAGATACGCATTTTCCTCTATGCAGCAGGCATCCAGCAGCCGCTTTAGCTCCTCCCCCTGCACAAATGGAAACAGGATTTGTCCGATCACATCCATGGTCTTGCCCATAACTCCCTGCATCTCTTCGATCGTAATGGGTGCGCGGGAATAACCATTCTTCTCTATTGCAAGATCCCATGCCCTGCAGACCATAGGCGATGAATCCCACAAGGTTCCGTCCATATCAAAAATAACGCCTTTTTTCATAATTATAACGCCTTAATGCGCTCTAACGCCTCAACCGTATTCTCATGGTTACCAAACGCGGTAAGACGGAAATAGCCCTCTCCGCTCGGTCCAAAGCCTGATCCCGGAGTCCCGACAACATTGGCATTTTCCAGAAGATAATCAAAAAATTCCCAAGAGGTCATGTTGTCCGGTGTCTTTAACCAGATGTACGGCGCATTTGTTCCGCCGTATACCTCATAGCCTGCCTCCTTCAAACCGTTCTTGATCGTCCTTGCATTGTTCATATAGTATGCAACCTGCTCCTTCAGCTCGCGCTTTCCAGCCTCAGAATATACGGCTTCGCCTGCGCGCTGTACAATGTAAGGCGCACCGTTGAACTTGGTTCCGTGTCTTCTTGCCCAGAGTGCGTGAAGTGATACATCCTTGCACTTTAGCTCCTTCGGAACAACGGTAAATCCCAGACGCACACCGGTAAATCCGGCGTTCTTAGAGAAGCTGCGCAGCTCGATGGCACAGGTTTGTGCTCCCTTGCACTCATAAATGGAATGTGCAACATCTGCCTCGCTGATGTATGCCTCATACGCGGCATCATAGATGATGACAGCCCCAACCCGGTTTGCATAGTCAACCCACTCCTGAAGCTGGTCCTTTGTCAGGGTGGTTCCGGTCGGATTGTTCGGCAGGCACAGATAGATCATATCCGGGGTCTCCTTCGGAAGCTCCGGTACGAAATGATTCTCCGCGGTACATGGCATATAGATCACATTGCTCCAGGTCTCGGTCTTTGGATCGTAGGTGCCGGTTCTTCCAGCCATGACGTTGGAGTCAACGTAAACCGGATACACCGGATCACAGACAGCAATGCGGTTATTGATTGAAAAAATCTCCTGAATATTTCCGGAATCACTCTTTGCTCCGTCTGAAATAAAAATCTCATCTGCAGAAATATTGCAGCCTCTTGCCTGATAATCTTCCTTTGCGATCACATCTCTTAAAAATTCATAGCCAAGATCCGGTGCATAGCCGCGAAATGTTTCGGCATTGCCCATCTCATCGACTGCTTTATGCATTGCTGCAATAATACTTGGTGCGATCGGCTGTGTCACATCGCCGATCCCAAGCCGGATAATATTCTTGTCCGGGTTTGCTGTGCTGTAAGCGGCAACCTTTTTGCCAATCGTACTGAATAAATAGCTTCCCGGAAGTTTTAAATAATTGTCATTGATCTGATACATAACGGCTCTCTCCTCATCCTCTCGAACTTTTTGATTCATCACACACTTTATCACTTTATTTTTTGCCTGTAAAGGACTCTTATCCGTCTCCCATCAGGCTTAAGATCATTTCAGCGGTCTCAACAAGACCTGTTCCGTTATCCATGCTCCGCTTCTGGATATAGCGGTGTGCCTCGTCCTCTGACAAGCCGTTTCTGCTCATCAGGACATCCTTCGCTTCCACTAGTATCTGGCGTTCCTCATCCGATCGTTCCTTTGGCAGATTTCTGCGCTTCTTTCGTCTCCGGCTGATAGTATACTCCATCATCTCCACCGTCTGTAACAGTGCATGCACCTTGATCGGCAATGGCAGACAAACTAGGTTGTCTACCTCGCGATCCAGCACATTTGCCGCTGACGCGATCAAAAGCATCTGAAAACCGGTTGGAAGGTACTCGTACATTTCCTCATACATCATATCCGAGAAACGATATCCGCATATCAGGATTCCCTCCTCAAGGCTATGCATGCTCTGCAGGGTCTGCGCACCAGTCGTGCAGACTGCCGTAACTGAATACCCGCTCTGAGCCAGAATCTTCTTAACACTTGCCGCCACTTCCATCTTCGGAAAAGCAATTACAATATTATTCAAAGCTCTCACCCATCTCAGATTTTATATAAGTATTCGTTCACTTCCCAATCAGTTACCTGTGAGCAGTAACGCTCCCATTCCTTTTCTTTTGCTGCGATGTATCTGGTCGCGATATGCTCCCCGATCACCTCGCGGATATACGTATCCTCCTTAAATGCAGCGATCGCCTTGTGCAGATCATCCGGAAGAAACTCGATGCCCCTTTCCCTGCGGCTCTGCTCTGACATGTGATACAGATTTTCCTTTACTGCTGCCGGAGGCATCGTCTGCTTTTCAATGCCGTCCAGTCCTGCTGCAAGGCATACCGCAAATGCCAGATACGGGTTGGCAGATGGATCCGGACTTCTTAACTCCACACGCTTATTCGCCACCTTTGAAGATGGGATGCGGATCAGCGGGCTGCGGTTCATGGTAGACCACGCGATATAGCTTGGAGCCTCGTCGCCGCCTCCCAGTCTCTTGTAAGAATTGACCAGTGGATTTAAGATCAGAGTCATCCCCTTGATATGGTTCATGATTCCACCGATAAAGTAGTACGCCTCCTTTGACAAACCAAGCTCATCGTTTGCATCCGCAAATATATTGCGTCCGTCCTTGTGCAGGGACATATTGATGTGCATTCCCGAACCACATGCGTTTGTCATCGGCTTCGGCATAAAGCTTGCAAAAAATCCGTGCCGTTTTGCGATCGTCTTGACTGCCAGCTTAAATGTCATCACATTGTCGGCAGTCTCCATAGCCTCTTTATATTTTAGATCCACCTCATGCTGCGCCGGTGCAGCCTCATGGTGGGAAGCCTCTACCTCAAAATCCATATTCTCCAGAGTGAGGACAATATCTCTTCTCGCATTCTCGCCGGAGTCTACCGGTCCAAGATCAAAATATCCTGCCTTCTCGCCTGTGGTGGTCGTTGGATTGCCGTTCTCATCGAGATTGAACAAAAAGAACTCACACTCCGGTCCGATGTCAAATGTATATCCCATCTCGGCAGCTTTTTGGATCTGTCTCTTTAAGATCTGTCTGGAATCCCCCATAAATGGTGTGCCATCCGCTGCATATACGTCGCATATAATGCGTGCGACCTTGCCCTGCTGCGGTCTCCACGGGAAAATAACAAAGGTGTCAAGATCCGGGTACAGATACATGTCAGACTCCTCGATGCGCGCAAAGCCCTCGATGGATGATCCGTCAAACATGCATTCATTTTCAAGCACCCGCTCCAACTGGCTTGCGGTGACCGCAACGTTCTTTAGATTCCCGAAAATGTCGGTAAACTGAAGGCGGATAAACTCTACGTCCTCCTCCTCTGCCATTCTGATAATGTCCTGCTTCGTGTTCCTGCTCATTTTGTGTTCTCCCTTCCAGATATATATTTCTATGCGCTATGCTTTTTATATTAACTGTTGTGCCATGCCTTCCACCAGCTGCTTACACTCTGCAAGCCTCCAGCACATCTTTCATTTTCATGCTGCCACCAAATAGATCAAGCGCACTTCCGATCGTGACATTTAATTTATTCTTCCCCTGCACCCGGATCTGCTGCAGATCCTCCATGCAATGAACGCCTCCGGCATAGGTGATGGGGATTTTGCCCCAGTCGCCAAGCATCTGCACAAGCGAAAGCTCGATTCCGTTTGCCTTGCCCTCCACATCTACCGCGTGGATCAAGAACTCATCACAATAGGAAGCAAACTTGTCCAGAAGCTGTGGTGTCACCCGCTCGCGCGTAAACTTCTGCCACCGGTCTGTCACAATGTAGTAGCCTTCCTCCTGACCATCCACCCCGTCGTGGTAGCGGCAGGACAGATCCAGTACCAGATGCTCCTTTCCGACGCACTCCTTCAACCGTTCCAGACGATCATAGCTTACCTTGCCATCCTTAAAGACATAGCTTGTCACAATGACATGGCTTGCGCCTGCCCGTAAAAATTCTCCTGCATTGTCCGGTGTGATGCCGCCGCCGACCTGAAGCCCTCCCGGATAAGCCGATAGTGCAAAAAGCGCCTGTGCCTTCGTTGCCTCATAATATGGGCTGTCTGCGCCGTTTAGCAGGATAATATGGCCGCCGCGTATTCCGCTTTCCTTATATAAATGTGCGTAAAACGCACTGTCCTGCTCCGCGACAAAATTCTCCTGCGCCGTATCGCCAAAGTCCTTGAGCGTTCCCCCGACAATCTGTTTGACCTTTCCGTTATGTATGTCAATACATGGCCGAAACTCCATCCTTCATCCTCCCATCGGCAGGTTTTCCTTATACAAAAAGGGCATAGTTCTCCTTCTATGTGGCCTCTTTGCCCCTGAAATCATAACATAAAATCGTCCTTTTGTGAATCTATTCTTTTTTTTGAAATCTGTTGACACCCCAACATTATTTTGCTATCGTAGAACAAATAGAAATTTATACAAACACCATACAATAAGGAAAGCGAGGATAAAGCAAAAATGGGTACTATTATCGGCGAAGGAATTACTTTTGATGACGTTCTTCTAGTTCCGCAATATTCTGAGGTCACTCCGAATATGATAGACTTAAGGACACATCTTACAAAGAAGATTGTATTAAACATTCCTATGATGAGTGCCGCTATGGACACAGTTACAGAATCAAAGATGGCGATCGCAATGGCACGTCAGGGTGGTATCGGTATCATCCACAAGAATATGTCTATTGAAGCGCAGGCTGAAGAGGTTGACAAGGTAAAACGTTCTGAAAACGGTGTAATCACTGACCCATTTTCTCTTTCTCCGGAACATACATTACAGGATGCGGACGATCTGATGGCTAAGTTCAAGATCTCCGGTGTTCCGATCACTGAGAACGGCAAGCTCGTCGGCATCATCACCAACCGTGATCTGAAGTTCGAGACAGACTTCTCCAAGAAGATCGAGGAATCCATGACCGCTGAGAATCTGATCACTGCCCCGGAGGGAATCACCCTTGAGGAGGCTAAGAGCATTCTTGCAAAGGCAAGAAAAGAAAAGCTCCCGATCGTTGACAAGGATTTCAACCTCAAAGGTCTTATCACCATCAAGGACATTGAGAAGCAGATCAAATATCCGCTTTCCGCTAAGGATTCACAGGGACGTCTGCTCTGTGGTGCCGGTGTCGGAATTACCGGCAACATGATGGATCGTGTTGCAGCCCTTGTAAAGGCTCATGTTGACGTTATCGTTGTTGACTCTGCTCACGGACATTCCAAGAACATCCTCACCGCTGTAAAGCAGATCAAGGAGACCTACCCGGATCTTCAGGTTATCGCAGGTAACATTGCTACCGGCGCTGCTGCAAAGGCATTGATCGAGGCTGGCGCTGACGCAGTTAAGGTCGGAATCGGACCTGGTTCTATCTGTACCACCCGTATCGTTGCCGGTATCGGTGTTCCACAGATCTCTGCTATCATGGACTGCTACGAGGTTGCCAAGGAATACGGCATTCCGGTCATCGCAGACGGCGGTATCAAATACTCCGGCGATATGACAAAGGCTCTCGCTGCAGGCGCAAATGTCTGCATGATGGGTTCCATGTTTGCAGGCTGTGACGAGGCTCCTGGTACATTTGAGTTATATCAGGGAAGAAAGTACAAGGTATACCGTGGAATGGGTTCCATTGCCGCAATGGAGAACGGAAGCAAGGACCGCTACTTCCAGGAGGGTGCAAGAAAGCTTGTTCCGGAGGGTGTAGAAGGTCGTGTTGCTTACAAGGGAACCTTGGAGGATACCGTATTTCAGTTGATCGGTGGTATCCGTTCCGGTATGGGTTACTGTGGCTGCAAGGATATCGAGACCTTAAAGGAGAACGGAAAGTTCGTCAAGATCTCTGCTGCATCCTTAAAGGAAAGCCACCCGCATGATATCCACATTACCAAGGAAGCTCCTAATTATAGCAGCGACACCAACTAATTATTTTTGAGGTATCTATATTGGACACGAGTGACATAGTTCAGATTATAAGTTTAATCATCCTATTGCTGCTCTCCGCATTCTTTTCGTCTGCGGAGACAGCTCTTACAACTGTTAATAAAATACGCATGCGTACCCTGTCTGAGGCTGGGGACAAAAGAGCAGATAGTGTGCTTCGCGTTACAGATAACTCAGGAAAAATGCTTTCAGCGATCCTGATTGGCAATAATGTTGTCAATTTGTCTGCATCCTCCATTGCAACCTCTTTTGCGATCAAGCACCTTGGGAGTGTAGGTGCAGGAATTGCTACAGGAGTTATGACACTTCTGGTTCTTCTTTTCGGTGAGATAACTCCAAAGACAAGGGCAACCCTGAACGCTGATCAGATGGCGCTGTCCTTCGCAGCGGTCATCGAGCTTCTGATGAAGTTGTTCACACCCTTCATTTTTATTATCAACAAGCTCTCTCTTGGCATTCTTTTTCTGCTTCGGGTCGATCCGAATGCCAAGAGTAATCGCATGACCGAGGAAGAGCTTCGTACCATCGTCGATGTCAGCCAGGAAAGCGGTGTCATTGAGCACGAGGAACGCGACATGATCCACAATCTGTTTGATTTTGGCGATTCCGAGGCCAAAGAGATCATGGTGCCACGTATCGATATGACCTTCGTCTCCGTTGATGCATCCTTTGAGGAAATCATTTCCATCTTCCGGGAGGATAAGTTCACACGTCTTCCGGTATACGAGGACAGCACGGACAATATCATCGGAATCCTCAACATGAAAGATCTTCTGCTCTGCGAGGACATTGAGCACTTTTCCATCCGGGATATTCTCCGCAAGCCGTATTTTACATACGAGCATAAGAATACCGCAGATCTGTTTATCGAGATGCGAAAGAACTCCATCTCACTTGCGATCGTTCTGGATGAGTATGGTGCTACTGCCGGACTTATCACATTAGAGGATCTTCTGGAAGAGATCGTTGGGGAGATCCGCGATGAGTACGATACCGACGAGGTGGATGCGATCACCAAGCTGAGTGATCGTGAGTATATGGTACTCGGCTCCACCAGCTTAGACGATGTCAGCGATGCTCTCGGCGTGGAATTTACTTCTGAGAACTACGATACGATCAGTGGCTTCTGTCTCGATCATCTGGATCATCTTCCGGAAAAGAATGAGATCATTCTGACCGAGAACGGAGTTCTCCTAAAGATCGACAAGATTGACAAGAATCGTATTGAGCGTGTCTATATCAAGCTTCCTGCTTCCCCGAAGCCGGAAGAATAGCCTTTATGACCCGGATTTTTGATCCGGGTCTTTTTGCACTTAGATGCCCACACGGGTGCACAAAGAGTCACTTTGTGGCTTTTTGTTCTCTGTCCCCGCTATATAACTGTTCCTTTCGCTGCCGGATCTCCTGCATGGTAAATGTATGGGAAATCCTTATGCGCTTTTCTTTAGCCCGCACCTGCTCCATAGCATTCTCAAGTACAAGCGCATATTCAGCATCACTTCTCCACAAAGATTCTTCATGAAGTCCTCCCTGCTCCTGTGAGACATACCCTTTCGCATTCTTATAGTAGGTCGGGGAAATAAACCGGATCGTTCTCGTAACGCCTTCCCGCTTTTCCCTTGTGTCCACCACATGAACCGTTGCATACGCCACCGCCCGGTTGCCGTAGCTGTCCGTGACCGAAAACTGCACGAGCAGACTTGCATTTCCCTTTAAGCTCATAAAATCAGACTCCAGGAAATCAACCAGCTCCACGACAAGCGTCTCGTCATCGTCCTCCCTGTCCGTTGCTCGGACATACCTTTTGTCCAACAGACTTTGTTCATTGATATACCGCCCCTGTGCGTCCGTTGCCTCCTCCAAAGTAAAATAGCGATCCAGCGCTTTGATCTGCGGGTACTCATCCCATTCTGCAAGCAGCACCGCATCCTGAAATATGGAAATCATATCTCCCGGTCTTTGTGCCTTTCCCCGCTCATCCTTCCAGTACAGGAAGCTTCTTCCCGGCTGCTGCCCCATATCCGCTACCAGAAAGCAGGCAGGAAGATCCTGCTCATGCTTTGGTGATATACTGCTGTGATAGATATAGCCGTAACACGGTTCTACTTCGACTCCATATAGTTTCGTCTGATACTCCAGCTTAACGCGCTTTTGAAAGACTGCGTAAAAGGTTACATCCTCTGATAGCTCATAATTCATAAGTGAACATAGTTCAGCCCTTGTAACTGCTTCCTTTTCCCTGCTCCAGCCAAGGTCTTCCCAACCGTCATATGGGATCACCTGCGGAGCCTGAATTGTGATCTTTGTATCATTGTTGTACAAGATGCCGACCACCTTCTGTGGAACATTCTCCCCCTGCTGATAAAATTCTGCCGTAATCGTTCTCCGATAAATGGCATACAGTGTCAGGACACCATCGTCCATTATTTTTTCATCAACATAGATCGGCTCCGTCATCGCCGTTTTCGCATTCTTCTTTGTATTCCACCCCACAAACTCATACTTTTCCTTGTAAGCGGTATAGCAGTCGCTTGCGGTCGGAATCTGATCCCGGTAAGCGATCGCCACATTTACCGAAGACTGCCCCTGCACAGTTCCGCCGTTGCTTGATGCATCATATATAATAGTTGCCGTATTTGCGCTCCACACGGCATGCAGATTTAAGTCCCGCACCGAGGCATACTCCTCGCCCGGCTCGTACCTCCTGCCATCATCACCCATCCAGTACAAAAATGTATAATAGGATTGTTTTGGTCCCGTTTTGATCACAAACTGCGCCGTGGCATCTGCCAGCCCACTCGTACTATGATACGCTTTTTTTACATCGGTCTCCTCAAAGAATACCTCGTTTTCTCCCACGGTTCCCGCAATCCGGGCATCATAATGTACCGTTACATCCCGGTAATACAGCGCATAGTAGTCCGCATCATCTTCCACCGTAAAGCAGACACCTTCCCCTACTGCGAATTGCTCCGACGCTTTTGCTTCACCGCTCCAGCCAAGCGGTGTCCAACCGTCATACGCCTCGATATACGGGGAAATAATCTCTATTTCCTTCTCGCAGTTATATAGGACAGGTTCTTTTCCGTCCTCCTGCAGTCCGTAATCCGCTCCATTCCATTGATGAAATACCACCTGCAGTTCTCTTTGAAATTGTGCATAGAGCGTCACGCTCTGCGCGTCCAGAAGGATCTCCTCTGTCCCCGGAATCACTTCGACCGGCTTATCCAGGTGAAGCTCTTGTGCCTGTTTTTTCTCTGGAAGCTCCTGCGCCTGCTTTGACCATCCTAAGAACTGATAGCCTTGCCGATTGGCCGTGTACTCCTGATGCGGGATTGCTGACTGGTATTTGACCTCGGTATCAAGAAACGCCTGTCCCGCTATCGTTCCCCGGTTGGTTCCGGCATCGTAGCGGACAAGCCCGGACTTTGCCTCCCACTGTGCGTACACGGTCATATCCCCCTGCACAATATCGCTGGATTGCACCTGTCGTCCTCCGTGCTCCCGGTCAAAGAAACCATTGCAGTTATAAAACACTCCCATTTCCACCCCTGGCAGGCTTCCAAGCGCTGCTCCGAGCAATATCTGCTGCCTTGCGCTGGAGTGATCCTCCGACAGCGTAAAGCTATCGCCTAGCCCCTCCGGAATGATCTGTCCGCCACATGCCATATAAGTAACGGTGCAGCTTCGCGGATAAAAGAATATCCCGACCACAAAAAGCCGTTTCTCCGCTGACCGCGAAGCAGTAACCGGCAGTTCGTATGGTAGCGCGACCTCTGTCTGGTCGTAGGCGGCATGGTGGTAGGCATAACCCTCCGGTATGCTTACCTGCTCCGGCAGCCGGTATGTATAGGTGTAGGCTTCATCAGGGAACAGATCGACGCATTCCTGCCAATCCTGATTTTCCAAATAGTTCCACTGATCTGTCGCCGCATCATATACATAGAACTGGTAGAGAAATGTGTATCGATCCGGCAGTTCTACCTCCGCCCGATCCGTCATAAGCAGCGTCTTGTTTCCTGCATTATCCTCTGCATAGGAGCTGCCGTCTGCTGTTACTGCAACGCCTACTGGTGCAACAGTCAGTGGAACATCGATTTCATATAAGTATGCCTTAAGTCCCAATGTCAGGTTGATCTGCGCTGTCTTTCCTTCTGTCGGGATTGCTCCACCGCCGGTATTGTCCCCGCTTTTTAATTTTAGCACGACCTGCCGCATTCCGGAGGTTGGCATCGACCACACCGCATACAGCCGCAGTTCATTATTTGCCGGCACCGTCACCCCGGAAACCACCGAGCCGCCCGGCGCATACGCCCAGCCGACGAAAATATACGCTCCCTTGGATAGCGTGATCGTCTCCTGACCATTGATCCTCTGTGCGTAGGATATGCCTATCCCATCATCGATCCGCTCACTTACGGATAGATCGATATTCGTCCGATATGCATATTCCTTTGCCGAAAGCAGTTCTTCCCCGTTGTAAAATGAGACTGTATATAAGTTTTTTGACCACCTTGCATGGTACTCCTGATCCGAGTTCAGTACGACCGTTGCCTTACCCGCATTCTCCTTTGTACACGCAAGGACACCGCCGCCCGGTGTTGCACCGGTGTACCAGCCCTCGAACGTATACCCATTCCTGTAGGGGGCAGCCGGGAACGTGATTGCCATACTCCCAGAGAAAATTGCCTTTGCCGTTACCTTTTGTCCTGTCGTTGCAGCCTTTTCCGAATTCTTATCATACTCGGCAGTTCCCGCCACAAACGTTGTCCCACTCATATAGGAATCTCCGTCCTTTACTTTTCCGCTTCCGCTTGCCTGACAGTTTAATTCCCAGTGGTCAAAGGCTTTGTTTGATATAACTGTCTGATCCGCAACCGGATCTAAGACATCCCCGCCGCCGTAAAATGTTGCGCCGTAATTGGTCACAGTCGTTTTCCCCAGTTCATATTGCTTGGTATTGACTACCTGCAGCGTTGTCATCTCCTGCTTTCCCGCCCATTTTTCTCCGTTTGGATCTACCTTTAAGGTCGTCATCGGATTATTTAGGCATATTGTCATTCGACAGACCGTGCTTGTGGAGGAAAGCTTTCGTGAGGTGTCGGAAAGGCTCATGTGGGAGGAATTGATCTGTGGAGAAACATTCTGGGCCACCAGTTCTGTCGACATGTTGTATTTTCGCAGACGAAAGAACGTTCTTGCGGCACTGTATGAACCTGCAAGCTGATTCGATCCGGAATATCTGAAAAAATTACTTCTTCCCGCACAGTTGCTGCCACCATGTGCATGTGTTGAATCCTTTGCATACATAAGTGTATATGCCGGGTTGATCACAAGAAGGTTCGGCACAAAAATACGCCCTGCTCCACCGACATCATCCGCCAGAAAATATGCATACGCTCCATTTTCTCTTATCCATCTCAAATGCATCGTATCACTGTTTCCGGAAGCAACCGTTGACCACACGGTTATCTGGTTTTCCCCGCTTCCCAGAGTAAACACGCTCCGGTTTGCCGCCGCTCCATTCTCTAAAGTAGAACCATCTAACTTCTTCCCTTTTAAGCACACGCGAGCATGGATCTCATACACCGTTGACAGTCCCAAACCGGTTTCATCCACGAACTCAAGCTTAAAATGCCCGGTCTTGTGCAGGTATTGCGCCGATGTCCTTAAGAGCTTAGATTCCTCCTCGTAAAGTTCCAGACACTTTTCGTAATAGAGATATTCCTTCTGCGAGGTCAAAGAAATGTCCTCACCGGCGGCGATCTCCTCGCCAGACACCGTTTCCTCACAAAACCATACCTTCTGCTTTAACACCGTATCGCGCTCCAGAAGCTGCTTGCGCTTGTCCTCCGGCATCTGGCTTATGTACTGTCCTACCTCCGCCAGATCCATCACTGCAACCCATGCATTTATCTGCGCGTTCGTCATCGTCTGGACGTCAATCGGATCTTCCGCAACAGCCTCTGATTCTTCCCATTCATCCGTTCCGAAAATATCTTCGATCAGATTTTTGTCTTTCGGGACTTCCAGAGAAACCAGTCCAAATCCATAGTAGTCATCCCTTCCGGGTTCTCCCTTTTCATACAGATATGCTTGCAGATCCTCCGGGTAAAGTCCCCTGCTCATTGCATCCGCGAGCACGCCGGTCACATAAGCAGCAGCATAGGAAGTTCCCTCGTACTCCCCGTAGCTGCCCGGTGCGCAATAATCCACCGTCTTTCCATAGTTGGAATATCCCGCAAAATCTCCATAAGCATCCGCCGCACTCACGACGATCGCACTTTCACTGTCCGCCGGCGCACATTTAGATGTATCCATGCTTCGGTTTCCCGCCGATACGACCACCATTACTCCTGCCTTGACCGCACGCTCGATCTCCGCGTCTAAGAGTACCGACTGTTTCGACTGCAACGTGTTCATCGACAGATTCACAATATCCACTTCAAGCTCCGTTGCCAGCCGGATCGCGCTGCATACCTGAAGTACTGTTGCCTTTCCGCTCTCATCCGCAGCCGGGATTGGAAGGATGCAGACATTTGCATTGCTATTTTGGGCTACGATCTCTGCCATCCGCGTCCCATGACCATTCCTGTCACAAGTTTCTCCCGTCACATACTCGCTCCAGTATTCCGGTACTTTCTCCGGCAGCCCAATCACCCGCTCCGGTTTGGAAAATGCATCAAGCTGCAGCCCTGTATCAATGATCGCAACCGTTATTTTCGTAGTTGAACTATGTTCATCAAGATATTTTCTCAGTTCTGAAGGCTGCACAACCTCAGAATTGTTGTCACTATCCTCCGGTTCATTCCACTGTGTTCCCTCGTTACCTTCTGTTACTTCATTGCTTTGCACTTCCTCACGTTTTTGTGTTGTTTTATACTTTTGTACATCTGCCTCTCCTGCACTCTTTATATCTGTAATTTCTAACAGCATGTCTACTTCCTGCTGATAGACTTCACTCTCACGGTCGCATTGCAGGAAATCGATCATCTCATCCTGTTGCAATTCTTTATCGTACAGGATTGGACTGCTGATCCGCGTTCCCACAAGACACACGCCCCCTGCACATAAGCATACAAGAAGCACCACCAATACCGCGATGTGTCCGCTCTTCTGTCTTTTTGCCATACATCCCTCCATCATTCAAGCACATCATCCGATGCGTATACAGACACATTTACCGAAGTATCCCCGATTCGGACATCACCGAGCTTCGGTGTGGTTGCCCGTGGTGCGATCTTGTCCACATACAAAACGGTTGCCTTTGTATCCCTAAAATCAGACGTAGTTCCGCTTATACGGTAATTGGTATTTCCTGCGGCATCGTACGTCACGCAGTAAAAGCTGCTGATCCCGTTCATATCCACATTCATCGTTCCCTCAAGAAACGGAACCGGAGCAGTCTCCCATACCCGTATCAACCGGTAACCACTCTCAAAATACCGCTTGCAGAAAAGCTCCATTTTGACGATCCCGCTTCCCGCGTCACTCCCGGAAATCGTAAGCTGTACGTCGCGGTTCACCCATGCCCCGGCGCTGTTACCCCCGTTCGCCCGGATCGTACCACACGGAGCAATATCATCTTCCCACTCAGCATACAGTTCCACATCATAAGCCACACAGTATCTCCGATTCTTGGAATTTAAAAAGCGGTTGTACCATAAGCTATCGGTGTCGTTACCACTTCGCCTGTACCCGGCAAATGAATAGCCGTTTCTTTTGGGAGCGATCATAGCCGGCAGAAAATTTCCATATATCACCCCTGCCCGGCTGATGCTCTGCTCATTCCCCCAACTGCTCGCTTCGTATCTGCCGCCATTGGCATGACAGGTGATCCGGTATGTTTTCTGCTCCCACTGTGCATAAAAGGCTCCGTAGCGCTTTGCGACCGACACGGCGCTTGTGATCGTCCCTGTCGAATCTACCATCTGCGTTCCGCCTTTTTGTGCATCAAAAAAGCCTGTAAAGACATACCCCTCACAGGTCGGTATGCGGATTTTACAGTTCTTCTGTGGATTCTGTGTTCCATCCTCCGGGACAAAGCCCTCCCCTATGACATAGCGGATGCTGGTGCTTCCCATCGCAACCGGATTCTGTGAATCTGCCGGGCAGTTTCCACTTAACAGGATCTCCGCGGTAAGTGATCCCCACACCGCGTACAGGCGGATTCTCTGATTTTCCTTCGCCGCCAGATTGCAAAACACAGTCTTTGCCAGATAATCGACACGGCTGCTTCCTTTTGTCGTGCTCCAGCCCTTGAACACTTTATCTGTGGGAACCTTTACCGCCTCCGCCTGCTGCTCGGAATAGAAGCGGTAGTTTTTCCCATACTTGCACTGCTGTGATGCTTTTATCTCGTATTTTCCGGTCGAAGTATTCTTAAAATAGTAATCAACATAATACTGAAATTCACTCCACGGTAGCTGAAGGATTACGGTGACATTCTCCCTGCCCAGATCTCCTCCCGCTTTCTTTGCAAGCATCTTTGCGGAATAACTCCCGCCTCCTAGGACAAGCTCCCCGGTATCTTCGATCTGCCATTTTGATGGTGTCGTGCATCCGCTGCGCTCGATGCAGTCCGAGATTTTTTGCACGGTGACCGTATCTGTGGCAAGATATTGCTTTGTAACCGTCTTGCCCTTTACTGTCAAAAAACCGTTGGCATCCATCCCGTAGCCGCTATCATTTGTCCGGATGCTGACTGCATCTCCCAATCGGTACATTACGGTGAGCGTATAGTTTTTCCGCCAATCTCCATAGATCGTTGTATCCGCCTCAAAAGTCTTTGCGGAGTCGAACAGGATTTTTCCGTCGGGCGCAATATACTGCCGTTTTACCTTCTTGTCCCAGAATCCGTTCCATATATACCCATCCTGCTTCGGTATCTGCACATTCAGATGTGCCGTGTCGGTCAGCTTCCCCTGACTTTTCCAAAAAAACGGATCAGTTGATGTCTTTGTCGCTGCAAGCGTTGCATCCATCGTAAAACCCAATCCATATATCTCATAGAAATACTGGGATGCATTCTTCCCCACCGGACAATTCTCCTTGCAGGTGATCGTGTAGGACTGCACGCCCCACACCGCGTATAGCTTGATCACTTTTCCATCGTTTCCTTTGGTTACGGAAAAATCTCTGCCGGAAAATTTAGTCCCCGGACTTATCTTTTTTGCGTCCGGCTCCACACCTTGTGTCCAATACAAAAGCTCCACTCCATCTATGTCCGGTGCTGATGTATTCCCGGTGTCATAGATCCGGTACTCCTGCCCGTATTGACAGATCTGCGTTGCAACCTTCTGATAAAAAGACTGGTTTTCTTTCGCTTTGGAGTAATACTCGATGCGATACTCATTCTCTTTCCATGACACGGCAGAATCCGCATACAGCCGCAGGACTCCGTTTCCCTCAAAAATATTGGAGACATATCTTGGATAATCCGCATATTGTGCCAGATAAGTCGTGTGATAGATTTCCTGATCATTCACATAGCACGCACTGGCCCCGCATCTCCACGAGCCGGTCAGACAGTATCCGTCCATAGACACAAATTCCTTCAGATCCGGAATCCTTGTCGTCTCCCACAGGGAAATACTTTGTGTGTATGGCTTTCCTTTATAATAGATCTGCCCGTTATCCTCGCGGATCGACCATCCGTTGCTTCCATCAGCATCGTACATCTTTTTGTCCACATAGAACTCCAGTTCCAGCCTGTAATTGTGAACCGTTCCGCTGTTTCTGTAAGTCGATATACTTGCTTCATTAAAGCGCTCCACAAGCTGTCCGTAATCCTTCGGGTCGTTGCAATGATAGACTGTCCCACTCGTTGTGACAGAGCCGGTCGCATCCGGCCTTACCGCCGATGCTCCTGTTCCGTTCTCCGCACTGATTGCTCCGTTTAGTCTCTCATTTCCATAAGCATCGCGTTCCACGGTCGTCATAATGGCGTCGATTGAAATATCTACATTGGAATTATGGAATATCGCCGTCGTAACAGGTGTTTTTCCCCCCTTCTCTGCTGCCTCATGGTTGGTTGCAAGCTCCTGCAGACGGTCGTATGACATTGCATACAAGCTGTACTTATAAAGCTGCCCGTCTGTTTCTTTCTCCTGATAATTGATGTAGTAGTAATTCATCTGGGAAACATACGCGCCGTTTATGGTTCTTGCCACAGAAATTGTAATTTTCTCATCGGAGTCGATCCGGTTATTTCCGTTTATATCCGCAGAAAACGTAATGTCCCACCCGATCGAACGATACAGCGTCGTCTTTTTGTTTGCGGCAGCTTTCGCCCTCGTTGACCAGAACACATATCCATTTTTAAATTGCCATGTACTGCTCTTTCCATTACATACCCGGTCGTTGTAAATGACCGCATCCGCGTAACCGCCCACACTTACATACTCCGGCGTTCCGCATGCCGAGCGGTATGCCGGCACACCGGATACCATGCCACTGTTTGTTATGGCAGCCTGCACACTCTGATTGCATGCCATTCCTCCGATCCCCAACACACACAGCAGTATCCATCCTGCTGCCACCCATAGTCTCACATGTCTCATATATCCCCCCTTCTCTGTCTCATTGCCACTGCGCATAGAAATCCATGTCCTCATCCAATACCAGCTCCTGTAATTCCTGCGCCTGATATAACTTTCCATCTGTAAGGTTCCTCCAGCCGGAAAATATCCTGCCTCCCCCGCGCGGTGCGCTGGGTACTGTCAATGTGTTTCCTGTCCCCAGCTCATACCTGCGGTAGATCTGTTCGCCCACATAAAAGGTGAGCGTCCGGTATCCATATTTGTTTTCCTTTGCCGTCTGCTCACAGATCGCCGTTTTTTGAACCGTTATGCAGCCCGTTCTTCCATTCGTATGTACATAGCGCTCCGTCACCGCAGCACTCAGCAGTCCTTTTTGCGCACTAACATCAAGAATGTCGATGCGGTAGACTGCGTTTGCCGATAACTGGGCGATCAAAAGCTCCTCAAACAACGCACATAGCTTCTCATCGTTCTCCGCGGTGTCCTCGTCCTCGTAGACAACGCTTTGCAGCGCCTGTTCCATGGCAAGATTCACCGCTGCCTCCAGCTCCGTCTCACGCTTCTGACGCATGGAGACCGTTCCGCCGACCAGCAATACCAATAAAAAGAAGCCGATGGTGCAAATTCCCATAATAATATTTCGCATCGCCTGTCCTCCTAATCCATCAGCGCTTCGCCGGATACCACCGGAACGGTCATAAAGACTCTGCGGCTCGGCTTTCTTCCATATTGCGTCCCCACGATAAGGCTTACCTGATACGTTCCCGGACGGGTAAACAGAAGTGTGTCCGTCTCACTGTCGTACAGTGCCGCCGCAGGATTCTCCTCCTGCGACAGCTCCTCTAAATTTCCTCTGGCTAAGACCGGCTTTTGTGCCATGCACACCTCCTCCAGCTTCAGATATACCGTTTGCTGCAGCGAATTGGAAAATAATTCACAAAGTAAATATTCCCGGTTCGGTACACATTGTCCTCCCTCCAGAAAGATCTCCGGAATCTGTCCGACACCATAGCCATCCGCATCGCCAAACTCCATATCCATATTTCCAACAGCCGGAATCGCGATCGTCTGCATTCCTTCCCATACCCCGTTTCTGCCCCGGATATCTCCCCGGAGGAGATACGTCAGTAAAAACACAACAATAATCCCGGTCACAACCATTTCCAGAACCAATCGAATCGTCCGCTCCAATTCAGCCTCCTAACACCTGCGTAAGCATGAGCATGATCATCCGGGACAGACAGCTCAGCATCCCTCCCATGACAAATTGCTGAAAAAGGCCGATCAAAAATATTGCCCCGATTGCTTCCGCGATCAAATCCAAGATTTCTTCTACTGTATACTGCATTTTTTCCTCCTCAATAAGCGGTTAGCAAAACATACCATTCCCCTAACACGCCACATACCACGCCAAATATCAATACATACCACACGATCTCGCCGATCATTTCTACCCATTTTTTCATAGCCTCCTCCTAATACACGATCAGCTGCTTTCGCTGCACACTATGTAACCCGATCAATGGTACGTCATACGGGTATTCCATGGTCAGTATCGCATAGCCCGTATAAAATGCATCCGCAACCTCATCACCGGATAGTTTTACCGAGAGCGCATAGTCATAGCCTTTTGCCTCTTCTATTTTCTGCAGACGCACTTCCTCGGCGAAATTGGATGCACTGATCTCGCCTGCAACCGCATACAGATAGCGCTCCGCTTCCGCTGCCGCATTGTTGGCACCAAGAATTGCCACACCGGAGAAAATGATCATCACACTGATAAAAACGCCAAGTATTGCTTTCCAGATAGCTTCCATCCGCACCTCCTAAATGAGTGACGACATTGTTAAAAAGATGCGCATGACCATGCTAAACAGATACCCCGCCATGACGATAGCGCCCGGTATCATCGGGTAAATATGGTATCTGACATTGACCGCGTCCAACAGATTCGATTCCTTTTCGTCCATTTCATCGAGCATATTCATGTTGTGCTCGATCAGCTGCTCCATCAGAAGCTTTGTATCTCCTGTCGTTCCATTCTGCATCGCCATAAACATCCGCATGGTCTGCGTCACAGCCGGAATATCATACAATTCACAAAACCGGGCATACGCCTTTACATCCGAGGGATCTCTCCGCAGCTGTTCGAGCAGCTTTTGGATTTCTTTTCTTAAGATTGCCGGAGCAGTCCGAAGCGATTCCGTGATGGACACCGTGATATTGTATTTCTGCATAAGAAGGCATACGTCAAACAGCCATCTCGGCACCACCCGGCAGACCTCCTTCCTTGCGAGGTGCAAACGTATCCGGTAAACGAGCCTGTGACCAAACAGCCATTTCCCAATACCCGCGATTCTTGCCCTCCCGCCCGGACGCCACTTGTAAATATAGGCATACAGCTTCTTTGCCCGTTTGGCGCTCATCTGCCGTTCCTGCCGCATCCATCCTTTTGCAGTGTTGCGGATTACCATATACAGGAAAAAGTAGAATACCAGAACCATCGTCACCTCACTGACCTGGGATAAGGTCATGGATAGGACAGACAACTGGCGGGGCATCATCCGCTGAACCAGCACACAGACGAAAATCATCACGACATACAAAAGTACCGACGTATATGCGGTTACTTTCATGTTGCTCTGACAATGCTCCACGCGCTTTTCGTGTCTTTGGCGCATGCGTCCCAAAAGCTCCATCTCTGCCGCGAAATCCCCGCCTCTGCTCTCTACGCTAAGGGCAAAATCGTGGATAAAGCGAAGCTGTGTCTCCGGATACTGCTCCTGCATGTAGGAAAACGCCTGCTTCTCTGCGCGGATCGGATCGTCTGACCTTCGAATCATCCAAAGCATCTCCTGTAACGTGTCATGCATCCTTCCTTCAGGAAATGTAATGTACACCTCCCCAAGTGCCGCCGCGATTCTCCTGTGCAGGATCATTGCGCTCATAAACTGCTGCATATAGCTGTTGACGTCGGAAAACTTCTGCTGTTCCGCCGCCTCCGCCTGACAGGCACGTCCTATGGCAGCCGATGCCGCCACCGCACCTATCAGCAGAAAGCCTATGTAGATAAGCCTCAGTTGAAACAGCCATGCGCATAGCAGGCTTCCTCCGATAAAAACCGGCAGCAGATAGACCTTTTCGCGCCATTTTACCAAGTATTGCTCTTTTAGTAGATCCCGCTTACTTCTTCCGCGACTGCCCTTATAGAGCCTGATGTAATCTCCCATCCCGCCTGTTCCTCCATTCCGTAAAGGTTACCCATTTTCTCCTGACGAAACCGCTCCTGCAGGAGCGCAGAGCTGCAGGCATTCCGTATCCCGGCTTTCTTCATCCGAAAGAGGATGGATTCCGGAATCGCAGACTTTGTAAACACCCCGTTCTCCATCAGAAGGGTACAGACATTCTGTTCCCCCTGCCGTTCAAAAATGGCTGCCTGCGTAATTTTCCTCTGCGTCCTTCCATTGGAATCTGTTGTACGTTCCAGCAATATCCCCAGATCCAGATGTGTATAAATGTTATTGACCATGCGTTCGGATTCGATTCCCTGTCCCATCATATTGACTACACGATCCGGAATTTTCCTCACATCACTTGTGTGGATGGTCGTCATTCCATGCACTCCGGTGCTCCAGCCCTCCACCAGATACTGCACCTCTGTCGATCTCGCCTCAGAAAGCATAAGCCATGTTGGATTTAACCGCAGTGCGACCTTGATTGCCTTTGGATATTCTTCCTCCGAGCCGATCTTGATCTCATCTGCACGCTTTCCGGGATTGATCTTCTTATAATGCCATTCCAGCGTATCCTCCACGGTGATCACCTTGTCCGTGGGCGCAATAAAGGTCGACAAAAATTTGGCACATTCTGTCTTGCCATGCCCCGGCTCACCACAGAATGCAAAATTGCAGCGGATTGCGACACAATTTACCAGAAAATGTAAAAACGCCTCCGGGCAGTAGCCTTCCTCCACCGCCTGCAATGCACCAAAACGCAGCTTCGGCATCGACTTTCGGATGGAAAAACAGCGTCCGCTTGTGACAAGCGACTCATGTACGACCGTAATGCGCAGTGTCTCCGTCTCCGCGGACAGCGTATTCTCCACCTGATTGAACGGTCTTGCGACATGGTTTGCTACATACTGCGTAAAGTTGTCCACAAACCGGGCATCAATCCCCTCCTGACAGACGCATTCCTTCCTGCCGCCCGCATACTCGATCCAAAGGGAATCGCCGTCCCAGTCAATATCCGTCACCGAATCATCCGCAACAAATTGCCAGAGTGGTCCAAATATATCTCTGGTAAGCTGCCACTCGCTTTTTCTTCTACTGTCCATCGACTGTACCATTTCCCTCTACATCATCCTTTAGGGAAGTGCCTTCGATCGCATCAGCGGTCTTTTCAAATACCTTATCGATGGTAGAATCGATCTGCTGCGTGATTACTCCGGCTCCGACGAGCTTTCCGTTCTCATCCCGCCTTCCGGTCTGTGTCATCATTGTGATAATGGCAATAACTGCAAATAAGGCGATAACTACTACAACTACCTCTAAAATGTGTGCGATTGTTTCTTTCATACTAATATCCTTTCCCCGCTTTCTGCGGAACCGGAAAAGGGCATAGCTCTATTCAATTCATAAAAAATTGGAATCTCCCGACGATTGTCGGTAGAAATCAGATAAAAAAGAGTGGTTTTATCTTACATGCTTTTTTCTTGTTTGTAAAGAACTTTTTTTCTGAAAATTTTTCCTGTTTTTTGAAATGCATCCTGCATTTTCATGTTTGTCTGCAAGTCTTATTATCATTTATCTCACTTTTTATCTCTTATTTGTATATTATTTGTTTTTATCCATTTTGGTGATGTATTATCTATCAATGTAAAAGTTAAATCCGAACATATTTCCTTTCAATTTTTCACCGGTATTTTGCACTTGCCGAGACAAATCTCTCCCTTTGCATTCAGATCGCAATTTAACGTAAAAAGAGACGAACACCACATTTTCTGTGGCATTCGTCTCTTGATTAAATCCTGTTTAAATATTTATTAGTCGTTTAGGAGCTTCTCTGTGCTGACCAGACGTACTACAACGGCAAATACTTCTGCTGCTTTTGTCAGATTCTCCAGAGAAGGGAAGGTTGGAGCGATTCGGATGACATTATCCTTCGGATCTTTTCCGTATGGGAATGGTGCTCCGGCACCGGTCATGGTAACTCCGGCTTCCTTACACTTTGCAACAATCTGTTTTGCACATCCCTCAAGACTCTCAAAGCTGATGAAGTATCCACCGAGTGGATTTACCCATGTACCGATTCCACGCGGAGTGATTTCTTTTGTTAAAAGTTCATTTAACATTTCAAACTTTGGTCGGATAAGTTCCGCCTGTTTTTCCATGTGTGCCTTCAGCCCTTCGATATCATGGAAGTATGCTACATGGCGCATCTGGTTGAGCTTGTCATATCCGATGGTCTGGAAGGTAAGCTGTCCGCGGATGTCAGCAAGGTTTGCCTCGGATGCTGCAAGAGCAGCGATTCCGCTTCCAGGGAAGGTCACCTTACTAGTGGAGCAGAACTCTAATACAAGATCCGGATTTCCGGCTTTCTCACACTCTCCAAGGATGTCAAGGATCTGTGCCTGATTATCCTTGTACAGATGATGAACCGCATACGCATTGTCCCAGAAGATTCTAAAATCCTTTGCAGCCGGCTTTAATGCTGCGAAACGGCGTACCACCTCGTCCGAATATACAACGCCCTGCGGATTGGAATACTTTGGTACACACCAGATTCCCTTTACCAGTGGATCTGTGTTGACATAGGACTCTACGGCATCCATATCCGGGCCGTCCTCATGCATATCGATTGGGATCATCTTGATGCCGAAATGCTCGGTGATTGCGAAATGTCTGTCATATCCAGGTACCGGGCAAAGGAATTTGATATCGCCCTGCCTGCTCCACGGCTCGCTGCCGCAGATGCCGTCATACATCGCTCTTGCGATCTGATCATACATGACATTCAGACTGGAGTTACCATAGATGATCACGCTTTCCGGCTTGCATCCGATCATT
The DNA here is from genome assembly GCA_963612015.1 of Lachnospiraceae bacterium. Taxonomy (GTDB): domain Bacteria; phylum Bacillota; class Clostridia; order Lachnospirales; family Lachnospiraceae; genus Roseburia. The sequence continues at coordinate 29,949 of CAVDTR010000005.1, read as the reverse complement.
CCGGCAACCAGACGCTTTGCTTCCGGAATACCATCCAGACATCCGTAATTTCGCAGATCCATGCCATTCTCGCTCTTAAAGCTGCTCTTGGAGTTTAAAACATCCATCATTGGAAGAGAAAGATCAAGCTGATCTGTTCCCGGCTTTCCTCTTGACATGTCAAGCGCTAAGCCCTGTTCCTTGATCTTTTGGTACTCTGCCTCAAGTGCTTCCTTTTCCGCGACCAGTTCTTCCCTGCTCATCTCCTGATACTTCTTCATTTTCGCTCTCCTTTATGACTCTTCTTTTATTTTTTTGAAATATTCCCGTATCTGCTTCTCGTATCCGATATCCGTCGGTTCGTAAAATACCTGATCGGTAAGTCCATTCGGCAGATATTGCTGTTTCACATAGTGATTCGAATAATCGTGTGCGTATTTATATCCTAGCCCGTGTCCGAGCTTTTCTGCTGACTTGTAGTGCGCATCCTGCAGGTGCGTCGGAACCGGAGGTGTCTTCGTCTCCTTCACCACGCGCATTGCCTTAAAAATCGCCTCACACGAAGCGTTGCTCTTCGGTGCGCTCGCCATATAGGTAACCGCCTGTGCCAGAATAAGCTGTGCCTCCGGCATTCCCACACGCTCAACCTCCTGCGCGCAGGCAGAAGCCACAACCATCGCCATCGGATCTGCATTTCCGATATCCTCGGAGGCAAGGATCATGATTCTTCTGGCAATGAACTTGACATCCTCTCCCGCATAGAGCATCCGCGCAAGATAATACACCGCTGCGTCCGGATCAGAGCCTCTCATGCTCTTGATAAATGCGGAAATCGTGTCGTAGTGGTTATCCCCGGTCTTATCATAGGATATGACGCGCTTCTGGATACACTCACTTGCGACATCGATCGTAATGTGGATCTTGCCGTCCTCCGACCGGTCCGTTGTAAGCACCCCAAGCTCGATCGCGGTGAGTGCCGCCCTTGCGTCCCCGTTCGACACATCTGCAAGAAATTCCAGCGCGTCCTCATCGATCTCGGCGTGATAAGCGCCCATTCCCTTCTCGCTGTCGGTAAGCGCCCGCTGCAAAAGTACCCGTATATCGTCCTTCGACAGCTTCTTCAGTTCAAAGATCACGGAGCGGGATAAAAGTGCGCCGTTCACCTCAAAATACGGATTTTCCGTCGTTGCGCCGATCAGAATGATCGTCCCGTCCTCCACAAACGGCAGCAGATAATCCTGCTGTCCCTTGTTAAAACGGTGGATCTCGTCGATAAACAGGATCGTCTTTTTGCCGTACATTCCACGGTTATTCTTCGCCTGTTCAATAACCTCTTCCATGTCCTTCTTGCCGGCAGAAGTCGCGTTGATCTGCATAAAATCCGCGCTTGTGGTGTTGGCGATCACCTTCGCAAGTGTCGTCTTACCGGTTCCCGGAGGACCATATAAAATAATGGAGCTGAGCTTATCCGCCTTGATTGCCCGATACAGCAGCTTATCTTTTCCGACAATGTGCTGCTGCCCGACCACTTCCTCAAGTTTTGTCGGTCGTAGCCTTGATGCAAGCGGTGATTCTGACTCCATGTTCTGCTCTCTCATATACTCAAACAGATCCATAGTTCCAAGCAATCCCCTTTTACCTAGATATGAATAATTTGTCTTTCAATCTTGCAGCTTTATCTTAATATAATATTCATTATAACTCATTTCGTATTAAATTTGAAAGAAAAAGCGGCAGAAAATTCATTTTCTAAACAATAGAATACATGAATCTCTGCCACTTTACAACAGCAATGTTGTTTTTCTACTTTATGCTAAAAAAACCTCGAAAAAACACTGTTTCCATGTGTACTTTTATGCATTTTCGCCATGTATGCACAATGAAATGCCACTTACGCTTTCACCTTGGCAACCAGTGCACCATTTTCCACATCGATCAGGATCGTATCTCCGCCGCGCACCTGATCCGCCAAGATCAGCTTTGCGGATAACGTCTCCACATATTTCTGCAGATAGCGCTTCAACGGTCTTGCGCCGTAGATCGGATCATACCCATGATCTACCACATACTGCTCTGCCGCATCACTGAGTTCGACCTTGATCTCACGGTCAGAAAGACGCTTATTCAGATCATTCAACAGCAGCTTGATGATGCCGCCAATGTTGTCCTTGGTCAGCGGCTTAAAGAGAATGATCTCATCAAGACGGTTCAAGAACTCTGGACGGAAGTGTCCCTTTACCTCATTCATGACAGCTTCCTCGCATTCCGGAAGGATCGAGCCATCCGCGCCGATTCCTTCAAGCAGCTCCTGTGAGCCCATGTTGCTGGTCATGATGATGATCGTATTCTTAAAGTCCACGGTTCGTCCCTGTGAATCTGTGATACGACCGTCATCCAGTACCTGAAGCAGCACGTTAAATACATCCGGATGCGCTTTTTCAACCTCATCGAACAATACAACGGAATACGGCTTTCTGCGCACTGCTTCGGTCAACTGACCGCCCTCGTCATATCCTACATATCCCGGAGGCGCTCCAATCAGACGTGACACGGAGTATTTCTCCATGTACTCGCTCATATCGAGTCGTACCATATTACTCTCGTCATCAAAAAGACTTGCTGCAAGTGCCTTTGCAAGCTCGGTCTTGCCGACACCGGTAGGTCCTAAGAACAAGAAGGAACCAATCGGCTTGGTCGGATCTTTGATTCCGGCTTTGGAGCGGATAATCGCTTCGGCAACCTTGGTAACGCCCTCATTCTGTCCGATGACACGCTTGTGAAGTTCATCATCCAGATGAAGTGTCTTGTTACGCTCACTCTCCGTAAGCTTTGCCACCGGGATACCCGTCCATCTGGAAATGATCCTTGCGATTTCCTCCTCGCTGACATTCTCATGTACCAGTGAAAGATCGCGATCCTTTAAGTTTGCCTCCTCGACTTCCAACTGCTTTTCCATCTGAGGAAGAACACCGTACTGCAATTCCGCAGCCTTTTCTAGATCGTAGTTCTGCTGTGCCTGCTTGATCTCGCCGCGCGTTTTCTCAATGCTCTCACGCAGCTTGCTTACCTTGTCGACAGCATCCTTTTCGTTTTTCCACTTTGCCATGCGGTTGTTCAACTCGTCCCGAAGCTCCGCAAGCTCCTTCTGCAGGTTTGCAAGCCGCTCCTGGCTTAAGTGATCCGTCTCTTTCTTTAGCGCGGTCTCCTCGATCTCCAACTGCATGACACGACGGTTCAGTTCGTCCAGCTCCGTCGGCATGGAATCCAGCTCCGTCTTGATCAACGCACACGCCTCATCTACAAGGTCGATCGCCTTATCCGGCAGGAAACGGTCGGAGATATAACGGTTGGATAATACCGCAGCGGAAACCAGTGCGCTATCCGTGATCTTGACTCCGTGGAACACCTCGTAGCGCTCCTTCAAGCCTCGCAAAATAGAGATGGTATCCTCCACCGTCGGCTCGTCTACCATAACCGGCTGGAATCTTCGCTCAAGTGCTGCATCCTTCTCGATATACTCACGATACTCATCGAGCGTTGTCGCACCGATACAGTGAAGCTCGCCACGCGCAAGCATCGGCTTTAACAGCTGGCCTGCATCCATTGCGCCATCCGTTTTTCCGGCTCCGACGATCGTATGCAGCTCATCGATAAACAGAATGATCTGTCCGTCAGAGCTTTTAACCTCGTCAAGGACTGCCTTTAAACGCTCCTCAAACTCACCACGGTATTTTGCACCTGCAACAAGCGCACCCATATCCAGCGCGAACAGCTTTTTGTCCTTCAAGCCCTCCGGCACATCGCCTTTTACGATACGCTGTGCCAAGCCCTCAACAACAGCCGTTTTACCTACGCCGGGTTCACCGATCAGTACCGGGTTGTTCTTGGTCTTACGGGACAGGATACGAACGACATTACGGATTTCCTCGTCTCTGCCGATCACCGGATCAAGCTTCTGCTGGCGCGCCCGCTCGACCATATCATAGCCGTACTTCTCCAGAGTATCGTAGGTTGCCTCCGGATTGTCTGAGGTAACACGCTGGTTGCCACGAACCGTTGACAATGCCTGCAGGAAACGCTCCCTGTTAAGTCCGTACTCCTTGATCAGCTCCTTCATTGCCTTGTTCGGATATTTTAGAAGTGTCAGAAACAGATGCTCTACGGAAACATATTCGTCTCCCATCTGCTTTGCTTCATCCTCTGCGTGAATCAAGACCTTATTCAGATCCCCTCCAACGAAAACCTGTCCTCCGGAGACTTTGGTGCGGGCTGCAAGCTTTGACTTTGCATTCTCCGTAAAATGTTCCAGATTGATTTCCATCTTTTCGATCATCTTTGGAATCAGACCATCCGGCTGCTGTAACAATGCCACAAGCAGATGTTCCTGCTCGATTTCCTGATTTCCGTATTCATAAGCAAGTTTTTCGCAATCGTTGATCGCTTCGATTGACTTTTGCGTAAATTTTTGAATGTTCATCGTTTGTGTCTCCTTTCCTCCAGACTTCATATTTCCTTTTGTGATTTTGTTATAGCACGCAAATTAGCACTCGTCAATAGAGAGTGCTAACAATTTATAAATTCTTTATTTTTTGCTTTATAGGTCAATGCTCCTGCAGCCACCTCAGCGCCATATGCGCATACGCCGCGCTTCCGCGGTGCAGGATTGAATCGTCAAAGATCACCTTGGAATTGTGCTGCCCATAGAGATACCCCTCCTTGGAATTGCCTGCCGCAATATACAGCCCCACTGTTGGAACCTTATGACTGACAAACGCAAAATCCTCGCTTCCGCCGCCCGGTCTGCCACCGTTTATCGCAGCCATGTCGATCACCATATCTCCATATAGTTCCTTCATATAGGTGCGCGCACACTCAGACAGTGCCTCGTCCGTTATCATTGCCGGGCAGAAATCATAGAACTCCACCTTCGCCTCACAGCGCATCGCTGTTGCGATCGCAGACGTGATCTCTGTCATGCGCTTTTTGATCTGCGCGCCAACCTCATTGTCCTTATCCACCGTGCGGATCGTTCCCCACATCTGCGCTGTCTCCGGAAACACATTTGACGCATCCCCCGCTTGGAATTTGCAGGTTGTAAACACACCGTATGAAAATGGATCAAGCTCCCTGCTATTGATCTCCTGCAAGGCAAGATGAATCTGTGCTGCCGCCGTGATCGCATCGACTGCTGCGCTTGGCATAGAGCCATGCCCGCTCTTTCCGGTCACGGTAATGTGGTACTGCTCACAAGAAGCCGTGGATATTCCGCCGCCCGGCACAAGAACCATCCCGGAAGGCATTGGAATGCCAGCCACCACATGCATCATAAAGGCAGCATCCACCTTCGGATTCTCCAGAAGTCCGTTTACGATCATATCCTCAGAGCCTTGGAAGATCTCCTCCGCCGGCTGGAACTCGATCTTGACTGTTCCCTCGATCTCGTCCTCATGCTCCTTCAAAAGCTTCGCTGCGCCAAGTACCATCGCCGTGTGCATGTCATGCCCGCAGGCGTGCATTTTTCCTTCGTTCCCGCTCTTGTAGTCGACCTCTGCCTCCTCCGTGATCGGAAGTGCATCCATATCCCCGCGGATCAGGATCGTCTTTCCCGGCTTCTTTCCTCCGGCACAGACAATCAGCCCGCACTTTCCAATCTCCTGCACCTTGTATCCATACGAAAGCAATTTATCTTTTACAAGCGCCTTTGTATGCACCAGATCAAATCCCAGCTCCGGATGCTGGTGCAGCTCGCGCCTTACCGCTGCAAGCTCCTCCTGCAACGTCTGCGCTTCCTTATATAATAATTCTTTGTCTATCCTCATCTGTCCATCCTCCAAATGTCCACAAAAAGGATAAAACCGCCAGTCCTGCTTTCGCGGAACATGGCGGCATCCTTTTTCTATCGTTTCTTTATTAGCGTTCCCGATCGCGGCTGCTTTATACTGCAAGTTTCCCTACCCGCTGCTTCTATGCGAGTGAGAGGGCAACCTCCATCATCTGGGTAAAGGTCGTCTGGCGCTCCTCTGCCGTGGTGACCTCATCCGGTCCGTCAGAGATTGTAAGGATAGCGAGCGCATTTGCGCCTGCGGCTGCTGCATTCGTATACAGCGCGGCTGCCTCCATCTCTACTGCCAACACGCCCATCTCCGGCCAGCTCTTTCCATGTGGAAGCTCCATTCCATAGAACGCATCGCTGGATAAGATATTGCCTACATGATACTTGTAGCCCTTCTCCTTTGCGGCAGCAACAGCCTTCTCAAGAAGCTCATAGCTGCAGATCGGTGCGTAGGTTCCCGGAAGTCCCATAAGTGCCGGGTAATTACTGGTCGTACATGCGCCCATACCGAATACCAGCTCCTTTACATGTACATCCTTCTGAAGTGTACCTGCGGTTCCGACACGGATCAGATTTTTGCATCCATAGAAATGGATCAGCTCATAGCTGTATATGCCAATGGAAGGACATCCCATTCCTGTTCCCATGACAGATACACGCTTGCCCTTGTAGGTTCCTGTAAAGCCAAGCATATTGCGGGTGCTGTTAAACTGCTTTACATCCTCAAGGAAATTGTCCGCGATAAACTTCGCACGGAGCGGATCTCCCGGAAGCAATATTGTCTCTGCGATCTCTCCAACCTGTGCCTCAATGTGAGGTGTTGGTACATTTGGGTTTGCCATAGTAATACCTCTCTTTTCAAAAATTATCGTGTTATGAAACAGTTATATGAATCTCTTCTTATTATAAAATGGATCACTAAATCATGCAAGTCAAAGGCATATAAAAAGAGCTATACATTGATGTATAGCCCTTTTGAAATACCGTATTAAATTCTTCTGCCTCTGCCTATTTTACAGGTAACGAACGAAAACAAGGATCGTAGAGATCACAAGAACAATAAGGGTTGCAGGAACATTCTTCTTGCAGTAGGTTCCCCAGTCAACCGGGTGTCCAGCCTTTGCCGCTGCGGCACAGCCGACAACGTTTGCTGATGCACCGATCGGGGTAGCGGAACCACCGATATCTGTTCCGATCGCAAGCGCCCATGCAAGTGTTGTAAGCGGGATTCCGGAAGCAGCGGAAAGTGATGAAATAACCGGAACCATGGTAGCCGCAAACGGGATATTGTCGATGAATGCAGATGCAAATGCAGATACCCAGATAATGATAGCAACCATAACGTATGCATTTCCACCGCTGACCTTCTCGATAAATCCGGCGATCAGCTCAAGGATACCGGTCTGCTCAAGTCCGCCTACAACGACAAACAATCCGGTAAAGAACAACAACGTCTTGTAATCCACGCCCTTGAAGATGTGCTTAAGAGCATCCTTGCCGCCAACTGCTGTGGTTGTGATGATCGTAAGGATCGCAATACCGATACCGATCGTTGCAACGGTAAGTCCTGTTGTTGCATGTGTAACAAGAAGTACAACAGCGATCAGGAAGATTACCCAGCTGATGATAAATCCGGTCTTGTCAAGGATCGCACTCTTTGGATCTGGCATCTTTGAAAGATCAACCGAAGAGCCCTCCTTAACACCGAGAGACTTTCTCTCTGTCAGATAGAAGAACACGACTACAACCACCAGAGATACCAATGCGATCAAACCGGTATTCTCCAAAAACTGTGTAAAGGAATATCCAAATGAAGTACCGATAATGATGTTTGGCGGATCACCGCACATGGTAGCACTTCCGCCGAGGTTCGCGCAGAATACCTCTGACATAATCATCGGAACCGGATTGAACTCCAACAGCTTTGCCAGCTCGATGGTAACAGCTGCAAGGAATAAAATAACCGTGATACTATCGATAAACATAGCAAGTACGAATGACATAATCATAAATGCGACAAAGATCGCAGTTACCTTATAATGAACTGCCTTTGCCAACTTCATGCAAAGCCAACGGAAAAATCCCGTTCTTGCCATTCCCTCGACCATGATCATCATTCCTGCGAGGAAAAAGATGGTAGACCAGCTGATACCGCTTGAAGTCTCTGCCGACTCACTTGCCGCATACCAGAAGTCCGGTGTAAAAATACTTTTGACATTTAAGGTATCTATCAAAGCCGACATGCTGTCCATGGCATCACCGGCTAAAAGTCCGCCAATACCGAACACGCCAACGATTGTAGCTAACCCTGCTGTCAATGTGATGTACTGTTTCTCAAACTTCTCCATAATGATCATGACGAACATTACGACGAAGATCGCAACAGCAATCAAACGTGCTGCAAACATAATTGCATCCTCCTTTTTGTAGTACGATTCCAGTCTCTTGCAATTATTCCGTATGCAAATTAGGACTTTTGAATCATCTTCTTAATTCCTAAAGTATTTTACTACGCAAAGGAAAAAAAGCAATATGCATTTTTACCAACTAAAAAAGTTATTTACCGCATAAGTTGCGTTTTCTGCCAAATCTTTTGCAGGGGAAATATTGGAATGTACATAAAAAGTGTCCAAACCGACCGTCTGTGCTCCTGCAATATCTGTATGGGAATCATTGCCAATAAATAAGGTCTCTTTGGCATTTAGCGCATACCGCTCCATCAGTACATCAAAGAACCGCTTGTCCGGTTTCTTGGTCTTGTAATCGGAGGAGATCAGGATTTCATCGAAATACTTTGCAATCCCCAGAACGTGCATCTCGTACTCGGTAAAAATGCGCTGCGCATTCGACAAAAGGTATACCTTTTTACCATTTTCCCGCAGTCCCTGCAGCATTGCCTCCGTCCCCGGATAGGTGCGCACATACTCCGTGGAGAGTACCCGGAAAAACTGCCCAGTGTGTACCGCAAGCGTCTCGTCCGCCTCCACGCCTTTTCTTGCATACAGCTCCCGGAACACCTCCGTGATCTCGATCTCCGGTGACGCCTCATGCGCATACCGCGCGTCGCCATCCAGCGTCTGCTTAAGCTCCGCCTCTTTTCCCTTTACAAGCGCGCCGTATGCCTGCTTTAATTCCTCCGGCTCATATATGGCATCGTAATATCCATAAAACAGGGTAAGCTTCTGCCACAGCACCGGATCATTTTCCTCGGTATGTATATCTACGAGCGTTCCGTACAGGTCAAACACATAGTTGGAATACTGCTGCGGAAGCACTGCCTCCTCTAATAATATCTGAGTGTTTTTCATGTCTTTTCATCCTTTCGTCTGAGCTTCTTCCTATTATACTAAAATTTCTTTCTAAGTTGAAGCAGTATTTTCTTTTCCATGCGCGAAACAGCCACCTGATTGATTCCCATACTTTTTGCGGTCTGCATCTGTGTCATCCCGCGCAGATACCGCAGCACGATCAGCTTTTTGGCATCTTCGTCCAGATCCTCCATCAACTGGGATACCGCCAGCCGGTTAACGGCATCCTCCTGCTCGTTTCGTTCATCCGCAAGTCCATCTTCCACCGTAAGACCTTTTCCGTCTCCCTGCTCCGAGGTCTGCTGATATATTGACGTCACCGCGTTCGAGCTTCCGATTGCCATAATGATTGCTTCTTTTTCCATTCCAAGCTCCCTTTCCAGTTCTTCGAGTGTTGGTTCTTTGTTATACTTTTTCTTCCATCGTTCCCGGACGGCTGCAATTTTTCCTGCGTCCTCTTTTATCTGCCGACTGACATGGATCATTCCATCATCCCGCAGAAATCTTCGGATTTCCCCGATGATAAGTGGGACCGCATAGGTGGAAAACGCTAGATTCCGCCCCGCGTCAAACCGTTCTGCCGCCTTGAGCAGACCGATACAGCCGACCTGAAAAAGCTCCTCAATGTCATAGTTTTTCCCGGAAAAGCGCCTTAAGACCATATATACCAGTCCGACGTTTCCCTCCACGACGGAATTTCTGTTCTGCACTGTGCCGCTTCCATCACCCTGCTTTATTTCCTGCGCCTCTGTCTTTTTCGCTTTCTCTTTTGTGCTGCTCTCATTCTGCACTTATGTACTTGGACATCGTGATCTTCGTCCCGATCCCAAGCCTTGATTCCACTTTTACATCATCCATGAATGCCTCCATGAAGGAAAAGCCCATACCGGAGCGCTCCAGTTCTGGTTTTGATGTGTAAAACGGCTGCATTGCCTGTTCCACATTCTCAATCCCGACTCCGTGATCCACCACCATAACGACCAGCTTCTTATCGTATTGGTCGCACACGACCTCCACCTGCCGGTTCTCGTCGGTATAGCCATGCACGATCGCGTTTGTTACCGCCTCGGATACTGCGGTCTTGACGTCCGCGATCTGCTCTAAGGTCGGGTTCATCGCCGACATAAATGCGGTTACCGCCATTCTTGCAAAGCTCTCGTTGCTTGTTCTTGCGTCAAAGCACAGATGCATGTGATTCGTTTTCTTTTCCATTATGATGCCTCCTCAATTTCAATGATCCTGTACAGCCCTGATGCCTGGAATATCTTATCTACCCGATCTCCGATATTCGCCGCACTCACTTTTCCATCATAGTAGCCAAGTGTCCTGCATCTGCCGATGACCACGCCGATCCCCGAACTGTCCATAAATTCTGTCTCCGCAAAATCAAAGACCAGCTTTCGGATCTGCGCAGTCTGAATCATCTGCTCTAAAAATGTCCGGATTTCTTCTGCCGCATGCTGATCCACTTCCTTCGGCATGTGATATCTCATTTGTATTCCACTTATCTCATATTTATGACGCATATTCTGACTCCTTTCCTCATTTCGCCATCCACTTCTTCTCTCCTGTTCCCCATCGCCCAGCATACTCCTTCCGTCATCCTTCGTAAGTCTTTCGGCAGGGCGATAAAAAACGTCCGAAGAGTTTTAATCTTCAGACGTCTTTTGTAAGTGTTACTATATGCGGTTATAATAGATTATTTCACATAGTTCTTGGCGGTCTTGGCGCGCTGCGTACCCGGATAATTGTCGATGATGTACTGGTAGTAGGTCGTAGCGAGGTCTGTCTGACCGCTCCGGCGGTAGCTCTGTGCGAGGTAATATGCACACATGCCGGCTTCATAGTCGATATCGCTGTCCGCAACCTCCTGCAATGCGATAGCCGCATTCTCGAAGTCGGATGCATTGTAGAGATCGTAGCCCTCCTTGTATCTGGCAGCGATGTAGCTTGCCTCAACAGATGCCTGCAGTGTGTCGTATACCTTGGTCGCTGATTCACTGAGCAGATCGGTCTTGACCTTCTTCATGGCATCCTCTGCCCCGTTGATATCCTCTGCAGAGTAGAGATCATACGCCTGCAAAAGAGCCTCGTAGGTGTCGATGGTCTCCTCTACCTCCTGTGAGTTGTCCTCCACGGAATTTACCTGTTCCTGCAATGCAGCGATCTGCTCCTCTAACGCACTGATCGTCTGGTTGTTGGCAGAGATCGTGTCGTTTGCCGCCATCATCTGCTGGTTCGCCGTGTTCTTCGCCTCCCGCTTGATGCTTGGGATAAACAGCCAGCTCGTCACAGCAGCTCCGATTGCAAGACCGATCGCGATCGATAAGATCGTGGAGCCTAAGGAAGATTCCTTGAAGCGCTTCGGCATAATGATCGTCTCATTCCCGCTCTGGTACGAGATCAGATCATCGTTGGTGTCCTTCTTCTTGGTGGAGCTTGCCCGCAGGCAGGCATTGACCTCCTTTAAGTAGCGGAGCGTCGTGGTATTGTCCGTGTCGATCTTGCCAGCGGCGCGAAGCGTCTTTTTCGCCAGCTCGTACTTGCCGTCCTGAATGTATAAGAGCGCAAGCAACTGATGCCCCTTGACCAGCTTCGGATTGAGGGAAAGTACCTTCTTTAACTGGATGATTGCCAGATCACGGCTATCCTGCCGGCAATATAAAAGCGCCTGATTGTACTTCTTGATGGTCTGGTTGATCGTATTTAAGTGCGCCTGGTTCTTCTGGATGTCATCCAGGTAGTAGGTTGCACGGTTCTGCTCCGGCTGATAGCTTTTGCTGATCACCCATTCGCTTAACGCGGATACCGTCTCGCCGGTCTCATAATAGATCAGTCCGAGCAGGTTTCTCGCATCTATGTGATATTTGTTGAATTTCAGACATGCCCTTAAACTGATGATAGCACCAGAGAGGTTGCGCACCTCCGCCTTGCGCAGTCCATCATTATAATAGGAGTTCGATATACGAATCACCCTCTGAAAGACATGTAAGTCTGACCCGCAGGACGGACAGCGGTCTGCCTTTCCTGCCTCATGTCCACAACGATAACAAATCATATATTTTCCTCATTCTAGCGGTTCACGCGCTTAAAGTCCTGAATCAGTTCAGTGATAATATCAGTTACATCGGTCAGATCTCGACCGTAAATAGCATTTTCAGCCTCTTCCACTTCAAGGCTTGGACTGTAATTTTTGAGTTCTTCTTCAAAATTGATCATACGATTGCCTCTTTCTATCTAACGATTCGTTTAAACAACGAAGAGCCACTATTCTATTATAAACTAGTGGCTCTGTTATGCAAGCAAATCTGTGCGACTTTTTTCATCACTAGCCGACAAGATTCCCGGCAAGGCTCATCATGATGACCTTTCCCTGCCGCTCCCGAAACTCTATGGCTGATTGTTCTTCTTTTATGACGTTCATAAATCCGTTGATTTCTACTGCAACCCCCGGATAAACTGCCTTTGTGACGCGGACTCTGGCATCCCTGCTGCGGTCTAAGACAACCTGCGTCTTTTCGAGCTTCGCGCTAAGATCCGCAAGCTCCGCCTGCTTCGAGATCCTTGTCCGAAGCAACAGTACACGCTGCTCCTTCTTCGCATCGTCCTTCAGCTCATCCGGCAAAGCATCAAACTGTGCGAGCCCTGCGTTGATCTTGTCAACAGTATCCGTAAGCTCCAGTACCTGCTGCCGCAGCGCCTCCGCCTGTGCGGCAAATGCCCGGCTGATGCCCGCGCGGATAATGGTCTTGACCTCCGCAGAGGTTCCAAGACTGTACGCATCCACTCCGGCTGCGCCGAAAATCGTTCCGCCGACCACATTGGCGGTCTTGCCGTTGATGCACACCTTGTCGTAGCTGGTGATATTGCAGTTGAGTGCGGATGTAAGTTCGACCATTCCATCCGCCTCGACGGTGGCATGTTCGATAAACTTGGCAATGACATTACCCTTTGTCCGTATCTGCCCCTTGTATGCTCCAAGGAAGCCTTTTCGCAGGATAATGTCTTTTCCCGCCTCGATCGTGCAGCCCTCTGCAATGCCGTCGATTGTGACAGAACCGGTCGCAGTCACTCTCGCGCCGGTCGCAACATTGCCGTGAATGACAACGTCCCCGCGGAAATCTACATTCCCGGTAGTGATATCCACATCGCCCTTTATCTCATAAATCGGAAGGATCGCGATGCGGTTATTGACCATCTCAATCTTGCCGCTGCAGTTAGCAACATAAGAGCGGTTGTCCAGTGTCCGGTCAAAGCCCTTGCCACTTAGCGGCGAAAGCGGACGCCCCCGCTTTGCGGTAAGTGACCTTCCCGTCACGGTCATTCCGTAATGTCCGTCCGTAGGCTCCTCGTAGGTGGCAATAACCTGCCCCTCCTCAACGGTCTCGATCGCCCGGATGTCCCAGTAATCCACAGAGCCATCCTCCCGGATCTTCGGCTTATCACTCAGCTCTGTTGCAAAATGATATTCATAAAATCCGTCCGAGCCGTCCTGTACCGGAGTCCCGCTTGCGACAAGGATCTCACGGTCGTATTGCTCTTCTCTTAGCACGGTGTCCACTGCATCCTCGTCGATACCGTACTTGACATTCTGCGCATGCAGTGCTCCAAGGACCTCAGACCGGGTATAGCAATCGTCTCTCGGCGGCTTCGCAAGAAAAAGGTATCCTTCCATCTCATCGTATGAAATTCGCACAATAATTTTCTTTTGAAGCTCATCCATATTGACTCCTTTGCCATGCCAACCACGATTCTGAGATCATTTTAGCATCTTTATTTCATCTGCGCAAGACGCTCCTCTACCTGAGCCATCATCTGTTCGTACTTTTCGAGCTTTTCTTTTTCTTCCTGTACCTTCTCCGGCTTTGCGTTGCTTAAGAACTTCTCATTGGAGAGCATACCGCGTGATCTTGCAAGCTCCTTGGTAAGCTTTTCCTTCTCCTTGTTCAGACGTTCTTTTTCCTTTTCAAAGTCAACAAGATCCTCTAACGGCAGATAAACAACCGCATCCGGGATCACAACAGATACGGCATCCTCGCCGATTCCGCTCTTGTCAGACTCCACAATAATCTCGCTGGTAAAAGCAAGGTTGATATAGACCTCACGGTTTTTCTCAAATATAGCGCGTACATCCGCATCCTCGGACACGATGAACAGCTTTGCCTTTCTTGAAGGCGGAACCTCCATCTGTGTGCGCACATTGCGGACACCCTTTACAAGATCCTTGCAATGCTCGATTGCAGCCTCATCCTCGGCAAAGTTCCACTCCGGCTTATACTGCGGCCAATCGGAGAGCATGATTGTCTCCTCCTCAGACTGCAGCGTGCAGAAGATTTCCTCCGTGATAAACGGCATGTACGGATGCAGCAGCTTCAAGGACTGGATCAGTACCGTGCGAAGCGTCCAGAGTGCAGCATTTGCAGATGCCGGATCTTCTTCTTTCTTGTAGGTACGAACCTTTGCCATCTCAATGTACCAGTCACAGAACTCATCCCAGATGAAGTCGTAAACCTTCTGTACCGCGATTCCGAGTTCAAACTTGTCCATGTTCTCGGTCACATCCTTGGCAAGCGTATTCACTCTTGAAAGGATCCACTTATCTGCGGTGTGAAGATCATCCCTGTTCGGCTCTGTAACGGCGGAGCCCTCCAGATTCATCATGATAAAGCGTGATGCATTCCATACCTTGTTTGCAAAGTTTCTGGATGCCTCTACACGCTCCCAATAGAAACGCATATCATTTCCCGGTGCATTTCCGGTGATCAGGGTAAGACGCAGCGCATCTGCACCGTACTTGTCGATAACCTCAAGCGGATCGATACCGTTGCCGAGGGACTTGCTCATCTTGCGTCCCTGCGAGTCGCGTACAAGTCCATGGAAAAGTACCGTGTGGAACGGTGCCTTGCCCATCTGCTCATATCCGGAGAAGATCATACGGATAACCCAGAAGAAAATGATGTCATATCCGGTAACCAATACGTCATTCGGATAGAAGTAATCCAGATCCTCCGTCTTTTCCGGCCAGCCGAGTGTTGAGAATGGCCAGAGTGCAGATGAGAACCATGTATCCAGTGTATCCGGGTCCTGTGTCAGATTCTTGCTCTGGCACTTCGGGCAGCAGCACGGCTTCTCGATCTGAACCGTCATCTCACCACAGTCATCGCAGTACCATGCCGGAATGCGGTGTCCCCACCAGAGCTGGCGGCTGATGCACCAGTCACGGATGTTGTCTGTCCAGTTGAAGTAGGTCTTGTCCATACGGCTTGGAAGGAGCTTGATCTCCCCATTCTTGACACCCTCTACTGCCGGCTTGATCATCTCGTCCATCTTTACGAACCACTGCTGCTTTACCATCGGCTCAACAGTCGTATGGCAGCGGTCATGGGTTCCTACGTTGTGGGAATGCGGAACGACCTTAACCAGTAAGCCTTCCTTCTCAAGATCTGCGACAAGCGCCTTCCGGCACTCGTAACGATCCATTCCCTCGTATTTGCCAGCGAGCTTGTTCATGGTCGCATCGTCATTGATTACAACGATCTCCTCCAGATTGTGACGCTTTCCAACCTCGAAGTCGTTCGGATCATGTGCCGGTGTGATCTTTACGCATCCGGTTCCAAACTCCTTGTCAACATACGAATCGGCGATAACCGGGATCTCACGGTCTGTCATCGGAAGCTTTAACATCTTGCCGATGATGTCCTGATATCTCTCATCCTCCGGGTTGACTGCGACAGCAGTATCTCCAAACAGTGTCTCCGGACGGGTGGTTGCGATCTCAACGAAGCGTCCCTCTTCCCCGACTACCGGATAATTGATATGCCAGAAAAATCCGTCCTGCTCCTCATGCTCAACCTCTGCATCGGAGATGGAGGTCTTACATACCGGACACCAGTTTACGATACGGGAGCCCTTATAGATCCAGCCCTTCTTATACAGCTTGATAAAGACATCCTGAACTGCATGTGAGCAGCCCTCGTCCATTGTGAAGCGCTCTCTCTGCCAGTCTGCGGAAGATCCGAGCTTGCGAAGCTGCTTTACGATACGTCCGCCGTACTCTTTCTTCCAGTCCCAGCACTTCTCAAGGAACTCTTCTCTCGTCAGGTCTGACTTGTTGATTCCCTGCTTCTTTAAGGCTTCGATGACCTTAACCTCCGTTGCGATGGAAGCGTGGTCTGTTCCCGGCTGCCACAGTGCGTTGTAGCCCTGCATACGCTTATAACGGATCAGAATATCCTGCATCGTGTTGTCCAGCGCATGTCCCATGTGGAGCTGTCCTGTGATATTTGGTGGCGGCATAACAATGGTAAACGGTTTCTTGCTTCGGTCTACCTCTGCGTGGAAGTAGCCATTTTCTTCCCATTTCTGGTAAAGACGATCCTCAATGTCCTTCGGATCGTAGGTCTTTGATAATTCCTTACTCATTCGGTTTCCTCCTGTGGAAAATAATAAATTGGATTAAAAAAGCCCTCCATGCAAACAAATGCATGAAGGGCGAATTGGCGCGGTACCACCTTCGTTCTTGTCGGAGTGAAATGCTCGAACAACTCATATCCTGTAACGTGGATAAAACGGAAGAACTTGTGCCAGTCTGGCTTTCTAGGTTCTCCGGCTCAAAAGCTACCTTCCATCATTCTTCCGCCAGGCATCTCTCAGCCGTCCCGCTCGGATCATCCTCCCGGAATCGAATGCCATTCTCTGTGGTTTCCAAACCATGTACTCCTCTTTCTTAGCGCCTTTTCCTATATGACCTTATCATACTTGCGGCTTCGCCAAAAGTCAAGAGGTTAATTTAGGGATCGCACCAGACTCTCATAGATGAAGGTGCGTAAGCTGTCATCCCCAAGTGCCTCGTAGCGCGGCTCTGCCGGTCCCATGATAACAAATGCGTACTCTACCATTGCGGTAAGAAGCGCCAGCGACCGTTTCCCCGGATCCTGTTCCCGGATCGCACCTTCCTTGTAGGCATCCTCCATAAAAACGTCGATCAGCTGATACACATAGTCATGCACCTCACAGCCGAACGCGCCGGGCAGGCAGCCCTGCGGCTGATGCTCCGGTGCCGCCATATACGGACTTGCATTGCTTAAAAACAGCTGCGTAAACATGCGGTTGTAATCTTTGTTTTCAAGTATCCAGTCCATCACCCGGTTGCAGCGCTCACGAAAGGTCTCCGTCTCGAACGCTGCCTTTGCCAGTCTCTGGATCTTGATGGAATACTCGTACATCAGCGCATGTGCGATCAGTTCTTCCTTGGAAGCAAAATATTCGTAAGCCGTTCCCTTTCCGATGCCCGCCGCCTTGGTAATATCGGACACCTTGATGTCTGCGATCTCCTTCTTTGCCTTGACAAGCTCAGAGACCGCCTCATACATCCGGCGCATTTTTTCGGGTGGTTCTGCTATTTTTTCAATTTGAATATATACTTGTTTTTCCATAACACACTTCCTTTCGGATACAGCATCAGACTAGAGTTCTTCCTCCACCATGCTCTTTTCCTTATTGAAAGCATCATAGATACACGGAATGACAATCAGTGTCAGGATTGTTCCATAGACAAGACCTCCGATCAGCGTTATCGCCATCGGGCGCATCATCTCGGAGCCTTCACCAAGTCCGACCGCGGAGGTGGACATTGCAAGGATCGTGGTAAGTGCGGTCATAAGGATCGGACGTACACGGGTCTTTCCTGCATCTATGATAGCCTCCTTCTTGCTCATCCCCTCTTTCCGCACCTGATTGATGTAATCGATCAGCACGATACCGTTGTTGACGATCAATCCTGCCAGCATGATAAATCCAAGCATGGATGTGACGCTGACCTCAATGCCTGCCAAAAACAGTGCGATAAAGCCTCCGGTAAATGCAAGCGGAATCGTGAACATGATGATAAACGGCGAGAGCAGGGATTGAAACTGTGCAACCATGATCAGGTAGATAAAGATCACAGCCAGCACAAGCATGAGAACCATCTGGCTCATTGCATCCTGAATCGTCTCATCCTCACCCTGCATGGAAATCGAATATCCTTCCGGAATATCCAGCTTGTTCAACGCTTTCTGAAGCTCATTACTTACAAGCGTGACGTTGTGGTCATCGTCGATTCCACAGGAAACCGTAATATAACGGCTCTGTGCATCACGGGTGATTTTTGACAGGGTGGTCGTCTCCTCCATCGTACAGATGTCGGAAAGCGGGATTTCCTCCTCGTCTCCGTCCTTGTTGGTATGGGTAAAGGTCAATGCCTTGATGTCCGCAAGCTGTGTATCCGCCTGCTCCTCGGTCTGTACATAGACCTCGTAATCCTTAACGTCTGTTGAAATGGTTGTTGCTGAGGTGTTGCTTGCCATCTCCGCATATACAAGCTGAAACACCTGCGCAACCGTATAGCCATACTCTGCCGCCTTTTCCTTGTCCACCGTGATTCGGAACTCCGGTGATACATTGTCAAGTCCGTCCTCTACGTCACAGGTTCCTTCAGTCTGTTCCATGATGTCTGCGACCTCTGTTGCAAGTCTTTGCAGAGTATCAAGATCTGAGCCCTTAATCTGCACGGACAAGCCTGATCCAAAGTAAGTAGTA
The DNA here is from genome assembly GCA_963612015.1 of Lachnospiraceae bacterium. Classification (GTDB taxonomy): domain Bacteria; phylum Bacillota; class Clostridia; order Lachnospirales; family Lachnospiraceae; genus Roseburia. The sequence goes on along the minus strand of CAVDTR010000005.1, from coordinate 11,250 downwards.
AAGTCCATAGAGGATGAGCTTGTGCTTACATCACAGCCTAAATCTGCGGTACGGTTTAAGATCTCTGTTTCCACATCATTCACGGAAACATTGGAATCTTCATCCAGCAGGATGTACATGCTCACACTGTCAGAACTGCCTCCCATCAAGCTCATGGTCGAATTCCCTCCCGCCATCGCTCCGATGGTGTCAATTCCTTCTATATCACTGATGCGCCCGATCACTTCATCCGAATAACCGGTAAGTTCCGCAAAAGTCAGCTTCTCGTCCTTCTTTGCAGCGATTGTGACGGAGAGCTGGTTGGTCTCCATGTCCATATCCATGAAGGTAAATCCTCTTGAGATTGCCGCATAAGCACTTCCGATCAAAAGCAGAATCGCAACAATAAACACAACCGGCTTGAATCGCAAGCAGACCTTTAATAACTTTCCGTAGCCCTCCTTGAATGCATCAAACCAGGGATGCCTGATTTCCTTCGTTTTTTTCAGCATTCCGGCTGACAAAGCCGGAACAAACGTAAGCGCAACCACAAGACTTGCAAGGAGTGTAAACGCAATGGTAAGTGCAAGGTCCACAAACAGCTGTCTTGTGATTCCCTCCGTAAAAATGATCGGAGCGTAAACGCTTACGGTCGTGAGTGTCGATGCAACGATCGCGCCGGTCACCTGTCCTGCGCCCTCAACAGCCGCCTTGCGGATGGAATAGCCCTCTCCTCTTAAGCGGTAGATGTTCTCAATGACAACGATAGAGTTGTCGACGAGCATTCCGATTCCGAGAAGTAGTCCCGACATAGAGATAATGTTAAGCGAAATTCCGGTAAAGTACATCAGAACAACGGCTGTAATAACGGAAAGCGGGATGGAACATGCAATGATAATGGTTGTCTTTACATCCTTTAAGAAAAGGAGCAGGACAAAGATCGCAAGGATCGCACCGATGATCATGTTTTCCATTACGCTCTTTACGATCATGTCAATGTAAACGCCCTGATTCATCAGAACGGATAAATGCAGTCCGTCCGTACTCTCCTCAAGCACATCGAACTTATCCAGAAGACGATCTGTGACTTCGCCGGTAGAGTAGCCGGTCTGCTTCTCCATCGACAGCATGATTCCCGGATTGCCGTTTACGACCGCGTAGGTCTCATCTGCATTGTCTACCATCGCAACATCTGCGACATCGCCAAGGCGGATGATTCCTACACTGTCCATTCCCATATCAAGCAGAACCAGATCCTCCAGTTCCTCCACGGAATCTACCGCGTCACCGACGCGGACAAGATAATCCTTCGTTCCCTCTGCGGCATAGCCTGCCGGCATGTTAAAGTTCTGTGCCGTCAGCAGATTGGAGATCATATCCACCGTCAGGATCTGTGTCAGGTCTGCCGAATCCAGTGCGCTGTCCTTTGCAGAATCAAGGGAAGCCTGTGCATCATCCATAGATGCCGCCGCAGTTGCAAGCTGTGCTGATGTTCCGCTGATGGAAAGTGCCGCAAGTGCAGTATTTGTATTTAATGTCTCAAGTGCATCGGATAGCGATACCTTTCCCTGCGCGATCTGTTCCTGTGCGGTGTCGATCGTCGTGATACCGGTATTTACCTGTGAAAGCATCTCGCTGACCGTTCCCGCTGCCGCCGGAAGATCCGCATAGCTGCTTACAGTTATTCCCATCTCGGAAAGCCCCTTAAACTGCTCTGCGATTGCAGCATTTGCGGTGTCAAGCTGTGCCTGATAGCCGGCAGCTTCCGCCCTTTGCGTTGCAACCATATCCTCGGTTGCCCCCGCCGCAAGTGCCTGATCGATCGCTTCGTTCATCTGACCGATTCCCTCATCCAAAGAGGCAAGGTTGGTGTAATCCTCAGACTCCATGAAAGAATTGATCCCATCAAGTACGGTCTGCAAACTTGCCTGCTGGGAAACGAGTTCTGCTCTCTGTGCTTTCAGATCAGCTTCATTTTGCAGAAGCTCCTGCTGCTGTTGCTGTACCTGGCTGATCGCATCCTCCAGCTGTCCCTTGGTATCATCGATCGCGCTCTGCCCGTCCTCGATCTGCGTTTTTCCGTCATCGAGCTCTTTCTGGGCATCCGAAAACTGTGATAGAATCTCCGCTTTCAGCTTTTCATTGAGTGCATCGATCTTTTCCTGATTCAGGGTAACCTCCATGCTCTCCGTGATCTCTCCGCTTGCGGATACGGAAGCAACACCCTCCACACTCTCAAGTGCCGGAACCAGCTCTGAATCCACATAGATGGAAAGCTCTGTCTGGCTGAGTCCGTCCTTGTCGACTGCTGCGATCATGATCGGCAGCATATCCGGGTTGATCTTCATGATCATAGGCGTACCTACCGTATCACTCCATGCACCTTCCAGCTGATCCAGCTTCTGCTGGATCTCGATCACAACAGAGTCCATATTGGCATTCTGCTCATACTCAAGCACGACCATGGAATAGCTGTTGTACGAGGTCGATGTAATCCCCTTTATGTTGGAGGTCGTTGCCATTGCCGCCTCAATCGGTGCCGTCACCTCTGTCTCAACCGTTTCCGGGCTTGCTCCAACATCTGTCGTGATGACCAGCGCATACTGGAAGCTCATGTCCGGAAGCAGATCTGTCGTCATCTTCATGAGCGACGTGATGCCCAAAACAATTACCAAAACGACACCAACCAATACGGTATAGGGTCGCTTTACACTATACTTTGAAATCATGTTTGTCCTCCTTGCGATACTTTGTTTGTCTTGATTTCCAGTCCCGACCGACCGGTCGGTCAATTCGTTATCATTATACGCTGCCGAAGGGAAAATGCAAGATTACACATGCTCTTTTAATATTCTTTTTATTTTTTACAGTTCTTATTAGTGCCATACAAAAAGAGACTTTGGATCTGCATCCAAAGTCTCCTTATCACTATCATATCCTATATCTGTCGTGTCAGGTCACGAGCTTACAGTGTGCCCTCTTCCTCCGCATCGTCATCGTCCTCATTGGCTGCAACTGCTGCCGTAACAGAAGATACCACCGCAACGATCACTGCCACGATCACTACCAATAGAATTAAAATCAAAAATATCATCAATCCGGATTCTGTCATCTTTGCATCTCCTACTCTTCTTCCTGCGCTTACCTGTCCGCAGTATCATATAGATATAGTATAGCATATCCGCCATTTTATATCAAGAATTGAGCGCAAGTTTTACTGTTACCGGTAATTCCGTTTCAGTGCTGCGGAAAACGCCGTGCGTAGCAATTCCCTCTTATAAAAAAGAACGGATAAAAGGTATGCTGCAGCCTGCCCCACAAGGATCATCAGATATCCGTCTGCAATGACCACCCCGATCGGGATCGCTGACACAATACCGGAAAACCGGTCCGTCATGCTCACAAAAGAAATCGGATAAATGACTATTATCAAAAATACGAAGGACGTCCAGAAAAACTTGTAGCATACCCCCATATAAACGGATGTGACAAACAAAAGAAAGCTGATCGCCACAAGTCCGCCCTTAATCTGTAACTGCTGCTCGGTGCTCGCCGCCACCTCCGGATCCAGATACAGATAGTACAGCCGGATCAGGATCATCACGGTATAGTTAAAAAGCAGAAGCGGTGTTGACGTAAGGATCGGAATGATCGTCCCAAGCCTTCTCTTATATGGGGAGGTCTGCACCATCGTTGACAGGTTCAGTGAAACGACAAGCTGGAGTACAAACGTCGCTGCAAGGACGATGTAAAAGCCGCCCAGCATATTTCTTCCACCCTTGGCAAATTCCATCACGAATCCAAACACCATGAACATCACGGCAAAAAGGATCTGCGATTTAAAGCCCAGCCCGTATCTGGCAAGCATAAACCCTTTTTTTATTCTATCAAACATGTGTATCCTCCATCACTCAACATCGCGGTAGCTTTGCTTTATCCGAAACAGCACATGCCAGATGGTTGCCACCGTTGCCACAATTCCAAGGATCAGTAAGACCACCAAAAGGATCAACTCTTTTTCTGTCACCTCTGTTCCGTCCGTAAGCTGCGCCCCGAATGCAGCCAGAAATCCCGCCGCAAAACTGCTTCCGAAAAGGGGAATCAGTATGTATAGCTGAAAGAAATCAATGTAGCGCAAAATATTTAAAAGCAGGGTGTTAAACAGATATGGCATCAGGATCAAAAGCGCCGTGTACCATAGCTCCACGCTTCCGACCTTCCCATACTGAAACCCGCGTATCTCGGTGACCACCATCAATCCAACGGACAAGATTGCAAGCATTGCAAAACGTCTTACCTGATCTGTCACGATCGCCATTTTAAGTCCCGTATATCCATAACAGGAGGACTTTACGAAGTTCATTTTCGCGCTATGCTTTTTGCATATTCCCCCCATGATCCAAAAGTCTAATGTCATATCGACGAAAAGATACACCCAGTAGCATACATTCAGCACCGTCACTCCAAAGTGCGGTGCAAACACCCAGCAGGCAAGCAGCAGTACCACCGGAAGTAACCAGACCTCCGTCAGCCGGTATTCCCATGAGACAAAAGCACGATAGCTTTTTAATTGCATTTTCATCCGTCCACCTCTACTTCTGCTCCATCCGGGAGTTGACCTTCATGATTGCGACACAGATCTGGGATAAGGTCGGAGTCTCCGTGGTTATATCCATGCCTGCGAGCTTATCCAGATTCTGCGCCAGACAGATGCCCTCGAATCCGTACCGGTTAGAGTTCATCGAATACAGGTAAGTGGCTGCGGCAGTCTCGTCTGCCTTTTCGCCTTTTACCAGAATGTACTTCTCCTTCAGCTCCTCCACAAAGCCCTGCTCCACGATCTCGCCGTGCTCCATCACGATCGCATAATCAGTTACATTCTCCATATCTGAGATATTATGTGTGGAAAAAAGCACACTCTTTTCTCCCTCATCCTCATTCAGATAATCACGGATCATCTCACACAGGCGGTCGCGCATCAGTGGATCAAGCGAGGATGCCGGCTCATCCAAAAGCAGAAGCTTCGTATCTCTTGCAAGCACGCCTGCCAGCATCAGCTTGGTTCTGTTTCCATCGGAAAGTGCGCTGACCTTCCTGTTCTTCTCCGGCTTGCCCTCCGGAAAGATCGCCAGCTTCTGGCACCACTGCCGGAAGCAATTTACATCAAATCCATCAAACAAAAATGCCGACAGATTCTCCACCTGCCGTACCGTCCATTGTGGCAGATAGTAGTCCCCTGTGCCGGTGTATCCGATGTTGTTCTTTACGATCGGATTTTTCTCGCGATCCTCGTCTGTGTATTTTCCAAAATAGCGGATCTCCCCGTCATAATCGAGCCGGATGCCCGCCAGTATGTTCATAAGAGTTGTCTTTCCGGCTCCATTCTCCCCGATGAGCGCAGTTGCAAACCCCTTTGGTATCTGAAGTCTCGGAACGTCCAGCGAAAAGCCCTTAAACTTCTTATGAAGTCCTGTTCCTTCTATTACATATTGTCCATCCATACTATTCCTCTCTCATTGCAAACAGTGTCTGCAATGTCTGCATCAGTTCCTCGTCACTCATTCCTGCGATCTTTGCTGCCTGGATTGCCTCCGTGAGGGAGTCCTCCACCTTGCGCAGATGCTGCTCCCGCAGCATTTCGCTGTTCGGTGCATTCACATAGAATCCCTTGCCCTGAAGTCCTGTCACAAGCCCCTCTTCCTGCAACATTTCATACGCCTTCATGGTCGTGATGACGCTGATCTTTAATTCTTTTGCCAGTCCGCGGATGGACGGAAGATATTCTCCCTGCGAATACTTTCCGGCAAGGATATCTGTTCGGAATGCATCCGCAATCTGTTGATAAATCGGTACACCCGATGTCTGTGATATTTTCATGTTATACACCCTGTCTCTGTTTTCTGATTATGCTGTCACAGCAGCTTCCCTTTTCCAAGGTTCAAGATACAACAAAATGATTCCGACTGCAAGCACAACGCTCAACGCAAGTTCGCCCTCCATACCGAACGCGCCTCCGTTGATCAGATCCCTGCCCGATCATGCACACAAGCATCACTGCTAGAAACGCTAAAGTCTCAACTACGATGTTCCAGCCCTTCTTCTCACCAAGCAGCGGTTCAATATTCGCATTTCGCTTCAAATCCATCTTCGTAATTCTTCTCTCCTGTTTTGCTTTACTGTTCATATTGTATATATACACCATAATCAGTTATCTGTCAATACGGGACTGATATAAAGCCTGCTGTAATTCCGTTTGAATGCAGGCAAGAATCAAGTATAATCAGATTGGGAAAGCGGGAGCGATTGCCCCTCGGTAAGGAATTGTCATCCTGATGGTCTGCGGAAAGGGCCGGTTGTTCTTCCGTTTCTTTTAGAAGATAATCTAACGAAACATCAAAGTAGCTGCTAATAGCAAGAAGCTTATCACTTTCCGGAACAGATTGACCAGACTCCCATTTTAATATTGCCTGCCTTGATACGCTTAGCTTTTCTGCAAGCTGCTCTTGTGAAAGACCTCTTTCTTTGCGAAGCACATATAATTTTTCTGAAAGTGGCATGTCTCCTCCTTTCACATTAAGCATACCAAGCGTACAGGTAAAACACTATATACACAGGCTTGCAATTCCGCAACTGCGAGTTGCAAATATGTTTTTGCATGATTTTTAAGCCAGAATGTACTTAAAAGTTTCCTTCTATGATCGAGTAAGTAAGAGGCCTTTCACCCGTTAGAGCACTCATGGTGCACGAACTGAAAACGGGGCTGACATTGCTGCCAGCCCCGTGGGTTATTGTTTCATTTTAAATTTCTGCTTTTGCTTGATTCCTATTTCGTTTTTGCAATCTTTTTATCGATTCGCTTTGCCTGCTCCTTTGACACGAGTACATACCTCTTTATCTCGCTGATCTGATTGAAATCACACTCGATATTGCCCTTTGAATCACTCTTTATGGTCTGATATTTCTTTTTGAGCTTTGAATAGGTCGACGTCTTTTCGTTATATCTGTATACGCTCAATGTGGTATTTTTCTTTACATTCTTCGTATTGAGTTTGACCTTGTAGAGAAGATTGCCATCCGCATCATATACAAATACGAGCAACGGCGCATTTTTCTTCTTGGCAAGCTCCTCCGCCTGCTTCGCCTGTGCCTTGGTTATCGTAGCATTCTTTGTGAACAGGAATACAGAAGAATAGGTTACCGTACCGTCTTTCGTCTCAGTGGACTTAATAACATACTGATCGCCGGTTGAAGGCTCCCACATAACAACCTTGGTCTTGATGGTTCCTGTGGCTGTATCCTTGGTCGTAGTTGTCTCGATGATATTGCCCTCTGCATCGGTTTCAAGCTCTCTTGTTACCGTCTCCTGTGGCTCGGTTTCTGTCTGAGTTGTTTCTTCCTGCTTTACCTCGTCCTGTTTTGGCTCTTCCGGTGTGGTATCGGTTCCTTCGCTTGGCTTTTCATCCGGTGTGGTATCGGTTCCTTCGCTTGGCTTTTCATCCGGTGTGGTTGTCGGGGCATCCCCTGTGCGATATAAGTAGAAGTCGTCCCAAGTTCCCCACGCACCGGCACTTGCGGTTGCCGTAAATCCAACTGTAATCTCAGCAGCCTCAGCTACCGTGACGTCTTTTACTTCGCCATTCTGCCAAACAGCCCATCCGTTCGGTGTAAGGTCTGCGGTATAAGTCTTATCTCCGACTGTCACAAATACCTGATATGATTCGCCATCAACGAGCGCACGTCCCTGCACATATCCGCCGAAGCTATATACGCCTGCCTCAACTGAAATTTTCTGTGAGACGGTGTAGGTCATATCACTGGCACTGTAATAATGATAGCTCTTTGCCCCGGTGCGAGGATCAGCCGTTGTCACAGCACCGTTGCTGCCCTCCTCCGCTGTCCACGGAGAAAGCGCACCCGTTTCAAAACCACCGTTTGTCAGTATGTTGTCCGGATAGATTGTTAAAGTTGTCTGGATGTCCTTTATCTCATCATCAAGCACATAGCTTCCGTTTATCGTGTATACACCGGTTCCGGAGGCGATTGCATCCGCAAGTTCTTCCTGATTCCATGTTACATCTACGGAAACCGTCTTACCTGTATTATACTTTACAGTTGCTGTTGCAGGCATTGTAATGTTTGCCGCATTTGCAAGTTCCGTTGTAACAACATCAACTGTAACTCCTGTTACCGTTTCCGGCACCTTTGTTCCGGTTCGGATGTAGTTGTAAACATGGACTGTCTCTAACGCTTTTCCCTGAAGATCGAACCATGCCTGATTATCAACAGCAGAACCGCCATACCAGAGTCCGGCATCTTGTGCGTCATATTCCTTGGCATAGGAAGATGCCCATCCGGAGCCATTTGCTTCCCATGCAGCTTTATTTGCCTCATAGATGCTCTCGATCTTATTTCCGTCTGCATCATACGCATAGGTTACCGGAATCCATGCAGCCTCCCAGTAGAACAAACCGATTCCGCTATCACCAACATCTGCAACTGCCTGTGCAACAGAAGCGATCTCGGTACACTGGCCCTGAACAGAAAAGTCGTATGGCTGATCGGTATCATTATTGCCAACACGGACGGTGTTATCATGTCCGTCTCCATCATCCAGTGTAAATGCCCATGAAGTCTCGGCAACCATAACCTTCTTGCCATAAGTATCTGCAATAGTCTTAAGCACGCTGGTAAGATTTGCAGTGGTTCCATGCCAATATGGATAGTAAGAAGATGCAAATACATCATAATCTACACTATAGGAATCTAATGTTTTGGCAATGGAAGCATACCTTCCGCTTTTCTCTGGGTTGGTAAAATGAAGCGCCACCAGAATATCCTCTGACACATCGCGGATTGCTTTGGAGCCTGCATTAAACAATGTGCAGATATTTTCCCAGCTCGTTTCTCCGCAAAATTGGGTGGTTGTCTCATTTCCAACCTGAACCATTCCCACATCAACACCGGCATCCTGTAATTCTTCCAGCGAAGCCTTGGTAAAGTTATAAATTGCGGTTTCCTTTTCAGAGACACTCATAGATGCCCATGCCTTTGGTGCCTTCTGTTTTCCCGGATCTGCCCAGAAATCGGAATAATGAAAATCGATCAGCACTTTCATTCCGGCATTGGTCGCATACGTTCCGATCACCTTTGCCTTCTCAAGATCATTGTCTCCACCGCCGTAACCATTTCCGTCGCTATCGTAAGGATTATTCCACACACGGATACGGATATAATTTGTCCCGCCGGCAGCAAGATACTTAAAGAAGCCCTGTTCATCCAACAGGTTGCCATCCTCATCATAGAACTTTGCACCACTCTCGATCAGAGACAGATAAGAGGATACATCTGCACCGGTAATGAAATCATCAGACAACCCGGAAATTTTCTTTACATATACATTTGCATCAACAGCAGTATCATTATCCTCTTCTGCCTCTGTTACTGTAATGGTTGTATACTGTGTAGAATAGCCATCCATCTGTGCTGCCATATAATAAGTTCCCGCCACTTTAAATGTTGCATCTGCGGTAAGAGAATAACCGGAATTTTCATCATAGTTAGAAAATTCCACATCTGTATTTTTTCCACCATCTGCGTGATCGTTCCAGCAGTCGATCCACCACCAGAGATTCAAACCTGCTTCTTCCAGATCTGTGATGACCTCACCCTCTGCATCTGTAACAGAAGCACTGAATTTTACAGTTTCGCCAACCTCGATCTCCGTATTACTTGCTGTTACAGCAATCGTGGAAGCAGCCTGTGTCTCTGTAGCTGAAGATGCATTGATCTGCGCATAAACTGTCTCAGCCACGTCCGCGTTACTGTCCTTTAACTCTGCCGCAATGTAATAAGTTCCGTTAGATGGTACTGTCACGTCTGCAGTAAGTGAGTGTCCACTGTTGCTATCATAATTGCTAAACGTACAATCACTTAATCCATCTGTATGGTCGTTCCAAGAATCTACCCACCACCATAAGAATAGGTTCTCACTTTCGAGATCTGCGATCTCTGTTCCGTTGTATGTAACCTTCGCACTCAAGGACACGGTGTCCCCGGTCTTAGCCTCATAGGTCTCCGGTGTTACAACAACCTTGTACCCCTCGTTGTTTTCCTCTGTTGTGTCTGCTTTGGCAATGCTTGCACCGCCTCCCACCAGACTAAACTGTGTAAGAGCCAACACCAACGTCAACATAAAACTTACAATTCGTTTTTTCCGGTTTCTTTTCATAGTTTCTTCCTCCCTAAAAAGCTTTTGAGCAACCGTTTGCTCACTTGATAATCCAAGTGTACCATCGTTTTGCTTTTGCGTTCAATCGGCAAGTTTTCCAAGGTTTTCGGAACTTTTTTATTCATATTTCCCAATCTGTGACCGCAGTACCACGCCAAAATGTACAACTCATCCAATGTGCAATTTTTGTATTTTTTGCATATTCGTCTGCTATTTGTGCAAAGTGCCATACCAATTCTCTTTTTTAGAATGTAATTGCATCTTTCGCTATGTGTTTTTGCGTATTTTTCCTGTTCCATTTTTATCCAAACTGCACAAGTCTCATTCTAACAGACGCTGTGAGCGACAGTGAGTGCGCGTTGTGCCAATGGGCGTTTGTTGTGCCAATGGGCGCTGCGCGTGTCAAAAGAAACGTCCTTAGTTTTCAATCTGCTTTCCAGTAACATCCATGTGGTAGTTCTGGCGCATGATCAGCTCCGATATCGGAACGATCTGGTAGCCCTTTTCTTCCAAGTTGGTAAGCATTGCATCGAGTGCATCCGCCGTATACTTTGCACCGTTGTGGCACAGGATAATCGCACCCGGTGCGAGTGCTTTATGATTGCATACCGTATTGATGATGGAATCTACGCCGTAATCCTTCCAGTCGAGGGAATCCACCGACCACTGGATCGGATAGTAGCCGAGGCTGTATGCGGTGTTGATAACGGAATTACTGTATGCGCCGTATGGCGGGCGGAACAGATACATCTCATAGCCGGTCAGCTCCTTTACACGGTCATGTACCTTTAAAAGTTCATCCTGCTGCTCCGCTTTTGAGATCGAGGTCATATCATAATGATGCTCACTGTGGTTGCCGAGGTCATGCCCTCTTTCTACCAGTTCCTTCACGCAGTCCGGATATGTCTCCACCCAGCCTCCGGTCATAAAAAAGGTCACCTTGACATTGTGTTTCTCCAGCGTCTCCATAATCCGCTCAAAATCATCTGCGCCCCATGCTGCATCAAAACTGAGCGCGACCTTATTCTCGGTCGTATCCACGC